>NZ_JABBFY010000003.1 GCF_012927115.1 Sphingomonas sp. G-3-2-10 | reverse complement strand
AATCTCGTCGAACGGGTTCATGCTCATCTTCACGTTCGCCAGATCGACGCCCGTCCCGTCCGCCTTCACCCGGGGCTTCACATTATAGTCAAGCACTCGCTTGACCGGCACCAATAGCTTCATGCTTCCTACCTCCAGAATGTTCAGCGCTCGCGCGGCGCAAGGCCGGCGCACAGCAAATCAACCAGCCCCGCCGCTGTCTCGGCGGCGCTCTCAGGCCCGTCGGGACGATGCCAGCGGGCCGACCAGTTCAGCGCCCCGGCAATAGCGAACGCCGCCGTGCGGACATCGGCCACGACGATCGAGCCATCCGCCACCGCTTCCTCGATCCGGGTGCGCAGATCGGTGTCGATCTGACGCTTCAACTCGCGAAACCGCAACCGGGTCTCTTCGTTCAGCACTTCGTCGCCGGTGCGGATGATGCAGCGGCCGAAATCGCTCATGATCGTCTCGGCATAGCGGCGCAGATAAGCCTTCAGCCGATCCAGCCCGCTGCCCTGCTCGCCCCGCGCACGCTCCGCCGCGTCGCGCAACTCGCCAAGGCCGCTGCGCACGCATTCGAACAGTACCTGATCCTTGTTGCCCAGGTGATGATAGATGACCGGCTTGGTCACGCCGAGCGATGCCGCGACATCCTCGAGGGAAGTCGCGTGGAAACCGCGCTCGTTGAACATGCGCACCGCCGCCAGCAGCAAGGCCGCCCGTTTCTCCTGCTTTTCCTCCGCCGTCGACCGGGTCGAGCGAAAGGGCGAAACCGGAAGCGGCACCGTCGAACTACTTCCCATCGTCACCTTGACATGCACCCCAACCTCGTACAGCTACTCACCAGTAGCGTTATTCTCACGGGTATAAAAGAGGGAAACGACGGGGATGCAGGTACAGGGAATCGCCGCGGTCGTGACCGGCGGCGCATCGGGTCTGGGCAACGCCACGGCGAAGATGCTGGCAGCGAACGGCGCGAAAGTCGCCATCTTCGATCTGAACGAGGAAGTCGGCGCCGCAGCCGCGGCCGAGATCGGCGGGGCCTTCTTCAAGGTGAATGTCGCGGACGAGGATTCGGCCAATGCCGGCTTCGCCGCCGCCGAAGCACTGCACGGCCCGGCCCGCGTGCTGGTCAACTGTGCGGGCGTCGCCCCGGCGGTGCGCCTCGTCAACAAGGAGGGCCTGCCCCACTCGCTCGACGTGTATCGCAAGACGATCGAAGTGAACCTGATCGGCACCTTCAACATGATTTCGAAATTCGCCGCGCGGCTGATCGCAGCGGGGATCGAGGGCGAGGAAGCCGGGGTGATCGTCAACACCGCATCTGTCGCCGCGATCGACGGCCAGATCGGTCAGGCGGCGTATGCCTCGTCCAAGGGCGGGGTGGTTGGCCTCACCCTCCCCGCCGCGCGCGATCTGGCACAGCATCGCATCCGCGTGGTCACTATCGCGCCGGGCATCTTCCTCACCCCGATGCTGATGGGCCTGCCCCAGCCCGCGCAGGACTCGCTGGGCCAACAGGTTCCGCACCCCAGCCGCCTCGGCAAGCCCGCAGAATATGCCCAGCTGGTCGAAGCGATCGTCACCAATCCGATGCTGAACGGTGAAGTCATCCGCCTCGACGGCGCGATCCGCATGGCGCCGCGGTGAGCTTTTCAAAGGACGGCATTGCGTTCGAAGTCGCGGACGGGATCGGGCGGATCACGCTCGACCGTCCCGACATCGGCAACGCAATCGACCTTCCGATGGCGCGCGCCTTTTTCGAAGCGGCGATCGCGTGCGAGACCGATGCTTCGGTGCGCTGCGTGGTGGTCACCGGAAACGGCCGGCTGTTCTGCGCGGGCGGCGATATCGGCGCGATGAGACAAGCGGGTGATGCCTTGCCCGCCGCGCTGACCGAGCTGATCGGGACGCTGCATGCCGGGATCCAGCGGCTGGCGACGATGCCCAAGCCGCTGCTGACTCTGGTCAACGGACCGGCGGCTGGCGTCGGGCTGAGCCTCGCGGTGATGGGCGACGTCGTGCTGTCGGGCAAAGCCGCGCACTACACTGCCGCCTATGGCGCGATCGGGCTGACCGCCGATGGCGGGCTGAGCTGGCTGCTGCCCCGGCTGGTGGGGCTACGCAAAGCGCAGGAGATGATCCTGACCAACCGCCGCCTCTCCGCCGACGAAGCCGAAGCGTGCGGGCTGGTAACGCGCACCGTCGACGATGCCGAACTGGCGGCGGAAGGCGAAAAGGTCGCGCAGAAGCTGGCCAGCGCACCGGTCGCGGCGTTCGGCGCAGCGCGCGCGATGCTGCGCGAGAGTTTCGAGAGCGGGTTCGAGACCCAGCTCGACCGCGAATTGCGATCGATGGCGATCGCCGCGGGCGCCGAGGCGCGCGAGGGGATCGCGGCCTTTTTCGAGAAGCGCCCGGCAAACTTCAGAGGAGCCTGACATGGCCGAAGCCTATATCGTCGAATCCGTTCGCACCGCCGGTGGGCGCGCCCGCAAGGGCGGCCTGATCGGGGTCCATCCCGCCGATCTGGGCGCAACCATCCTCAACGCGCTGGTCGACCGCACCGGCGTGGATCCCGCCGCGATCGACGATGTGATCGTCGGCTGCGTCAGTCAGGCGGGCGAACAGGGCTTCGCCTTCGGCCGCAACATCGTGATGGCCTCGCGCCTGCCCGACAGCGTTCCGGCGGTAACGATCGACCGCCAGTGCGGATCGTCGCAGCAGGCGCTCCAGTTCGCGGCGCAGGCTGTCATGTCCGGCACACAGGATATCGTCATCGCCGCCGGAGCGGAAAGCATGACGCGCGTGCCGATGGGATCGAACGTCGCGCTACACAGCGCTGCCGGTATCGGTGAGGGTCCGTGGCCCAAGAGCATCCGCGATCGCTACGGTGTCGCGGAGTTCAGCCAGTTCCACGGCGCGCAGGCCATTGCCAACAAATATGGTTTCACCCGCGAGGCGATGGACGCTTTCGCGCTCGACAGCCACCATAAGGCAGCCGCCGCGATCGAAGCGGGTGCGTTCAAGGATGAGATCGTGCCGGTCGAGACGGTCGACGGCATCTTCGACACCGACGATGGCGTGCGCGTCGGCGGTACGATGGAAGCGATGGCGGCGGTCAAGACGCTGACCGAAGGCGGCACGATCACCGCCGCAAACGCCAGCCAGATGACCGATGGCGCGTCGGGCCTGATGGTGGTCAGCGAAGCAGCGCTGAAGCGCTTCAACCTTGCTCCGCTGGCGCGCGTGGTGAACCTCACCGTCACAGCCGGCGATCCGGTGATCATGCTCGAGGAGCCGATCCCGGCGACGAAGAAGGCCTTGGCCCGCGCAGGCCTGACGATCGACGATATCGACCTCTTCGAAGTCAACGAAGCCTTCGCCTCGGTGCCGATGGCGTGGCTTCAGGCGCTGGGCGCCGATCCGGCCAAGCTGAACGTCAATGGCGGTGCGATTGCGCTCGGCCACCCGCTCGGCGCATCGGGCACCAAGCTGATGGCGACCCTACTCCACGCATTGAAGGCGCGCGGCGGCCGCTATGGCCTGCAGACGATGTGCGAGGGCGGCGGCATCGCCAACGTCACCATCGTCGAGCGGCTGTGAGCGGAGAAGACTGACATGGCGATCCGTACGCGCTTCACCGAACTGGTCGGCATCGAGCATCCGATCGTTCAGGGCGGGATGATGTGGGTGGGCCGCGCCGAGCTGGCTGCGGCGGTTTCCAACGCGGGCGGCCTCGGCCTGCTGACCGCGCTCACCCAGCCGACTCCGGACGATCTTCGCCGCGAGATCGACCGCTGCCGGGCGATGACCGACAAGCCGTTCGGGGTGAACCTGACGATCCTGCCTTCGGTCTCTCCGCCGCCCTATGCCGAGTATCGCCGCGCGATCATCGAGAGCGGGGTCACGATCGTCGAGACTGCGGGTCACAAGCCGCAGGAGCATGTCGACGAGTTCAAGACGCATGGGGTCAAGGTGATCCATAAATGCACCGCCGTCCGCCACGCGCTGTCGGCGGAACGTATGGGCGTGGACGCGATCTCGATCGACGGCTTCGAATGCGCCGGCCATCCGGGCGAGGACGATATTCCGGGCCTGATCCTGATTCCCGCCGCGGCGGACAAGGTGAAGATCCCGATGATCGCCAGCGGCGGCTTTGGCGACGGGCGCGGCCTGGCCGCCGCGCTGGCGCTGGGGGCCGAGGGGATCAACATGGGCACGCGCTTCTGCGCAACGGTGGAAGCGCCAATCCATGACAAGGTGAAGCAGCTGCTGCTCGACAATGACGAGCGCGGCACCAACCTGATCTTCCGCAAGTTCCACAATACCGGCCGGGTCGCGAAGAACAGCGTCTCCGATCAGGTCGTCGCGATCAGCGCGCGCGAGGACGCGGTGTTCGAGGACGTCCGCCCCCTCGTCGCGGGCGCGAAGGGACGGGTCGCCCTCGAAACCGGCGATATCGACGCAGGCCTGATCTGGGCCGGTCAGGTCCAGGGCCTGATCCGCGATATCCCGACCTGCGCCGAGCTGGTCAGCCGCATCGTTTCCGAAGCAGAGACGATCATCCGCCACCGGCTCTCCGCCCTCGCCGCCTGACCGCTGTCAGGCCGTCAACCGGATCCCATCGTTACGAGATGGGATCCGTCGTCGCGCTGCGTGAAGACCGTCCGGATTTCCAGAAAGCGTTCGATGATGTCCGCCGCGGTCAGGCTGTGCTGGCTCGGCTTCACCGTGGTGAACACTCCGCCGCCGGCGAGCGCGAAGGGCAGCAACAGCTGATCCTGAAGATACGGCCCGGCAAAGGCCGCGGACTCCAGATAGCCCTGCATTCGTCCGGCAGCCTTGGCCGCCAGCCGCTCCGCCGGAACCCCGAGCTGGCCGAAACCGCTGACGATCTCGGTCACATGCTCGAATACCGCCTCCAGCAACAGGATGTTGCCCGGCCCCTGATCCTCGGGAAGCTGACGGACGGCGAAGGCGTCCTCGGCCCAGCCGAGTTCCTTGCGCGCCACCTTGATCTCGCGCTGGGCGATGTCGAAGGGCAGACCGGCGAAGCGCGCCGTTCCCGACAGGCCGAGCGGTGCGCCGCGATCCAGGCAGTCGATCCGGCGGAGCGGCGCCGGAGTGATCTCCACCTCGATCCGGCCGCCGCCACGCGGATAGAAGCCGTGCCGCACCAGCCGAGCCTCGACACGCGGCCCCATGCGATTGACGATCGGCAGGAAGGTCCGCTCGATAAAGTCGAACGGCGGCGCGAGCATGTTGTGCGTGCCGCCCTCCAGAACCACGCGCGAGGGCCCCTCCGCCAGCATCAGCGGAACGAGGATCGTCTGGAGCACGAGGCCGGTGCTGCCCGCGGTGCCGACCGCGAAATGATAGTCGCCAGCGGCGACCTTGCCGGGAAGGAAGGTGAATTCGGACGCACCGACCGCCAGCCCCTCGCAATCCGCCCCGCCGATCCTGCAGGCGGCTTCGATCGAGGTGACATGCTGGCGCATCAGGCCGGGCTTTTCCCGCTTGCCGCGCGCGTTGACGATGCGAAACGGCTGGCCGGTGACAAGCGATAGCGCGCAGGAATTGCGCACCACCTGTCCGCCGCCTTCGCCTTCCGATCCGTCGATGATGATCATGATTCTTCGTTCCAATAGGTTGCCGCGGGTTCGGGGATGAACACGCGGGATGTCCAGCAATCGGTGCGGTGCGTTCCGATCTCCGCGCCGCAAGCGCAGAGCTTGTTGGGTCCATTGGCACCGGCCACACCGCAACAGCCGTCCATCCGTTTCCGCTTGCGCGTCCAGCGGACCGACTTGTCGAGGTCTTCGGGGTTGATCCAGTATTGCGGCGCGAATTCCAGTCTGGCGGGCTGATCGGAATAGGAACGTTCAATCGGTTCGTACGACTTGTATGCAGTACCCGGGTCGCTCAGCGGCTTTTCCGGTTCATGCTCCGGACGCCCGACTGCGGGGTCCTTGAGCGACAGAATCCGGAGCGGCCGGGAAAGCTGTGCGCCGCATGCGGTGCAGTGCAGGGCCTTTCGCATCGTCTTGCTCCCGATCGCGGCGTCAAGGGGGTCACCCCTTGACGCACACCACCTGCTTCAGCGTGTGGACGATCTCCACCAGATCGGCCTGCGCGGCCATCACGGCTTCGATCGGCTTGTACGCACGCGGCGTCTCGTCGATCACGCCCGCATCCTTCCGGCATTCGACGCCTTCGGTGTCGCGGACATGCTCGTCGAGCGTCACCAGCTTCTTGGCCTCGGTGCGGGACATGATCCGCCCTGCCCCGTGGCTGCAGCTGTCGAACGACTCCGCATTGCCCAAGCCCCGGACGATGAACGACTTGGCGCCCATCGATCCCGGAATGATGCCCATCACGCCCTTCGCCGCGCGCACCGCGCCCTTGCGGGTCACGAGCACATTCTCGCCGAAATGGTTCTCGCGCGTCACATAGTTGTGGTGGCAATTCACCGCTTCCATCTCCGCATCGAACGGCTTGGCGATCCGGCTCCGGAGCGCGGCGATGACGTTGGTCATCATCATGCGCCGGTTGAGCGCGGCATAGTCCTGGGCCCAGCCGACCGCTTCGACATAGTCGTCGAAATGATCGGTCCCTTCCGGGAAATAGGCCAGATCCTCGTCGGGCAGGTTGATATGCCACTTGCGCATGTCCTGCTTCGCCAGCTCGATGAAGAAGCTGCCGATCGCATTGCCCACGCCCCGCGAACCCGAATGGAGCATGACCCACACCCGCGCTTCCTCGTCGAGACACAGCTCGATGAAGTGGTTGCCGGTGCCCAGAGTCCCGAGATGGACGAGGTTGTTCGTCTTCTCGAGCTTGGGGTACTTTGCCACGATCCGTCCGAAGCGCGCCGCGAGCGTCGCCCACGCATCGACGATCCCCGCAGGCGGATCGCCCCATGAACCCGTGTCCCGCTTGTTGCGGCCAACGGCGCGCCCATGCGGCACCGCCTGCTCGATCGCCGAGCGGATGCCCTCCAGATTGTCCGGCAGGTCATGCGCCATCAGCGAGGTCCGCGCGGCCATCATCCCGCAGCCGATATCGACGCCCACCGCCGCCGGGATCACCGCGCCCTTGGTCGGGATCACCGAACCGACGGTCGCGCCGATGCCGACATGGACATCGGGCATCGCGGCAACATGCTTGAACACGAACGGCATCTGCGCCGCACGCGACAGCTGGTCGCGAGCCTTCTGATCCACGGGCACGCCGCGGGTCCACATCTTGATCGGCACGCCGCCATCGACATGCTGGTATTCGAAACTCGTCGTCATGACGGTCATCCTATCCTGTTCGCTCGCGAAGGAGCGATGAAATCCGCTGCGGTTGGGGGCGGCCGGCCCATTCCGGCCGCCCCTGCCTTCCGCCTGTCGAAGGCGGCGTGTTCAACGGCGCCGCTTCGACGACTATCCCTACGCACGCTGCGTGCCAGAACGAACGATCGCGCCATTAAATCGACAAGTATCTAATTTTAAACAATTATATTTACGACGGCGCCCAGTGTGCAAAATTTCGCCCGCATATGTATCTATCGACATAGCTCGTATTTTATCCGATAGGATAAACATGCGCCCACTCACCGTCATCGGCTTTATCGGTTCAACGCTTGACGGCGGGCCGCATAATGCGTCGCGGTGGAACAAGTGGCGGCCCTCGGTGGGGCTGTGCATGCACGACGATCTGCGCGTCGACCGGTTCGTGATGCTTCACGGGGAATCGCATGGTGCGCTCGCCGATTTCGTGACCCGGGATATCGCGGCGGTCTCGCCCGAGACGCGCGTCGAGCGGCATGTGCTGGGCTTTCGCGATCCGTGGGATTTCGAGGAAGTCTATGGAAAGCTGCTCGACTTCGTGCGCGGCTTTCCGTTCGACCCCGAAGGCGAGGATTATCTGATCCACATCACCACGGGCACGCACGTGGTGCAGATCTGCCTGTTCCTGCTGACCGAGGCGCGATACCTGCCCGGCCGTCTGCTCCAGACCCAGCCCTCGCGCCGATCGCCGTCGAGCGCGCCGGGCAACTGGACCGCGATCGACCTCGACCTGTCACGCTACGACAGCATCGCCACCCGCTTTGCCGCGGCGACGGCGGAAAGCACCTCATTCCTCAAATCGGGCATCGACACGCGCAACCCGGGCTTCAACGCGCTGATCGAGGAGATCGAGCATGTCGCGGTGCGCAGCCGCGCGCCGGTGTTGCTGACCGGACCGACCGGCGCAGGCAAGAGCCAGCTGGCGCGCAGGATCTACGAACTGAAGCGGCTGAAGCATCAGGTTAAAGGCGGCTTCGTCGAAGTGAATTGCGCCACGCTGCGCGGCGACGGCGCGATGTCGGCGCTGTTCGGGCATCGCAAGGGCAGCTTCACCGGCGCGACCGCCGACCGGCCGGGCCTGCTACGCACTGCCGACAAGGGCGTGCTGTTCCTCGACGAGATCGGTGAGCTCGGATTGGACGAGCAGGCGATGATCCTGCGCGCGATCGAGGACAAGCGCTTCCTGCCGGTGGGATCGGACAGCGAGGTGGGATCGGATTTCCAGCTGATCGCCGGGACAAATCGCGATCTGGCGAAGGCGGTGAGCGAGGGGCGGTTCCGGGAAGATCTGCTCGCGCGCCTCAATCTGTGGACCTTCGGACTCCCCGGCCTGGCCGAACGGCGCGAGGATATCGCGCCTAACCTCGAATATGAGCTGGACCGCTATGCGGAGCGCGAGGGCACCCGGGTGACCTTCAACCGCGAGGCGCATCAGGCGTATCTGGCGTTCGCGACCGGGCCCGAAGCGCGATGGCCGGGCAATTTCCGCGATCTGGCGGCCAGCGTGACGCGGATGGCGACGCTATCCCCGGCGGGACGGATCGACCTGGCGGGCGTATCGGCCGAAGTGGCGCGCCTGCGCCGTCTATGGGCAAGCGAGAACCGTGAAAGCGATACGCTCGACGGGCTGCTCGATGCGGGGCAACTGGCCGAACTCGATCCGTTCGACCGGGTGCAACTCGACTATGTCGTCGCGACATGCCGCGCCAGCCGTTCGCTGTCCGAAGCGGGCCGGCGGCTTTTCGCCGCCTCCCGCAGTCGCCGCGCCTCGGCGAACGATGCCGACCGGCTTCGCAAATATCTCGCGAGGTTCGACCTGTCCTGGCAGGCCGTAAACGACGCATAGCAATTGGTCTTATTCGCAAGCTCGATGTTGACCATGAACGGGTCGTCGTGGCACTGGGCAAGCGCATCGCTGCAAAACGACCGGCAATCCGATCGCATCGATGCCGCTAACTAGCTGATTTCAAGGCTATAAGCGGGTATAGTACAATGGTAGTACAGCAGCCTTCCAAGCTGAATACACGGGTTCGATTCCCGTTACCCGCTCCAGCCCTTCCCTCGGTGAGCATGTCGATCCTCGCAACCGGTTCGCACGAACCCGTGAGTCTTTTGTGGCGCTCCGCCCTGCCGGGCTACGCGCGTGGTTCGATTCCCGAGCATTGCGCGTGAACGCCTCCTCACCGGCCCTGGCACTCTACGTCCACTGGCCGTTCTGCGTGTCCAAATGCCCCTATTGCGACTTCAACAGCCATGTCCGCGAGAGCGTGGATCAGGCGGCGTGGCGTGAGGCCATGCTGCGCGACTTGCGGCATGAGGCAGAGGCGCTGCCCGATCGGCCGGTCTCGTCGATCTTCTTCGGCGGAGGCACGCCTTCGCTGATGCCGCCCGAGACGGTCGCGGCGGTGATCGCCGAAGCCGAGGCGCGCTGGGGCTTCACCGATGGCGTGGAAATCACGCTGGAAGCCAACCCCTCATCGGTGGAAGCCGCGCGCTTCGCCGATCTGGCGGCGGCGGGGGTAAACCGCGTGTCGCTCGGTCTACAGGCGCTCGATGACGAGGCGCTGAAGTTCCTTGGCCGCGCGCATGGCGTGAGCGAAGGGCTGGCCGCGCTGGAAACCGCGCAGTCGGTGTTCGGGCGAGTGAGCTTCGACCTGATCTATGCCCGGCCGGATCAGACGCTTGCCGATTGGGACGCCGAGTTGCGCCGCGCGATCGGCTTCGGCACCGAGCATCTCTCGCTCTACCAGTTGACCATCGAACCCGGCACGCGCTTCGCGACGATGTTCGAGAAGGGGCAACTCGCCGCATATGATCCCGATGCTGCCGCCGATCTGTTCGAAGCGACCCGCGCGATCACCGCCGAGGCCGGCCTGCCTGCCTATGAAATTTCGAACCACGCCCGCCCCGGCGCGGAGAGCCGCCACAACCTGACCTATTGGCGCTACAGCGACTATGCCGGGATCGGCCCCGGTGCGCATGGCCGGCGCAGCGGCGCGGCGACGGTGCGGCGCAAGAAGCCCGAGAACTGGATCGCGGCGATCGAGCGCAACGGCCACGGCATCGAGCGCGAAGATGCGCTGACCCCGAACGAACGTGCGGTCGAAGCGCTGGTGATGGGCCTGCGGCTGGGCGAAGGCGTCGACCTGAGCCGCGTCGCTTTGCTGGCCGGAGGCGAAGCGCCGATCGACGCGCGCGTGCTGGACCGGCTGATCGACCACGGCCTCGCCGCCCGCGAAGGCGCCCGGCTTCGCGTTACCGAAGCCGGGATGCCCGTTCTTGAAGCGATCCTGCGCGAACTGTTGCTGGCGTAAGACGGACCGATATTCGCGCTCTGCAGATCGCGCGGACGAATTTGCGTAAATCGTTCAGTAACAAGCACTTCGAACGGTGCTGGTTGACACGGTTGACACCTATACCGCGAAAAACCGGTCTCCCGCAAAAAACGATGGTTCGGACGAGTCAAAGAGCGGTGGGGCGTCCCCCAAGCCTGCCCAGGCAAGCAGCCGAAATCCTACATTGCAAGCCGCAATCGACCGTCGCCGACCGGGTAGGCTGCCGGACAGGCTGAATGCCAATCCGGCTTCAGTCGCCTACCGTCGCAGGTGCGGCCGACACCGTCACCACCTGCCCGGCGCGGACTTCCTGCACTTCCAGCGCGCGTTCGGCCACGCCGTCGCGGCCGAAACGGAAGGCGCCGTCCAGCCCGGCGAAGCTGCGCGAGGTCAGTTCGCGGATCGGGAACTCGCTGCCCGGCTTCCAGTCACGCGCCATGCGCACGGTGAGCAGCACGGCATCATAGCCGAGCGTCGACATGCGATACGGCGCCGCACCGAAGCGGCCGCGATATTTGGTGGCGTATTGGCGGTAATAATTGTCCGGCACGCTGGCGAACCAGGCACCGTTGAGCACCGCGTTCGAACCGATGCCCGAATCGGTGTTCCACAGCTCGGTGCCGAGGATGCGCGCGGTCTTGCCGTTGGGCGCGCGACGGATGATCGGCACGGCGGTGACGCCATTCGCGCCGGTGCCCGCGATCAGGATCGCCTGATAGGGCTGGCGGTTGATCTTCGCGAGCGCGGTGGTCATCGAACCGGGACGCCCGTCATAGGTTTCCATCACCGTCACCGTGCCCCCGGCGCCTTCGACGGCGCGCAGGAACGCGGTCGACGAACGCTCGCCATAAAGGCCACCGGGTACGAGACCCGCGAACTGGGTGATGCCGCTGGTGCGGGCGTAACCGACCACGCGCTCGATCGACTGGGCCGGCGAATAGCCGAGCAGGAAGGTGCCGCCGCCGGCGACATTGGTGTCGTTCGAGAAGCTGAGCACCGGCACGCGCGCGGCGCGGGCCAGCGGCGCGACTTCGCGGGCTTCCTCGGCCAGCAGCGGCCCGAGGATCAGCTTGTTGCCGTCGGCGATGGCGCGCCGGGCAGCTTCCGCAGCGCCGGTGGACGTGTCGTAGGTGGTGATGCGGATATTGTCGGCGTTGGTGTCGAGGATCGCGAGCTGGGTCGCATTCTCCAGCGACTTGCCGACGCCAGCATTCGGACCCGTCAGCGGCACGAGCAGCGCAACGCGATGACGCGCCACGTCCTGCGGCAAGCCGGGCTGGATCGGGCGATCGGCGGGCCGGTCGCGCGGCACCTCGACCACGGGGGGACGCTCGCCCTGCGGGATCACCCGCGGGCCGGTGGCGCACGCACTGATGAACAGCGCCGCGCCGACCACGGTCCAGCGCAGCATCCCAAGGAGGCCCCGAGAGCCAAAGCCCTGTCGATTTGCGTTCCGGTCTGCCATGACTCTCCCCGATGAACTCTATTCTTACGCCCGGCCTCTATATCGTCGCGACCCCGATCGGCAATCTCGGCGACCTGTCTCCGCGCGCTTCACAAATACTCCTGAACGCGGATGTGGTTGCTGTCGAGGACAGCCGTGTGACAGCGGGACTTTTTCGGCACCTCGGCGCGAAGGGGAAAATGCTCCCCTATCACGACCATAATGCCGATGCCGTCCGGCCCGGCCTGGTCGCGCGGATGGCGAGCGAAGCCGTGGCGCTGGTGAGCGATGCGGGGACGCCGCTGATCTCCGATCCCGGCTTCAAGCTGGTGCGTGACGCCCGCGCCGCGGGTCATCAGGTGACGACGATTCCCGGCCCCTGCGCGGGAATCGCGGCGCTGACGCTGGCGGGGCTGCCGACCGACCGCTTCCTGTTCATGGGCTTCCTGCCCTCGAAGCAACAGGCCCGCGCACAGGCGATCGCGGAGATCGCATCGGTCCGCGCGACGTTGGTCTTTTACGAATCGGGTCCGCGCCTGTCCGCCTGCCTCGCCGCGCTGGCCGAAGGGCTTGGCGACCGCGAAGCCGCGGTGGCGCGCGAGATCACCAAGAAGTTCGAGGAATGCGTGACCGGCAGCCTCATCGAACTCGCCGCCCGCTATGCCGATTCGCCGCCCAAGGGGGAGATCGTGGTGGTGGTGGCCCCTCCGGGCGAAGCTGCGCCGGCGACCGAGGCGGATGCCGATTCCGCGCTGCGCGAGGCGCTGACCCGGCTGCCCGCCTCCAAGGCAGCGGGCGAAGTCGCGAAGAAGCTCGGACTCGACCGGCGCGAGCTGTACGCGCGAGCGATGGAACTGAAGGATTGAGGGACCGCCGCGCCGCCGAGACGCGCGGGCGCGACGGGGAGCGGCGCGCGGCGTGGTGGTTGTGGCTGCGCGGGTGGAAGATCCTCGACAAGCGCGTCCGCACGCCTGCGGGCGAAGTCGATCTGGTCGCGCGCAGGGGAGCGCTGGTCGCGTTCATCGAAGTGAAGACGCGCGCCACGCAAGCCGAACTCGACTGGGCGATCGACGAACGCCGCCTCTCGCGCGTGGCCGCGGCTGCCGAATATCTGATGCCGAAATATGCCGGGCCGGGCGACGATATTCGCGTCGACGTGATCCTCATTGCCCCCGGCGCGCTGCCTCGCCATATCGAGAACGCCTGGATGGGGTGACTTACTCGAATAAGTCACCTACAGGTATGTTCTCAGGAGGCCGAATGTCGCTCAATATTGCCGTGCAGATGGACCCGCTCGACGCGATCAACATCGCTGGCGATTCGACCTTCGCGCTGATGCTCTCGGCGCAGGCGCGCGGGCACAAGCTGTTCCACTATGCGCCCGAGGACCTGAACTATTCGGACGGCAAGGTCTGGACCAGGGCGCACCCGGTCACCGTTCAGCGGGTCGAAGGCAATCACTTCAGCTTCGGCGATCCGGTGAAGCTCGATCTGGGCGACGAAGCCGATGTGATCCTGATGCGACAGGATCCGCCCTTCGATCTCGGCTATATCACCGCCACCCACCTTCTCGAGCGGATCGCGCACAAGACGCTGGTCGTGAACGACCCCGCCAATGTCCGCAACGCGCCCGAAAAGGTGTTCGTGCTGGACTATGCGCAGTTCATGCCGCCGACCCTGATCACCCGCAGCGTGGACGAGGCGCGCGAGTTTCTGGCGGAACATGGCGCAATCGTGGTGAAGCCGCTCCACGGAAATGGCGGCAAGGCGATCTTCAAGATCGACAGCGACGGCGCCAACCTCTCGTCGCTGATCGAAGTGTTCAACACCGCCTATCGCGAGCCGCATATGGTGCAGGCCTTCCTCCCCAGCGTGGCGGCGGGCGACAAGCGGATCGTGCTGGTCGACGGTGTGGTGGCGGGCGCGGTCAATCGCGTGCCGGGCGAAGGCGAGATCCGCTCGAACCTCGCGGTCGGCGGCACCGCGGCCAAGACCGAGCTGACCGCGCGCGAGCAGGAAATCTGCGACGTGCTGGGGCCGGAGCTGAAGAAGCGCGGGCTGCTGTTCGTCGGTATCGACGTGATCGGCGGCGAGTGGCTGACCGAGATCAACGTCACGTCGCCCACCGGCATCGTCGCGATCGACAGGTTCAACGGCACCGATACCGGCGCAGTGATCTGGGACGCGATCGAGCGCCGCGTCGCCGAGCGGACGAACTGATCGACGAATGACCAACTGGCTCGACTGGGGTTATCTCGGCATCTTCCTGCTGATGGTGCTGGAAAATGTGATCCCGCCCGTCCCTTCCGAAGTGATCATGAGCCTGGGCGGGATCGCCGCGGGCCAGGGCAAGATGGACTTCACCCTGCTCGTGCTGGTCGGCACGCTGGGCTGCATCTTCGGCAATCTGTTCTGGTACGAGATCGGGCTGCGCTTCGGCTATCAGCGGCTCAAGCCCGCGGTCGATCGCTGGGGCCGCTGGCTGACGATGGACTGGGAGGATGTCGAGAAGCTGCGCGGCTTCTTCGATCGCTGGGGCGGGATCACCGTGCTGGTGTTCCGTTTCATGCCGATCGGCCGGACGGTGATCTCGATTCCCGCGGGCCTGCTCCAGATGCCGCGCTGGCGCTTCATCGTCTATACCACCATCGGCAGCGCGATCTGGAACACGATGCTGGTCGGCGTGGGCTTCTGGCTGGGCACCAATTTCGAGACGATCGATCACTGGATCGCCCCGGTCGTGACCGCGATCATCGTGGCCGTGATCGGGCTCTATGTATGGCGCGTCCTGACCTGGAAACCACGCAGCCAGCGCTAGGCGCGGACTTCGATCCGCATCGCGTCGAGCCGGGCCGCGATCTCCCCGGCATATTTCTCGAACAGCGGCACCAGATCGCGCAGGCTGACTTCGCGGGGCGAGGGATCGATCGCGCACAGCGTGCCGAAAAAGCTGCCATCGGCCAGCAGGATCGGGATCGAGATATAGCTTTCGAAGCCATACATCGCCGGCGTGTGATGGGTGCGCCACGCGTCATTGGCGCCGACATGATCGATGAACACGCCCTGCCCGCTGACACGGATCTCGTCGCAGATCGTGGTCTTGATCTTCAGCTCGTCCCCCGGCTTCAGGCCGAACTCGATCTTGTCGAGCAGCTGACATGCGATCCACCGGTCGGCGGTCACGCGCGCGATGGCGGCGAAGCCCATGCCGGTCGCCCGGCACACATCCTCAAGCATCGCCTCGACTTCGGGAATACGCTGAACCGCTGCGACGTCTGCGGCATATGGATCGATCATTGGGGCCCCCTTCCGGCTACCCGAATAACATAAAACCCGGAAAGATCATGCCCTTGGGTGGGCGTTGCGGTACACATCGAGCAGATGCGCGGCGTCGACCGCAGTGTAGATCTGGGTCGAACTCAGGCTGGCATGGCCCAGCAACTCCTGCAGCGCGCGCAGATCGGCCCCGCGGCCGAGCAGATGCGTCGCGAAACTGTGGCGCAGCGCGTGCGGCGTGGTGCGGTCGGACAGGCCGAGCGCGGCGCGGGCCGAGCGCACCGACTTGCGGATCGCTCCCGCCGGCAACGGCCCGCCCTTCGCACCCCGGAACAGCGGCGCGTCGCGCGCCACGCCCCACGGGCTGATCGCCGCATAGGCCTCGATCGCGGCCTTCACTTGCGGAAGCAGGGGCACGATCCGGGTCTTGTCGCGCTTGCCGGTGACGCTCATCGTCGCGCCGAGCGGCAGGATCGCACCGGTCAGGCCCACTGCCTCGCCGATACGCAGGCCCGCACCGTAGAGCAGCAACAGCACCGCCCAGTTGCGCGCGCCGATCCACGGTTCGTCGGGTTCCTCGGCTACCATTTCGGCCAGCGCCACCGCTTCGTGCGGCGCGATCGGGCGCGGCACGCCCTTCTTGACGCGGGGTCCCTTCAGCCGGGGCAGTTCGGCGGCGTCGCCGACGGTCCATTTGAGGAACCCGCGCACTGCCGACAGCTCACGCGCGGCGGAAGTGTTGGCCAGCCCCTCGCCGCGGCGAAAGGCAAGGAAGGCGCGCAGATCGGCGGCGGAGACCTTGGCCAGCGCCTCGCGGTTGGCTTCCCCGCCCCAATGCGACTGGAGGAAGGCGATCAGCCGCTCCGCGGTCGCCTGATAGGCCCGCACCGTGTGTGCCGAACGCCGCCGGTCGCGGGACAGGTGATGGGCGTAGAGGGTTGGGAGCGGGAGGGTCACGGCAGGCGTCTTACCAATTCCTCCCCGGCACGGCGAGGGGGGCCGCCGGGCGAAGCACGGCGGGACACCCCCAGAGGATAGCGACACCGCCGTCTGTGTCGGCGGCCCCTCCACCACCGCTTCGCGGCGGTCCCCTCCCCGTTCCGGGGAGGAGTTTTGGGGTCAGCCGATCTTCTGGCCCGTCTTCGCCCAGTCGGCGAGGAAGCCTTCGATGCCCTTGTCGGTCAGCGGGTGCTTGACCAGCTGGCGGATCACCGAAGGGGGCGCGGTCATCACGTCGGCGCCGATCTTGGCGGCTTCGAGCACGTGGATCGGGTGGCGGACCGAAGCGACGAGGATTTCGGTGTCGAAGGCGTAATTGTCATAGATCAGACGGATGTCGCCGATCAGCTGCATGCCGTCGAAACCGTTGTCATCGTGGCGGCCGACGAAGGGCGATATGAAGGTCGCGCCGGCCTTTGCCGCCAGCAGCGCCTGGTTGGCCGAGAAGCACAGGGTGACGTTGACCATCGTGCCGTCGTCGGTCAGCGACTTGCAGGTCTTCAGGCCGTCGATCGTCAGCGGCACCTTCACCGCGATGTTGTCGGCGATCTTGCGGACCACTTCGGCCTCGCGCATCATGCCTTCGTAATCGAGCGCGACGACTTCGGCGGAGACCGGACCATCGACGATCTGGCAAATCTCGGCGACCACTTCGAGGAAATCGCGGCCCGCCTTGTGGATCAGCGAGGGGTTGGTGGTCACGCCATCGAGCAGTCCGGTCGCGGCAAGATCGCGGATGTCGTTGGTGTCGGCGGTGTCAGCGAAGAATTTCATGGAGCCTCCGAAGGCGGGAACACAGGACTTTCGTGACGGTTCTGTTACAGACCGCGCGAATCGCACCCCTCTATAGCCCCCTCGACGCACACGCACAGCCGGAGCCTTCCCTTGCGCAGCATCTATCTTGGCTTACCCCTGATCCTCGCTCCCCTGCCCGCGCTTGCGCAGCAGACCGACGAGCAGCTCTGGTTCCAGACCAACGGATCCTTCACCATCGGCAGCGACGAGAAGGTGACGCTGGAGGGTATCATCCGTTTCGGCGACGCGGCCGAAGGGCTGAACCATGCCGAGGCCGGCATCCTCTACACCCACACGCTTTCGAGCGGGATCGAACTGAGCTTCGGCTATCGCCATGTCGAGGACTGGAACAAGGGCGTGACGCTGCCAAATGAGGAGCGGCTGCGCCAGATGGTGATGGTGCCGCTGGGCAGCGGCTTCAACGCCCGGCTGCGCTTCGAACAGCGCTTCAACAACACCGCGCCGGAGATCGGTTTCCGCGTGCGACCGCGGTTGGGCTTCGAGACGCCGCTGAGCAAAGGCGGGCTGAAGCTGTTCGCCACGCAGGAACATTATATCAACTTCAACGACACCGATTACGGCCAACGGCGCGGATATGAGCGGATGCGCAACGCGGTGGGCCTGTCGGTGCCGCTGGGCGGCCAGTTGCGCGGCGAGATCGGCTATCTCAACCAGTATCGCTTCGGCCGGGGCGGCCGCAGCGACCAGATGGACCATGCGCTGACGCTGACGCTGAACTTCAACGCCGGCGATATTTCCGGGATCGGCGACTGACGCCGGGATCAGCGCCGGATCTGAAGGTGGCGCAACCATCGGCGCCGGACGCCCTTACTCCGGCGCGACCAGCATCACGCGCGCCTGCGGCTTGCTGAGGCCAGTGAGCGTCACCCGGTAAAGCCCCGGCTGGAGATCGAAGCGCACGATCTTGCGGATCGACGAGCAGGCCGGGCCGTGGCCATGCTTCACCGACTTGAGCGGCTCGCCGCCCACGGCACCCGGGATCACATCGATCCAGCCGCCCTGATCGAGCGCGATGCCATAGCTGCCGGCCTTCTCCACCCGAAAGCCGATCATCGCCGCGCCGCCCGGCTTGGCGCCGGCGGGCAGGCCCTTGATCGACGCCGCGTCCGCCGCCGTCACCGTCACCGCCTTGCCGACGACGAAGCCTTCGCCCGGCGCGGCCCATCCGGCCAGCGGCGCGGGCAGGTTCGCGTCGGTCGCGGTGCAGGGCGCATCCTGGGCAAGCAACAACAGGGCGGCGAGCAGCATCATCGGGAGTCTCCTTGGTCGCGGGCAGCGATACGCCATTCCCCCGCACGCCGAAATGCCCATATGAGGCGTCATGTCTTCGCGCGCCCGCGTCATCGTTCTCCACCCTGCGCTCGGTCCGCTCGATTATCGCGTGCCGGCGGGGATGCATGTCGAGCCGGGTTCGATCGTCATCGCTCCCATCGGCCCGCGCCCCTATGCCGGGGTGGTGTGGGAAGCCGAGCGGCTGCCGACCGAGGAAATCGGCGACAACCGGCTGCGCAACCTGATGAGCGCGGTCGATGCGCCGCCCGTCCCCGCGCCCGTGCGCCGCCTCGTCGAATGGACCGCCAACTATTATCTTGCGCCGCTGGCGGGGGTGCTGCGCATGGCGTTGTCGTCCTCGGCGGCGTTCGAAAGCGCGCCGACCATCGTCGAATATCGCCCGACCGGCGTGGTTCCGGATCGCCTCACCCCGCAGCGCGCACAGGCGCTGGAGCGGATCGGCGAGCGGCAGGGGCTGGTGCGCGAACTGGCGACCATCGCCGACGTTTCGGAAGCCGTGATCCGGGGGCTGGTGAAGATCGGCGCGATCGAGCCGGTGACGGTCGATACCGACAGCCCCTATCCGGTGCCCGATCCCAACCATGCCCCGCCGGACCTCAACCCGGTCCAGGCCGATGTCGCCAGCATCCTGCGGCAGGCGGTGGGCGCGGAGACCTTCCAGCCCTTCCTGCTCGATGGCGTCACCGGCTCCGGCAAGACCGAAGTCTATTTCGAGGCGATCGCCGCAGCGCTTTCATCGGGCAAGCAGACGCTGGTCCTGCTGCCCGAAATCGCGCTGACCGAGCCGTTCCTGACGCGCTTCACCCAGCGCTTCGGGACCCAGCCGGTCGCGTGGCATTCGGGCCTGCGCACTTCGCAGCGCCGCCGGGCGTGGCGGGCCATCGCCAAGGGCGAGGCGATGGTGACCGTGGGTGCGCGATCGGCACTGTTCCTGCCTTATCCCAATCTGGGCCTGATCGTGGTCGACGAAGCGCATGAGACCAGCTTCAAGCAGGAAGAGGGCGTCCACTACCACGCCCGCGACGTGGCGGTGATGCGCGGCAAGTTCGAGGAATGTCCCGTCATCCTCGCTTCGGCGACGCCGGCGATCGAGACACGCAACATGGTCGAGCTGGGCCGGTACGAGGAGCTCAAGTTGCCCGGCCGGTACGGCAAGGCGGAACTGCCCGAGATCGAAGCGATCGACCTGATCGCCGAACCGCCCGAGCGCGGCCGCTGGCTCGCGCCGCGCCTCGTCCTCGCGATCGACGCCGCGCTGGAGCGCAAGGAACAGGCCCTGCTGTTCCTCAACCGCCGCGGCTATGCCCCGCTGACGCTGTGCCGGCATTGCGGCCACCGCTTCCAGTGCCCCAATTGCACGGCGTGGATGGTCGAACACCGGCTGATCCGCCGCCTGACCTGCCATCATTGCGGACACACGCACCCAACGCCCGAAATCTGCCCCGAATGCGAAACCGAGGACTCGCTGGTCGCCTGCGGCCCCGGCGTCGAGCGGATCGCCGACGAAGCAAAGGCGCTGTGGCCCGATGCCCGGATCGCGGTCGTCACGTCGGACACGATCTGGTCCCCGGCCAAGGCCGCCGAGTTCGTGCAGCGGATGGAGCATGGCGATATCGATATCGTCGTGGGCACGCAGCTGGTGACCAAGGGGTATCATTTCCCCAACCTCACATTGGTGGGCGTGGTCGATGCGGATCTGGGACTGGATGGCGGCGATCTGCGCGCGTCGGAGCGAACCTTTCAGCAGATCATGCAGGTCTCCGGCCGCGCCGGGCGCGGGGAGAAGCCGGGGACGGTCTATATCCAGACCCACGCCCCCGACGCGCCGGTGATGCAGGCGCTGATCTCGGGCGATGCCGAGAGCTTCTACGCCGCCGAGACCGAGGCGCGGCGCGACGCCGACGCCCCGCCCTTCGGCCGCTATGCCGCGATCATCGTCAGCTCCGAGGACAAGGGAGCGGCGGAGGAAACCGCGCGCCTGATCGGCCGCAGCGCCCCCAAGCTGGACGAAGTGATGGTCTATGGCCCTGCCCCCGCCCCGCTGGCGATGCTGCGCGGGCGCCACCGTTTCCGCCTGCTGGTCCATGCCCGCCGCGCGTTCGACGTGCAGGACATGATCCGCGACTGGCTGGGCGGCCTGACATGGTCGTCCAGGGTTCGCGTCACTGTGGATGTTGATCCCTATAGCTTCGTCTGAGATCGCCCCTTAGGCTGGTCCCGAAGAGGGGGCTCTGTCTGATGGTTCGCAAGATTCTCGTGTTGCTGCTGCTCGTCATGCTGCCGGGCGTCGCGCACGCCCAATGGCATGAGGCAAGCACCGATCATTTCGTGATCTATTCGAAGGATCGCCCGGAAAGGCTCCAGAAATTCGCCGAGACGCTCGAGCGGTTCGACCTGGCGATGCGCGGGCTGCGCGGCTGGAAGAACGATCCCGTCGCCCCGGCCGCAAGGCTCACCATCTTCGTGCTCGGATCAACCGACGCGGTAGGCGAACTGGCCGGCGATTCGATGGTCGCGGGCTTCTATTCGGGGCGGGCCAGCGGATCGGTGGCGTTCGTCCCGCGGGTCTCGGGCACCGACACTTTCGATCTCAACGCCCAGACGATCCTGTTCCACGAATATACCCATCACCTGATGATGAGCGAGTTCGCCAACGCCGCCTTCCCGGCCTGGCTGGTCGAAGGCTGGGCGGAATTCCACGCCACCGCGCAGATCCAGCACGATGGCTCGGTAACGTTCGGCTATGCGCCCAATTACCGGGCATGGGGCCTGCTGAGCGGCAATCCGCTTCCGCTCGAACGCATCCTGGGCGGCAATCTGGGCAAGATGACCGACCAGCAGACCGATTCGCTGTACGGGCGCAGCTGGCTGCTGACCCATTATTTCACCTTCGAGCCGAGCCGCTCGGGGCAGCTCGGCAAATATATCCGGGCGATCAACGCCGGTAAGCCCGCGAGCGAGGCGATGACCGAGTTCGGCGACCTGCGCGTGCTGAACCGCGAGCTCGACCGCTATCTCAAAAAGCCCTCGCTCTCGGGCCGCACCGTTCCCGCCAGCGCGATCAAGCTCGGCCCGATCCGGATCCGCCCCCTCACCGAAGGCGAAGCGGCGACCATGCCGGTGCGGATCCGCTCGGACCGCGGCGTCGACGAGAAAACCGCGCCGCGCGTCTATGCCGCCGCGAAGAAGGCCGCCGCGCCCTATCCGAACGATCCGGCAGCACAGGGCGTGCTCGCCGAAACGGCCTATGACGCGCAGGATTACGAGGGCGCGCTGGCCGCGGCGGAACGCGCGCTGGCGGTGGACCCCGCATCGATGCAGGCGCTGATCTACAAGGCGCTGACCCAGATGGCGATCGCCGAGAAGAACAAGGATTACAAGCGCGAGACCTGGAGCGCGATCCGCAAGACGCTGGTCGCCGCGAACAAGGTCGATCCCGACAATCCCGAGGTGCTGATCCTCTATTATCGCAGCTTCGTCGATGCCGGACAGGCCGCGCCGGCCGTCGCCAGGGACGGGCTGTACCGCGCCTATGAGCTGGTGCCGCAGGACCGGGGGCTGCGGTTCCAGGTCGCGGCGATGTTCCTCGACGACGGCAAGCCCGAGGTGGCGCGCGCGCTGCTCGTCCCGATGCTCCAGGATCCGCACAGCGGCGAGCTTGCGGCGCAGGCGGCGAAAGTGATCGCGGAAATCGATGCGGGCGACACCAAGGCGGCGCAGAAGGACGTGGCGACCGGCGCGGGATCGGCGCAGAACCCGCCTCCGAAGGCAGGCACCGCGCCCGATAAGTAATCCCCCACCTTGAACCCGTGCCGGTTTTCGCCGAAAGCCTGACGCGTGTTCGCGTGGGGTGAATGATGCGCCGGTTGCTTCTGTTGTTCGCTCTGCTTCTCGCCTGGATGTCCCCGGCGCAGGCCGACGACATTTCGGCGTCCGGACGCGGCGTGGTCCGCATCGTCACCATCGCCGTGGTCGGCGACGATGTGGTCGGGTTCGGCCACGGCAGCGGCTTCGCGGTCGGCCCCAACCGGATCGTCACCAACGCGCATGTCGTCGAACTGGCCGAGCGCTATCCCGACAATGTCGTGATCGGCGTGGTCCCCTCCGAAGGCAGCAAGTCGTTTCAGGGCCGGCTGATCCGCATCGACCGCGATCGCGATCTGGCGCTGATCGAGTTCACCGGTGCGCGACTGCCCCCGCTGGCGATCTTCAAGGGCAGCCCGGCCGAAGGCGAATCGATGGTCGCGCTCGGCTATCCGGGCAATGTCGACGTCGCCACCGCGCAGAGCGCGAAGGATTTCATCACGCCGATGTCGCCGGTCCGCTCTCAGGGCGGGTTCGCCGGTCTGCGCAACCTTCGCGGCACCTCGATGCTGCTCCACACCGCCAATATCGCCCGGGGCAATTCGGGCGGGCCGCTGCTCGACAGGTGCGGCCGCGTGCTGGGCGTCAATGTCGCGATCACCAACAGCGAATCCGGCGACGCCAATTTCGCCTTCGCCATTTCCAGCACCGAACTGGCGAACTTCCTGACCGAGGCCAAACAGAGCTTCGCATCGGTCGCGGTTCCCTGCGTCAGCGTCGAGGAGCGGATGGCGCAGGATCGCAATGCCGACGAGCAGGCGCGCATCGCCGCCGAAGATGCCGAGCGCGCCGCTGCCGCCAAGGCTGCGACCGAACGCGAAGCCGCACTCGATCAGGCGCGCGCCAACAGCGAATCATCGCGCGAGAATTATATGGCTGCCGCTGCTGTCCTGCTGGTGCTGGGCGGTCTCTGCCTCGGGGGCGCGGGCCTGCTGGTGTCGCGCGGCCAGCAGCGCGAAGCGATCTGGGTCGCGGTGGGCGGCGGGGTGCTGTTCATCGCTTCGGCCACCCTGTTCTTCACGCGCCCGCAATTCGACCCGTCCAAGATCGTCGCCATTCCGGTAAGGGCGGACAGCGGCGCGGCGCTTCCCGATCAGGCCGTCACCGGCAAGCTGGTCTGCACCCTCGATCCCAAGCGCAGCCGCGTCACCGTTTCCACGACCGAAACGGTCAATCTCGACCTGGGCGAGGACGGCTGCATCAACGGCAAGACGCAATATGCCGAGGACGGCAAGCACTGGCAGCGCATCCTGGTGCCCAACGAGGAAGCCACCGTTTCCGTGCTCGATTTCGATCCGGCGACGCGGACCTACACCAACACCCGCTATCTCCTGTCGTCCGATCAGATGACGCGCGCACGCCAGCTTCGCGCCGGCGTCACGCTGAAGGTCTGCTCGAACGATCAGGCCGCGCGCGGCCAGCTGGCCACGCGGCAGCAGGAGATCAAGGCGGCGCTGCCGGCGGTCTATAACGAGAAGCTCGTCTATAGCTGCACATCTTCGCAATAATCCGCCGCGGCGCGGTTGACCTGCGGAAACGTTCCAGACACAGAAGATTTGCCGTACGATAGTGCGGCAAGGGGGAATCGATGAACACTGGCCGTTCATTCCGCACGCTGGCGGTACTGGGACTGGCGCTGTGCGCGGCTACACCCGCCCTGGCCCAGCAATCCTCCGAAGCCGAGCTCGACATCCTGATCGAACGCTCGCTCACGCCCGCCGACGCGCTGGAACTCGCGAACCGGCAGGAAAGCGAAGGCGACCTGCTGGGCGCGGCCGCGACGCTCGAACGCGCCCTGCTCACCAACCCCGAGGGCAACACCGCGAAAGTCCGGCTCCATTATGTGGGGCTGCTGTGCCGGCTCGACGACCGGCAGACGGCGCAGAGCGAGCTGGCCAAGGTCGACGGCCTCGATATCGGCGATGCCGACTGGTCCCGCGTGCAGGCCGCGTGCGGCGAAGTGCAGCGCCCGCCCGCCGGACCGCTGCGCGAGCGTCAGGGGCTGACCGGCGAAGTGGCGTTCGGCCTGAGCTATGACAGCGATCTGGCCAATGCCCTGCTCGTCCAGTTCAACCTGCCCGGCTCGATCCCGGCCGATGACGGCCTGTCCTTCTTCGGGTCTGCCTTTGTCGCGGGACGCGTTCCCGTCGGCACCCGCACCTTCGCTTATGGCAGCGCAGGCGCCGCGACCAAGAACAACCTTGGCGGACCGAGCCTGAATTTTCAGACGGGCGACGCCCAGCTCGGGCTGGGCATCGAAGGCAATGGATTCGAGCTGTCGGCCGGGGTCACCGGCGGGCATTCGATCATCTCGTCCGATCCGTTTCTGACCGAATATGGCGGCGAGGCCGAACTGGCGATCGTTCTGGCAGGCGATGCCCGCCTCTCGCTCCACGGCGAGCTGGTCCATCAGGACTATATGGGATCGACGCCCGCCTTCTCGCGCGACGGCACGCGGATCGATGTGTCGCTCGACTATCAGGGCCGTTCCGGGCTGGCGACCAGCTATTGGTTCGGCATCGCCTATGAGAACAAGAGCGCCGAGACCGCGCGCACCGGCTATCAGGGGCTGCGCGGCTTCGGTTCGCTGCGCGAGACCGTGTCCGGATCGGGCGTCTATCTCTCCGCCTTCGGCACGATCCGCTACGCCGAGTACAAGGACGAGATCGGCTTCGTGCCGGTCAACGAACTGCGCTGGTACACGCGCGGCGCGGTCGGCGTGCCGGTGCTGACCACCGGGCTGAACCTCGAAGCGGCTGTCAGCTACACCTGGCGGGTGTATAACGACGCCAGCAATTTCCGGAATTACGAAAGCGCCGGGGCGGAACTGCGCCTCGTGTGGAACTTCGGCAACTAAGGAACGGATCATGGCTGATCGCACGCTCTCCGCTTTCCTCCTCACCGGCGCCGCGCTGCTCGCGATGCCCGCCGCCGCACAGAATGTCGGCGTCACCTCCGCGGTGGTGAACGATGTCCGCATGACCACCGACGCGAACCGCACGCCGCACAAGGCGGCGCTGCGCGAACGCGTCTCGCTGGGCAACGATATCGCCACCGGCCGGGCGAGCCGTTTGCAGGTGCTCCTGCTCGACCGCACCACCTTCACCGTCGGCGCCAACGCCCGGGTCAAGGTCGACCGCTTCGTCTATGACCCCAGCCGCAAGTCGAGTTCGGTCGGCGTCACCGTGACGCGAGGCGCGTTCCGCTTCATGTCCGGCCGCTCGACCCACAATGCACCGGGCACGTCGAACATCCGCACGCCGACCGCATCGATCGGCATTCGCGGCACCATCGTCGAAGGCGTGATCGGCGACGACGCGATTGCCATCGCGGAGGCGCAGCCCGGCCTTCCGGCCTTCACCGCCGATCCCGAAACCGCGACGCTGATCCTGCTGCGCGGTCCTGGGGCGGCGGCACAGGGCGGCGAGACGCGCGGCGCGATCGACGTCACCGTCGGCGGCGCGACCGTGCCGGTCGAGACCGCAGGCTATGCGGTATTCGTGCCCGCCGAAGGCCAGCCGGCGATCGGCCCCTTCCGGCTCTCTGCCGAGGGTTCGGCGATTCTGACCGATCTGCTGCGCCATCCGAACTATCCGCTGCAGCAGATGGAAAGCCCCGCGCCGAGCAATGCGGTGACCGGGCGCACCGGCGATTTCGGGACCGCCGTTCGCCAGCTTCCGGCGCGATCGGGATCGGGCGTCGGTCAGGACGTCATCATCCCGCCGGGCCAAGGTCAGGGGCCGAGCGCACCGTTCCCGGGCGGACCGGCCGGCGGCCCCGCGGTCGTACCGCCGCGGATCTGAGGCTCAGACCACGCCGAACGCCAGCATCGCATCGGCCACCTTCTTGAATCCCGCGATATTGGCGCCCTTGACGTAATCGACATGTCCATCGGCCTGCCGCCCATGTTCGAGACAGCGGTTGTGGATGCCGTCCATGATGTCGACCAGCATCTGCTGCAGCTCCGCTTCCTTCCAGGCGCGACGCTCGCTGTTCTGGCTCATCTCCAGCCCTGAAACCGCGACGCCGCCCGCATTCGCCGCCTTGCCCGGCGCGAACAGGATCCTGGCCTGCTTGAAGACGTGCACGCCCTCCAGATTGGTCGGCATGTTCGCGCCTTCGGCCACGGCAATGCAGCCATTATTGACCAGCGCGCGAGCGTCCATGCCCAGCAGCTCGTTCTGGGTCGCGCAGGGCAGCGCCACGTCGCACGCCACGCCCCAGGGCGGCATGCCGGCGTGGAAGGTGGCGCCGGGGAATTGCGCGGCATAGTCCGAAATGCGCCCGCGCCGCTTCGTCTTGTGGGTCTTTACCCAGTCGATCTTCTCCTGACCGATCCCGGCGGGATCGTGAACGAAGCCCTCGCTGTCGCTGAGCGTCAGCACCGTGCCGCCGAGCTGAACGACCTTCTCCGCCGCATGCGTCGCGACATTCCCCGACCCGGAGATCACCGCGCGCTTACCCTCCAGCGAATTGCCCTTCGCCTTGAGCATGTTGGCGAGGAAATAGACCGCGCCATAGCCGGTCGCCTCGGTGCGGATCAGCGACCCGCCATATTCGAGGCCCTTGCCGGTCAGCACGCCTTCGAAGCTGTTGGTGATCCGCTTGTACTGGCCGAACATATAGCCGATCTCGCGCCCGCCCACGCCGATATCGCCCGCGGGCACGTCCACGTCGGCGCCGACATGACGGTACAGCTCGGTCATGAAGCTCTGGCAGAAGCGCATCACCTCGTGATCGCTCTTGCCCTTGGGGTTGAAGTTCGACCCGCCCTTGCCCCCGCCCATCGGCAACCCGGTCAGCGCATTCTTGAAAGTCTGCTCGAAGGCGAGGAATTTCAGCACGCTCTCGGTGACCGAGGGATGGAAGCGGATGCCGCCCTTGTACGGCCCGATCGCATTGTTGTTCTGCACCCGCCAGCCGCGCTGGACGCGGATATTGTGGTTGTCGTCCTCCCAGCAGACGCGAAAGCTGACGATCCGGTCCGGCTCGGCGATGCGCCGCAGGATCTGATAGTGATGATATTGATCCTTGTCGGCGATGAAGTCGAAGATATCCTCGGCAACTTCCTGAACCGCCTGAATAAACTCGGCCTGACCGGGATTGCGCTTCTTCACGCCCTCCATGAACGCCGGCAAGTCGACATGATCCCCACTGGGCATGATCCCTCTCCCGAGTCTCGGCTGATTATCGAGGGACTTACGCCATTTTGTTTCGCGCTCGAAATCGCGTGAGGCGCGCAGGCCATACTCGCGCGGAAATCCCTTGCTGGCACGGCAATTAACGCAACTTTCTCCTGTCCCGTACCTGCCATTTCGGGCAGATTGTTTCCACAAAGCGGCGTGGGGAAACGCTGATGGGATTTGGGGGCCATGCGAAGGGATCGGGCAGCGGCGCGGCGATGCTGTGCGCCGCGCTGCTGTTCGCCTTTGCCAGCGCACTGATCGGCTTTGCCGCCACCGCCGCGCCACCCGCGCCACCGGGCTATGAAGGCGTTGCGAGCTGCGCCGGATCGACCTGTCATGGGCGGATGGAAGCCGATGGCGCGGTGGTCCGGCAGGACGAACTCCAGCTGTGGCAGGAAAGCTCCTCTCCGGCGGGCGCGCACAGCCGCGCGTTCGCGATCCTCTCCAGCCGCCGCTCGCGCGCCATCGCCGCGACGCTGAAGCTGGGCGATCCAGCGAGCGAGCCGACATGCCTTGGCTGTCACTCGACCCCGGCCGATGGCGCGCGCGGGGCGAAGTTCCTGACCAGTGACGGGGTAAGCTGTGAAGGCTGCCACGGCCCGGCGGGCGGCTGGATCGCGTCGCACTATGCCGTGGGCGCCAGCCATGCGGACAATGTCGCGCGCGGGATGACCGCGCTCGACCGTCCGGCGACCCGTGCGGGCGTATGCCTCGATTGCCATCTGGGCAGCGGCAAGCCCGGCCAGTTCGTCAGCCACCGGATGATGGCCGCTGGCCATCCGCGCATCTCGTTCGAGCTCGACCTGTTCTCGACGCTGCAACAACATCATGACGAGGATGGCGACTATGCCAGCCGCAAGGGCCGCAGCGACAGCGTGCGGATGTGGGCGGTGGGTCAGGCGATGGCGGTCAATCGCCAGATGAGTTTGTTCGCCAGCGGGCGCGGTACCGAGGGCGCCTTCCCCGAATTCACCTTCTTCGATTGCCATAGCTGCCACCGCCGGATCTTCGACCAGGAGGACCGCAGCCTGACGTTCGAGGTCAATCCCGGCCGCCCGATCCCCTTCGCCCAGCCGCCGTTCAACGACGAGAATATGATCCTGCTCTCGGCCGCCGCGAAGGTCGCCGCGCCGGGCCTTGCATCGCGGTTCGACGCCGATGTCCGCGCCTTCCATCAGGCGATGGGGGTGGACCGCGCCGCCGCCATCGCCGCGTCGCGCAGGCTGGCCGCGACTTCGCTGACCCTCGCCAACACGCTGGGGGGAAGTGCGGGTGGTGGCGACATGGCCTTCGCCATCGTCGACGCCATTGCCGGCCCGGCCGGCGCGCCGCGCTTCACCGACTATCAGGGTTCGGTTCAGTCGGTGATGGCGATCGACACGCTGCTCAACGCGCTGGTCAAGCATGGCCGTGTTACCCGCGGCGCCGCGGCCGGCATCCGCGCCGACATCAACCGCGCCTATGCCGCGGTGAAGGAACCCAATGGCTACCGCCCCGGCGAATTCCGCGCGGCGCTGGGCAGCGCGGTGCGCAGCATCCGGGCGCTGCGATGAAGCGGGGCATTGCCTTGCTGACCGGCGGTGCGCTGCTGCTGCAAGCGTGCGGCGGCAGTGGCACGAGCACGCCCACGCCTTCCCCGGCACCTGCCCCTGCCCCCGCGCCGACCAGCACCCTCTACGCCGTGCCCGGCCCCGAAACCCTCAGCGTCGCCGACGTGCAGAACGTCATCGCCCGCGCGGCCGCCGAAGCGAACCAGCGCGGCCGCCCGGCGGTGATCGCGGTCAGCGACCGGGTAGGCAATATCCTCGCCATATTCCGGATGACCGGTGCCCCGGCCAGTGCGACCACCAGCGCCGCACCCAATGGCGCCAGTATCGACGCGCAGAACCTGACCATCCCCGCCGAAGCGGGCGCGATCGCCAAGGCGCTGACCGGAGCGTATCTCTCCTCGGGCGGCAATGCCTTTTCCACGCGCACCGCGTCGATGATCGTGCAGCAGCATTTCCCGCCCGCGCCGACCACGCCGGGTCTGGAAAGCGGTCCGCTGTTCGGCGTCCAGTTCAGCCAATTGCCCTGTTCGGACCTGAACGCGCGCTACGGCTCGCTCGGCGCGGACATGCAGATCGGGCCGAAACGCTCGCCGCTGGGCCTTGCCGCCGATCCGGGCGGCTTCCCGCTCTACAAGAATGGCGTGGTCGTCGGCGGGATCGGGGTGATGGCCGATGGCGTCTATGGCTTCGACACCGACGTGCTCGACATCGACACCGACGCAGAGGAAGCGATCGCGCTGGCGGGCACGCGCGGGTTCGAAGCGCCCGAGACGATCCGCGCCAACCGGATCAGCGTGGACGGCACGACGCTGCGCTATTCGGACATGGCGTACACCGCGCTCGTCACGAACGGCACCGCGACCTATGCCGCGACCGCGCCTGCGCTGGGTGCCCTCGTCGCGGTGCGCGGCTATACCGCCGCCGTCCCCGCGATCCTGCCCGGCGCGGTCTATGGCACCGAAGCCTCGGGCGTGCGCGCCTCGACCGTGGGCGAATTCTCGAACCGCGACGCCTTCGTCCTCACCAACGGATCGGGCGCGAACCGCTATCCGGTGAGCGCCGGAACCGATGGCCTGCTGACCGCCGCCGAGACCCGCGCCATCCTGGAGGATGCGTTCGCGGTGATGAGCCGCGCCCGCGCGCAGATCCGCCAGCCGCTCGATAGCCGCGCGCAGGTGAGCATCAGTCTGGTCGATACGACCGGCGCGGTGCTCGGAATCGTCCGTTCACCCGATGCACCGATGTTCGGCGTGGACGTATCGCTGCAAAAGGCGCGCACCGCCGCTTTCCTTTCCCATCCGCAGGCGGGGGCGCAGCTGCTCGCCGATCCGAGCGCGGACGTTCGCGCGTTCGTGCCCGCCGCGCGCACCTTCTTCGCCGATCCGAACCTGCTCACGGGGACGCGCGCCTTTGCCGACCGGTCGATCGGCAACATCTCGCGCCCCTATGCACCAGACGGCGAGGTCGGCCGGCCCAACGGCCCGCTTTCGCGGGGAATCGCCCAGTTCAACCCCTTCTCCACCGGGCTGCAATCGGCGCTGGTGCTGAACAATCTCGGCCAGCATCTGAGCTTCGTCGCCGGCGCGAGCCTGACGGATACGCCGCAGCGCTGCACCTTCGTTCCCGACGCCGTGCCGGGCCGGAACCGGGTGCAGAACGGCATCCAGATCTTTCCCGGATCGGTCCCGATCTATCGCGGGAACACGCTGGTCGGCGCGATCGGCGTTTCGGGCGACGGCATCGATCAGGACGACATGATCTCGTTCCTGGGCCTGAGCAACGCCGGGCTGCGCGTCGGCGGCATCGGCAATGCGCCCGCCGCGATCCGCGCCGACACTCTGACCATGCCCGGGGGGACGCGGCTGCGCTACGTCAACTGCCCCTTCGCGCCCTTCCTCGACACCAACGCCCAGAATGTGTGCGCGGGGCTATAGGCGATGGGCGCGATCCTGACCCTGCTGGCGATGGCGGCATTCCAGGACGCTCCGCCCCAGGATGCGCCGCCTCAGGACGCTCCGAAGACCGACAAGCGCGACACCCCTACCGATCCCAGCGAGACGATCGACGGCCGCCGCCGCCCCGATTACCGCAACCAGCTTCCCGACCGGGTGACGCAGGACAATCCCGGCGCGGTCCGCGCCCCGCCGCCCGAAGCCTTTCCGACCGACACCTACCCGATCCCCGATCGCTGGCGACTGATCCAGACGCTGGGCGTGGTGCGCGAGGACTGGCGCGATCCGTACAACCAGAACACGCTGAAGGGCGATCGTCCGGTCAACCGCGCCAAGGTGCCGTGGCTGCCGATCCATCACGACGACTGGTTCTTCTCGGTCAATCTGGTCAGCGACACCGTCCTTGAGCCGCGCACCTTCCCCATCCCCGTGGGCGTCCAGACCACCGAACGGCCGCAGAGCCTCGACCTCTTCGGATCGCAGGGCAGTTTCGTCTTCTCGCAGACCTTCCTCGCGGGCGCGTCGCTCACCAAGGGATCGGGCGCGTTCAAGCCGCCCGAGATCGAGTATCGCGTCGCCTTCGCCTACAATGTCAGCCATGTGAACGTGCCCGAGCGGCGCGTGCTCGACGTCCGCCCCAGCCGCCCCAGCCGCCGCACCGACAGCTTCTTCGGCGTCCAGGAGTTCTTCGTCGACTATCACATCCGCAACGTGTCGGACCGGTACGATTTCGACTCGATCCGCGTCGGCATCCAGCCGTTCCAGAACGACTTTCGCGGTTTCCTGTTCAACGATCAGCAGCTCGGCATCCGCCTGTTCGGCAATCGCGACGGCAACCGCTTCCAGTATAATCTCGCGGCCTTCTGGCGGCTGGAGAAGGACACCAATTCGGGGCTGAACAGCGTCGTCCGCAGCCCGCGCGACGATTTCGTGTTCGTCGCCAACGCCTATCGTCAGGATTTCCTGATCCCCGGCCTGACCAGCCAGCTGACCGCCGTCTATAACCGCAACCGCGAAGGCAATGACGTCGAGATCGACGATAACGGCCTCCCGGTCCGCCCCGCGCTGATCGGCGACCTGCGCGGGCGCGATTACGATGTGGTCTATCTGGGCTACAATGCCGACGGGCGCATCGGACGGATCAACGTCACCGCGTCCGCCTATGCCGCGCTGGGCGAGGACCGCAATTCGATCTTCACCAGCCGCCCGGCCGAGATCCGCGCATTCTTCGGCGCGACCGAGCTGAGCTACGACCGCGACTGGATGCGCTTCCGCGTCTCGGCGCTCTACGCGACCGGCGACCGCGATCCCTATGACGATACCGAAACCGGGTTCGACGCGATCTTCGAGAATCCGGTCTTCGCGGGCGCCGACACCAGCTACTGGATTCGCCAGTCGATCCCCTTCGCCGGCGGGGGCCGCGCGGTGTCGCTCAGCGGGCGCAACGGCGTGCTCAATTCGGTCCGTTCGTCGAAGGAACAGGGCCAGTCGAACTTCAACAATCCCGGCACCTTCCTGATCGGGGCGGGCGCGGATTTCGACCTGACGCCCGGCCTGCGCCTATCGACCAACGCCAATCGCCTTGCCTTCGACGATACGATCACGCTGCAGGCGCTGCGCAACGAAGGCAGCATCCCGAGCGAAATCGGCTGGGATCTGTCCGCGGCTGCGATCTACCGCCCCTTCGCGACCCAGAATATCGTGTTCCGCGTCTCGGGCGCGGTGCTGATGCCCAGCGACGGCTTTCGCGATCTCTTCACCAACCGCAGCCAGGACCGGCAATATTACTCGGTCCTGGGCAACGTCATCCTGAGCTATTGATGCGGCCCGGGCGTCTCGGCTTATTCGCCAGCCTGATGCTGGCGGCGCTGATCGTGCCCGCCGCGATCCTGCGCGCCAGCGACGAGGAGAAGCCGGTCGCACGGACCTATGTCACCGCGCCGCCTGCCCCGGCCAGCCAGACCCCGGACATGGTGCGAGCCAAGTCGGACGGCTGCATGAGCTGCCACACCAAAACCGACGAGCCCTCGATGCACGCCAGCCCGGCGGTCCAGCTCGGCTGCGTCGATTGCCACGGCGGCGACGCCAGTGTGCGCGGCGATCCCGACCTCGGCTTCGAGCACCCCGGCTATGTCGCGATGCGCGAAAAGGCGCATGTCCTGCCACGTTATCCCAGGAGCTGGGGCTATCCGAGTTCGGCCAACCCCTCGCGCGGCTATACGTTGCTCAACAAGGAAGCGCCCGAGTTCATACGATTCATGAACCCCGGCGATTATCGCATTGTCCGCGAAAGCTGCGGCGCGTGCCATATGGAAGTGATCGAAGCCGCCGAGCGTTCGCTGATGGCGTCGAGTGCGATGCTGTGGGGTGGTGCCGCCTATAATAACGGCATCGCGCCGTACAAAAGCTATATCTTCGGCGAAGCCTATACCCGCACCGGCGAGCCGGCCAAGATCGTCTCGGCGGGCGATCCGCCGGGCAATCCGACGGCGAGGGAGAAAGCGCGCGGCGCGCTGGCCGAGCTCTACCCGCTGCCGACCTGGCACGTGATTCCGCCGGGCGACGTGTTCCGCGTGTTCGAGCGCGGCGGGCGGAACAACAATACCCAGTTCGCCGAAGTCGGTCTGCCCAATCCGACCGGTTCGATCCAGCGGCTGGAGGAGCCCGGCCGCCCCGACCTGAAGCAGAGCAATCGCGGCCCCGCCACGGGCCTGCGCGTGGCGATCCCGATCCTCAACATCCACAAGACCCGGCTCAACGATCCGCTGATGTGGTTCATGGGCACCAACGACCAGCCGGGCGACTATCGCGGATCGGGCTGCACCGGCTGCCATGTGATCTACGCCAACGATCGCGAGCCGCGCCACAGCCTCGGCTATGCGCAGTACGGCCGCGACGGACAGAGCGCCACGATCGATCCGACCATCGCCGCCAAGCGTCAAAAGGCGGGCGGAAAGCATGACGATCATGGCGACAAGGGCGACCACGGATCGCTGATCCAGCCCGGCGAGAAGGAAATCGGCCACCCGATCCGCCATGCCTTCACTCGCGCGATCCCGACCAGCCAGTGCATGTCGTGCCACCTGCACCAGCCCAACATCTTCCTGAACTCGTACCTAGGCTACACGATGTGGGACTATGAATCCGATGCCCCGTCGATGTGGCCGAAGAAGCAGAAATATCCCTCGATCGCCGAGCAGCACGAGATCCTCGAGCGCAATCCCGAAGGCGCGGCGGTGCGCGGCCTGTGGGGCGACCTGAATTTCCTGCGCAACGTGTACGACCTCAATCCGAAGCTGAAGGACACGCAGTTCGCGGATTATCACAGCCACGGCTGGAACTTCCGCGGCATCTTCAAGCGCGACCGCGAAGGCAATCTGCTCGACAAGGACGGCAATATCGTCCGTCCCGACGATCCCGAGAAATGGCGCAAGAAGGGCGAAGGCAAGTTCGTGCCCCCCGGCACCAATCCCGGCAAGGCCGTCCATCTGATGGACATCCATGCCGAGAAGGGGATGCAATGCGTCGATTGCCATTTCGCGCAGGACAGCCACGGTAACGGGCTGATCTATGGCGAAGTCGCCAACGCAGTCGAGATCGGGTGCAAGGACTGCCACGGCACCGCCGACGCCTACCCCACGCTGCGCACCTCCGGCCCGGCGGCGCGGCCGCAGGGATCGAACCTGGAGCTGCTGCGCAACCCCGATGGGCGGCGACGCTTCGAGTGGGTCGATGACGGCGGCGGACGGCGCAAGCTGGTCCAGCGATCGCTGGTCGATCCCAAGCTCGAATGGGACGTCCACCTCGTCAGGAACAGCGTCGATCCCTCGTCGCCCTATTTCAACGAAAAGGCCGCGCGATCGAAGCTGATGAGCCGGTCGGGCGGCACCGACGGCAGCTTCGCCTTCGGCCCCGGCGTCGAGCTGAGCGACCGTGCGCACAACGACCACAAGATGGCCTGCTTCACCTGCCACCTGAGCTGGACAACCAGCTGCGGCGGCTGCCATTTGCCGATCGAAGCAAACTGGAAGACCTCGACCCATCACTTCAATGGCGAGGAGACCCGCAACTTCGCGACCTACAACCCGCAGGTCGCGCGCGACGAGATGTTCCAGATCGGCCGCCATCAGGGAACCAAGGGCAACCAGATCGCGCCGGTGCGAAGCTCCTCCGCGCTGGTCCTTTCTTCGACCAACGCCAACCGCGAGCGCATCTATATCCAGCAGCCGCCGATCAGCTCGATCGGCTTTTCCAGCCAGGCCTTCGCCCCGCATTTCCCGCACACGGTGCGCACGACCGAAACCAAGCAATGCAGCGATTGCCACCTCTCGGCGAAGGACGACAACAACGCGATCATGGCGCAGTTGCTGCTGCTCGGCACGGGGCAAGTGAACTTTGTCGGCCTGCACGCATGGACCGGGCTGGAAGGCGGGTTCGAAGCCGTCCGCGTAACCGAATGGGACGAGCCGCAGGCAGTGATCGGATCGTATCTCCAGCGCTATGCCTATCCCGACTGGTGGAAACTCCATGTCGAGCGGAACAAGCGCGAGCTGAAGAACTGGACGCGCGGCGGCACCTTCGGGCCGGGCGGATCGGGCGAGACCGGCGCGCGGGAGATGTTCCGCAACGTCGTGCAGAATACCGGCGGCAGGGTCGGCTGCCTCCAGCTTCGCGGCGAATATATGTATGTGGCGGAGGGCCCCGGCGGCTTCCGCGTCTATGACGTCGCCTCGGTCGCCAACAAGGGCTTCTCGGACGCGATCGTCACCGCGCCCTATTCCTCGCTGGGTCAGGACACGCGAGTGGAATCGAGGAACGCCACCTGCATGGCGCTGCCCACCAACCAGCCGATCGCGCCGCTGCGCAACACGCAGGCGATGCGCGAAGCCAATCAGGAACAGCCCTTCCTGCCGATCTACAATTACGCAGCCGTCACCGATGCCGAGGAAGGCCTGTTCCTCGTCGATATCAACACGATGGCCGATGGCGAGCTGCGCAACAATTTCCTGAAGCGCGCGGCGCCGGCATGGAACCCGAACGGGGTGCTGAACGGCGCCCGGCACATCGTGCTGGCGGGCGAGATTGCCTACATCACCGCCAACGCGGGGCTGGTGGTGGTCGACCTGCACGACCCGCTCGCGCCGAAACTCGCCGCGGTCCGCCCGCTGCAGGACGCCCGCGCCAGCGCGATCCAGTTCCGCTACCTCTGGGTCACTACCGCGAGGGGCGTCGAGCTGTTCGACGTGACCAGCCTCCGCAATCCGGTGGCCGTCCCGTCCGGCCTGATCGCCATGCCCGACGCCCGCCGCCTCTATGTCGCGCGCACCTATGCCTATGTCGCGGGCGGCGCGCAGGGCCTGACGATCGTCAACGTCACCAACCCGACCCGGCCCGCATGGGTGAAGGCGGAGACGTTCGGCGGACAGCTCAACGACGCATCGGACGTGATCGTCGGCGCGACCAACGCCAGCTTCTTCGCTTATGTGGCGGACGGGCGGAACGGGCTGAAGGTGATCCAGCTGACGTCCCCCGCGACCCAGCCCAATTTCTACGGCTTCTCGCCCGCCCCGGTGCCCGAGCTGATCGCCTGGGCGCGCACCCCCTCGCCCGCCCGCGCCCTCTCGCGGGGCCTCGACCGCGACCGCGCGGTGGACGAGACCGGCGGCCAGATCGCGGTCTTCGGCCGCCTCGGCTCGCGTCCGTTCACCCGGCCCGAGATGGAACGAATGTTCCTCAATCGCGCCGGCAAGCCCTACAAGGTCAGCGATACGCCCGACATGCGGTCATGGCGTCCGAAACGATAGAGGCTGATCCCGATGCGTCTGATCCTCGCTGCGCTTGCGACACTGCTGTTCGCGCTGCCCGCTGCCGCCCAGCGATCCGGCACGCCGTTCGAGCGGGACATGCTCCAGCGCTTCAGCAAGGCGCTGCCCGGCAGCCAGCTCAACCTGAAGGCCGGCGAACCGCTGGTCATCCGGATCAAGGGCGGTGAGTGGGACGAAGCTGAAATCAACCTCCACCGGATCGACTATTATTGCAGCCAGTCGAGCGAGGAAGAATGTGAGACCGCCAAGAGCGAGTTCGTGCGCAAGCTGACCACGAAGACCGAAGACCCCACTCCGGAAAGCCTGCGCCTCGTCGTCCGCGACCAGCAATATCTCGATTACATCACGCACAACATGCCCGGAAAGGCTGGTCAGGATCCCGCGATCCACGAGCCCATCGGCGAAGGCCTCTATGCGTTCCTCGCTTTCGATATGCCCGAGGCGATCGGCGTCATCGGCGACAAGTCGCTCGGCGATATGAAGCTTACCCGCGATCAGGCATGGCTCCGCGCGCACGCCCAGACCCGCGGAATCCTCCCCGCCTTGCCGAAGGCCGAGGACCTGAAGCGCGGGCCGGTCGTCCTCGAGGGCGAGGGCTATCTTCCGGCCCTCCTGATCGATCTGCCGTCATGGGAGCGGCTGGCGATTCAGACCGGCCCCGATCTGTTTGTCGCCGCGACGTCGGATCGGCTGGTGGTGATCGGCATCATGCCGGAGGGCGAGGATTTCGAAGGCATGAAAAAGGCCGTCGCCGACGACTGTGCCCAGCAGGAGCGATGCGTCACGCCCTTCGTCTATCGCTTGCGCAAGGGCCGGTGGGTGATCGCCGACTGACGCTCAGTGAGACGGCTCCGTCCCCGGCCGTTCGTCGATCATCAAATGCTTCACCAGCCCCTGCATCCGGCTGTCGAACTTGGCCAGCGGCACCGGGTCTTCGGCGAAGTCGAACATCGTCACCAGTTCGCCCGCATCCCACCAGTGCAGCGCGTAGCCGGGCATGTCGGCCACCACCATCGGGCGCAGGTCGGGCGCTTCGGGGTCCATCGGGCGCAGGTCGAGCGCAACGCCGGGGGCTGATGCCGGACAGATCGCCACGGTCGTTCCCTTCCATTGCGACACGATCGGGCGGTGGAGATGCCCGGTCAGGATCGTCCGCACCTGATGGTGCCCCTCGATCGTCGCGGCGAGGCGCGCGACCCAGGGTTCGTTGCGATGCGTGCGCATCCAGTCGATCCCGACATCGATCGGCGGATGGTGCATCACGATGACGGTGGGGGTTTCCGGCGCCTCGGCCAGCCGCTCGGCCAGCCATGCCGCACGGACCTCGCAGAACGCGCCGCCATGCCGCCCTTCCTCCAGCGTATCGAGGAAGATCAGCCGCAGCCCGCCCTGATCGACGACATATTGCACGAACCCGCCCGGGGTCGGCACGTCCGGAAAGGCGCGCGAGAAGTTGGTGCGGTCATCGTGATTGCCGACGATCGGATACCAGGGGAACGGGCAGTCCGACAGGAGTTCCTTGAGCCGCTTATAGCTCTCGACATCGCCGCGCTCGGTCAGGTCACCGGTCACCAGCATCAGATCGGGCCGGTTCGGGCCGTGCAGCACATGCTGCAGCACATTGGCCAGCCGCTTCTGGTTATACTCATCGGGATTGTTCGGCTCGAAGCCGACATGGATATCGGTGATCTGAGCGATCAGCATTCGCTCGCCTCCCCCTCAATTTCGCCTCCCGGCGGTGCGTTTCGGCTGCCAGGGCGCCCCATCGCTCAAGTGATAGCTGTGACACATTGCGCAACCGGAAGGAACCTGCGCCTTCGATGCTTCGCCGCCATGACACGTCCGGCACGTCCCGATTCCGGGCAGTAACAGGTCGTTCGCGGTGCCGCTGGCATCGGCCTTGTGGCAACTGGCGCAGCTCTCGGTCCTGTGCGCGGCATGATCGAACCAGCCATGCTGGAAGAAGCGCGCCTGCTGGAACACCGGCGCCACGCTCCAGTCGCGCCCGCCCGAGGGCGGAATGACGGTATGGCATTCGGTGCAGACGCCCGCGCCGGCGAACACCTGCCGCACGATCCCTTCGGCCGAACTGCCGCGATTGGGACCGAAGCGCGCATAATAGGTCTGGCCGGCGGCATAATTGCCCGGCCGGCGGCGTCCCTCGATCATCCCCGGCGGCGGCGAGACCGTCCGCCCGCGCCACGTCGCGCGCAGATCGGCGACCATCTGCGCGACGTCGCCGTGCCGCAGCGTGCGCACCGTGCCGCCGATCCGGTCGAAGGCGAGGCTGTGGCACATGCCGCAGTTGCGCTCCATCTCGACCGGCTGGAACCGGGTCCCGTCCGCCGTCGGCGTATGGCAATCCTTGCACTCCAGCGCATCGCCGAACGGATAGCGGCCGCGCAGTGTCTGCCCCATCCGCGCCACGCCGCCGGTGCGGCTCAGATGCAGATCGTGCGGGAATTTGAGGCCCGTGGGATCGCGCGGCTTCGCATCCAGCGACACGCGCTCGCCCCCCACCACCGGGCGGAACTGCGGATGCGACGTGCCGAAATCGCCGGCATTGCCCAGCTTCGTATCGGGCAGGCGCTGGCTCAGCCCGGTATGGCATTCGGCGCAGAAAGCCTGCGGCGTCGCGGCCATCGGCCCCGCGCCTTCATGCTCGGTGTGGCAATCGACGCAGGCACCCGGCCCCGGCTTGTTGAACGTGCTCGCCACCGAATTGAGGAATTTGCCCCAAGCACCCGGCTCGGCTCGCGCCTTGCCGATCCGCGCGGGCGGGGCGTGATCGTGCGTGTCCTTGTGACAGGTCAGGCAGGCGGTATCGCGCACCGATACGAAGGCCTGCTCATGGCAAGTCTCGCACCTGGCCTCCAGTGCATGGTGCGCGGCGGACAGCGGCCCACTCGACCAGCTCTTCTGCGCCTGTGCTTCGTAGATCGTCCGCTCCGGTCCGAAGCGGTGCGACACGAAACTCCACACGGGAATCGCGAGGAAGCCGATCAGCACCGCCGCGATCAGCAGCCATGCCGTCGCGCGCTTCCCCGGCAGCTTGCCGCGCAGCGAGAAGGCGGAGGCTTCGTCGCGCTCCTCCTCGGCATCGGACAGCGCCTCGACCCGGCGCACTGCGAGGACGATATCGCCTTCGGGATTGCGCGACACGGTGATCCGGTGCCCGCCGAACGCCAGCTCCGCGCCCTTGGCCGCATTAATGTCGATCCGCTTCGCACTGCGTCCGTCGACCCCGAAGCCAAGGCCCAGTGCCGTCACCGAAATCCGCCGGTCGTCCTTGCGCTCGATCCGGGCATGGTTCGGCTCGACGCTCAGGTCGGGCAGCGACAGCTCGTTCGAGGCGAGCCGGCCCACACCGATCGCGTCTTGATCGACCCGCGTCTCGCGGACGATCTCGCGGCCATCGGCGGTGGTCGAAACGGTGCGGATCAGGAAGGCCATGCCGCGCTCCCGATCACCAGAAGAAGAACACGGAGACGATGTGCGCGGTCAGCGCCGCGATCAGCGCGAAGGTCAGTGGCACATGGACGAACAGCCAGATCTCCAGCATCGCCTTCAGCCGCAGATGCTCGCGCACCCGCGCCAGCATCGCCTTTTTGCGCTCGAGCAGCGAATCCACCTTTTCCAGCGGATCGTCGCCCAGATCGGGGCGGTCAGCGGTCACCTTTCGGATTTTCGCCAGCGCCTTCGCGGTCGCGCAGCCGCGATACTTGCCCGACAGGCGGCGGAATATGCCCCCGTCGAACGGGTTCTGCTCCAGCGACTTCTGCACCCAACCGGCGGCTTTGGCGTCGAGTGGCTGGGCCGCTTCGTGCAGCTGCCGGTCGATCGCGCGCAACCCTTCCAGCATCTGCGTCTGGGTCAGTTCCTCGCGGTTGGAACTCAGCGCGCGCGGCAGGGTCGCATATACCGTGACGCCCCAGATGCCGCTGAGGATCACCAGCATCATCAGCGCCCAGGCGAGCGTATGGACGTTCCACCCGAGCTGGAACCCGGTGTGCAGCGTACCGATCACGATCAGGCTGAGGCCGAGATAGACATGCGCGCTGGTCCACGCCTTCAGGCTCCAGCGCCCGCGCGTCATCGCCCGCTTGCGGATGCCCAGCGCGGTCAGCCACAGGATCAGCAGCACCCCGATCGTGCCGAGCGTATAGCCATACCAGCTGCCGCCATTGGGCCGCGGCTTCACGTCCGCGAGGAAATAGCCGGCGGTCACGATCAGGCACAACAGCGCCGAAACCTTGAGCCAGCGAAACCCCTTGTGGCGCAAGAATCCCTCATGCAGCGCGGCGTCGCGGCCCCGGATCGCCCGGCTGGCCATCAGTCCTCACGTTCCAGCCGCGACACACCAAGGAATTCCTCGGGCGCCACGCGGATCGCCGCTCCGGTCGGGCAGGCGCGGACGCAGGCCGGGCCGCCCTTGATGCCGGCGCACATGTCGCACTTGATCGCCTTCTTCGGCTTCTCGATCCCGTCCTTCTTGTCCTTGTATTTCCACTTCTTGCCCGGCTCGCCCGGTCCGGGGCCGACGCCGAAGGCGAGCCATGCGAAGATCGGCGGCTTCTTCGGCGGCACGCTGTCCATACGGATCACGCCATAGGGACAGTTGCGCTGGCAATTGCCGCAGCCGATGCATTTCTCGTCGATAAAGACTTCGCCGTCCGGCCCGCGATGGATCGCGTTGGGCGGACAATCGGCCATGCAGTGCGGATGCTCGCAGTGGCGGCATGATGTCGGCACGTGGAGATGGGCATAGGTCCGCCCTGCCTCGCGATCGAGGCGGCTCAGGCCCTCATGGCTATCCGCGCACGCCTTCTCGCAATTGTCGCAGCCGACGCACAGATTCTCGTCGATCAGCAGCACGTCGGTCGCTTCGCCGATACCGTTCTCGACCAGGAACGCCGCGGTCTGCGAATACATGTCGACCACGCCGGAGAAGCTGTTCTTCTTGCTCTCGATAAAGGCGTTGACGTTCTGCCGACTGGCCATGTCGGCCTTCAGCTTTTCGAGCAGCCGGGGCTTCGCGGCGAGCAGTTTCAGGAACGCCTCACCCTTCAGCCGGATGACTTCGGACTTGATCGCGGCCTTGACGGTGGCAGTGCGCCGCCCGCCCGAGATCAGCGCCATCTCGCCGACATAGGAGCCGGCGGGAAGGTAATTGAGGAACACCGGGCGCCCGCCGATCGACTTCTCGATGATCATCGATCCGACGCGGATGACGCAGATGTCCTGCCCCTCCTCGCCTTCGGTCAGGATATGTTTGCCCGCCGGCACGGTGATCAGGTCGCTGGTGTCGAGCACTTCGGTCAGGTCCGCCGCGGTCAGCCCCGATCCGAACAATTGCAGCAACTGCCGCTCGACCGAGATGCGGGTCACCGCGCGCTTCGCCGCGGGCACCGACGCCATGAGCTTGAGCGCGGCGGTCCGCGAAATCTCGACCACCACCGCATTCTCGCCCGCGCGCACCGTCGCGCCGCGCCGCCGCCCGGAGATCAGCCCGACTTCGCCGAAGATCGATCCCTGCTCGATCGGCACGGTGACGTTGCGGTTCTTCGGATCGACCTCAACCAGCACCGAACCCTGCGCGATCGCGAACAGCGACGATCCGGGATCGTTGCGCTCGAATATCTCCTCGCCCGCCTTGTAGCTGCGCACTTCGGAATCGAGCATGAATTCGCGCATCTGCAGCGGCGACAACTCGTTGAGGATGCCCACGTTCGAGCGCAACAGTTCGAGCCACTCGTCCACGCTCCGCTTCGCCTTGAACCGCGCGAACTTGGCCTCCAACAACGGCTCGTCGGCGGGCTTCAGGCCCTTGTTGCCATTGATGAACTCGATGACGTCATGGCCCTGGTTCATGCAGTGCTTGATCAGCGGATAGCCCGCCAGCGCGCCGATCACGAAGATGCCGGGCTTGGTACTTTCGAAGGTCGGCGAGAGTTTGGGAAAGGCTTCGCGGTCGGCGCTCGAAAACTCGATGCCACAGCTTTCGACGAACGCGCGCGGCGCGGCCGACCCCATCCGCGCGATCACCCGGTCGCAGCGGATCGTCTCCTGCCCGTCGCGCGTCTCCAGCACCAGTTCGCCCGGGCGAATCTCGGCGGGCGTCGTCTCCAGCCGGATGCTGATCCGCCCGGAATCGGCGGCTTCCTGCAACAGCTTGACGTTCGCGCCCTTCGCCCGCGCGAAATCGGCCGAGCGGTTGAGGATGGTGACGGTGTTGCCCTGCGCCGCATCCGCCGCGAGACCCAGCGCATTTTCGATCCCCGCATCGCCGGAGCCGATGACGGTGATATGCTCGTCGACATATTCGCCGGGATCGTCGAGCTGATACTGGACGTGCGGCAGGGCCGCACCGGGGCAGCGGACCAGATTGGGGTTCCCCTGAGTCCCGATCGCCAGCACCACCGTCTCGGCTTCGATCCTGGCGCCATCGGTCAGCGTCAGCAGGAACGCCCCCGCCTCGCCTTCGATCGCCTTCACGTCGCTGCGGTAGCGGACATTGACCTTCTGCGCCGCGGCCTGCCGGTCCCACGTCCCCAGCACCGCTTCGCGCTTGCCCGCGTCGAAATCCATGTCGGAGCGAAGCACCAGCGCGCTGGGCGTCGCCATGACGTGCTTGCCCTTCTGGTATTTGTAGATGGTGTCGCTGAGGTGATCGGTCTTTTCGAGCAGCACATGGCTCAGGCCAAGCTGTGCGGCACGCGCGGCGGCGCTCAGGCCGGCGGGGCCCGATCCCACGATCGCGATGCGCACGCGATCCGCCACACACTCCCCCTTGCGCTTCCTGCCCCCACCGACACACTATCACGACCGTGCAAGTGCGCCAGCGATAAGCGTGGGGGAAGAATGGCCGGGGAATCCGAAAATCAGACGCCGAAATGGGCGATTCCGGCCTTTCTGGGCGCCGCGGCGCTGCTGATCGTCGCGCTGGGTTACTCGGTGATGCGTGAGCGTGGCGAGGTACCAGCCGCGATCAACATCAGCGCCGATGGCGATGCGCCGACGCTGGAGGAGCTTCAGGCCGCCGTCCGCGCCAAACCCGACGATCCGGATTCATGGGCGCGCCTGGCGACTGCCCATTTCGAGCGCGAGCAATATGGTGAAGCCGTCGCTGCGCTCGACCGCGCAACCACGCTGGCACCCGATCGCTCGAACCTCTGGTCGCTGCTCGGCGAAGCGCGCATCTATGCCAATCCGCGCGATCCCATGCCCGAAGCGTCGGTCACCGCGTTCCAGAAAGCGCTGGCGATCGATCCGAAGGATCCGTCCGCACGCTATTTCATGGCCGTCCGCAAGGATCTGGCGAAGGATCACAAGGGCGCAATCGACGACTGGCTGGCCTTGCTCGCGGACACACCGCCCGGCGCACCGTGGGAAGCCGATCTTCGCCGCACCATCGAACAGGTGGGGCAGCGCGAGAATATCCCCGTCGCAACCCGCATCGCCGCGATCCGCCAGCCCGCTCCGGCCGGACCGGCAGCGCCGCCGCCCACGCTGCCCGCCGCCTCCGGCATCCCCGGCCCCAATGCCGAGCAGGTCCGCGAGGCGGGCAAGCTCTCTCCGACCGACCAGGACGCGATGGCGCGCGGCATGGTCGGCAATCTGGAAAACCGGCTGAAGGGCGATCCGAAGAATATCGGCGGCTGGGTGATGCTGATGCGCAGCCGGATGACGCTGGGTGAACCGGACAAGGCCACGAAAGCCTATCGCGATGCGGTGACCGCCAATCCGGAGGCGAAGGGGCGGCTTGAGAGCGAAGCGAAGGCGTTGCGGGTGCCGGGGGTTTAACCCCAACGTCATCCCCGCTAACGCGGGGACCCATCTCCGGAGCAAGCCCGCGGCTCAACGATTGAGATCAAGGAACAGGTCTCGCCAATCGGGATTCATCGTCTCGACAAGTTCGATCTTCCACGCCCGGCGCCATTTCTTGATCGCCTTCTCGCGCCTGATGGCGTCTTCGATATTCTCATAGACCTCGACATAGACCAGCCGCGAGATACCGTATTCTTTGGCGAACTTGCTTCCGGTCCCTTCGCGATGCTGGATCATCCGAGCTGGGATATCGCTGGTTACACCTGTGTAGAGTGCGCCCAGCTTGCGGTTTGCGATGATGTAAAGATAGCCCGGCATCTCGTCCGTCCTGCGTGCGGCTCCTTCAGGAGATGGGTCCCCGCGTTCGCGGGGATGACGACGCGAGACGCTTCCTGACCCTCAGCCTCATTTCTCCGTCGCCCCGAACACCCCGTCCCAATCCGTGCCCGGCGGCGTTTCGCGACAGGCCGCCACGCGGCTCGCCATCAGCGCATGGTGCTTCGCCAGCCCGTGCGTCCCCGCCATCCCTGCGGTCTCGGCCAGCAACGCGTCGGCACGGTCCCAGTTCTGCGCGCGATAGGCCACGCCCATCGCGGCATAATTTTCCGCGAACCCCTGGAAGCCCGGCTCGAGCATCATCGTCTCGTCCCCGAGCAGCGCATAGATGAGTTCGGGCGTGTCGCGGCCCACCACGCGCACCAGATCCAGCGGCACCGTCGCAAAGTTCGGGATATGCTTCTGCAGATCGTCGCCGATCGCGATCGTCACCCCATAATATTTGGTCAGCCCCTCGATCCGCGACGCGAGGTTCACCGTGTCGCCGATCAGCGAATAGCTCAGCCGCTGGGCCGACCCCATATTGCCGACGCAGCACGGCCCGGCGTTCAGCCCGATCCCGATCGCCACGTCGCCCGGCCACGGCACCTCGCTCTGCGCCGCCATCTCGGCATTCAGCGACTTGAGCCGCTCCGCCATCTCCAGCGCGCCGCGCGCGGCATTGGCATATTGATCCTCGTCGTCCAGCGGTGCGTTCCAGAAGGCGAGGATCGCGTCGCCGATGAACTTGTCGATCGTCGCCTTGCGCTTGAGCAGCACGTCGGTCATCGGCGTGAGGAAGGCGATCAGGAAGCGGATCACTTCCTGCGCGCCGAGCTTCTCCGAAATGCGCGAGAAGCTGCGGATATCGCAGAACATCACCGTCATCTCGCGGGTCTCGCCCCCCAGTTCCAGCCGGCTGGGATCGTCGGCAATGCGCTTGACCAGTTCGGGCGAGAGATAGCGATCGAATGCATGGTGGATATAGGCGCGCTGCCGTTCCTCGCGATAATAGGTCGCGACCGTGCCGACCACCCACACGCCGATCAGGCCGAGGATCGGATAGGTGGGGTCGAGCAGGATCAGATTCTGGCGGAACGAGAGCCAGCTGGCCGCCGCCATGCCGCCGACCATCACCAGCCCGAGCACCGCACCCCGCGTCGCGCCGAGCCAGGGCAGCAGCAGCGCCATCAACACGCCGAACAGCGCCAGCGCGAACCGCTCCGCGCCCGGCGCCCAGTCGGGCCGGGTCAGCGCCTTTCCGGCGATGATCTGCTCGGTCGCCTGGGCATGGACCATTACCCCGGCCTCGCGATCCCTGAACGGCGTGGAGACCAGATCGTACAGGCCCGGCGCGCTGGTGCCGATATAGACGATCTGGCCGCCGAACAGCCGCTCCATCTCGGCCGGGGGCAAGGCGCCGGTCAGGATCTTCCACGCCGGCACGGTCCGCTGCGGCGCGTCGGCGGTGTAGTAGATCCACATCTCGCCGCGCACATTGGTGGGGATCACGAAATCGCCGACCTTCACCGACACCGGATCGACTTGCCCGTTGCTGCCGATCTCGCCGCTGGCGTCGCTGGTCTTCACAACCACCGAATCGGTCTGTTGCGCCACGCGCAGCGCCTCGACCGACAGCGAGGTGAGGAATTCGCCGTTCTGCACGAAGATCAGCGGCGCCTGCCGGACGATCCCGTCGGTGTCGCCGATCCGGCTGACCGATCCCAGCCCCGACGCCGCCTCGCGCAGCGCGGGCAGCGGCTGGGTGGCGTTCTGGAAGATATAGTTCAGGTCGTTGGGCGGCGATCCGCCGAAGGCGAGGCCGACCTTGGGCTCGACATTCGGCCCCTTCGCGCCCCGGCCGAGGAAAAAGCCCAGCACCACCGGAGACTGGCGGAAGGTCTCGGCCAGCACCGCGTCGGTATCGGGCAGTTGCTCCAGCGCGGCGATCACCTTGGGATCGGCATTCTCCTTGCGCGCGCGCTCGGCAAGGCGCGCGGCCGACGTGCGGTCGGGTTCGGAGAAGACCACGTCATAGGCGATCACCGCCGCCCCGGCATCGGTCAGCCGCTTCGTCAGTTCGGCGATGTCGGTGCGTGGCCACGGCCATTGGCCCAGCTTCTCGATCGACTGTTCGTCGATATCGACGACGCGGACGCCCGCATCCTGATAAGGCCGGGGCGCCGCGCGCTGATAGGTGTCGAACAGCAAGGGCCCGAGCTGGTCGAGCTGCTTCACGCCGACGAAGTTCAGGGCGATCACCACCACGATCACCACCAGCCCGGGCACCGCCATGCCCAGTTTGCGCCGGAATTTGATCCAGAACTCGCGCATATCGCCCGATCCCCTCGCGACAGGTCTTACCACAAGGAAATCGTTTCGGAACCACATCGGCTTGTTGCCCCGCCGCAAGGCTGTCCTTATCCCGGACGAATGGCTGACAGCGCGATCATCCACATCGTCGATGACGATTCGTCGCTTCGTGCGGCGCTGGAGAGCCTGTTCCGCTCGGTCGGGCTGGCCGCGCGCGGTCATGCGTCGGTCGCCGACTTCCTCGCTGCCGACCGCGAGGACGCGCCGGGTTGCCTTGTGCTCGACGTGCGGATGCCCGGCATCAGCGGCCTCGACTTTCAGGACCGGCTCGACGAACTCGGCATCGCCCTGCCCGCGATCCTGATGAGCGGGCACGGTGATATCCCGATGTCCGTCCGCGCGATGAAGGCCGGCGCGGTCGACTTCCTCGTGAAGCCCTTCCGCGATCAGGACATGCTCGACGCCGTCGCCGCGGCGATGGACCGCGATGCGAAGCGCCGTGCCGAAGCCAGCGACGATGCCGGGCTGCGCAGCCTCTACGCCACGCTGTCTCCGCGCGAGCAGCAGGTGATGGCTCTGGTCGTCACCGGCAAGCTGAACAAGCAGGTCGCCTACGAACTCGGCCTGTCCGAAGTGACGGTAAAGATCCATCGCGGCGCGGGGATGCGCAAAATGGGCGCACGCACCCTGCCCGATCTGGTCCGCATGGCCGGTAAGCTCGGCCTCGCCGCTTCCTGAAACGGGATGCCGTAGAACCCCGTAATACCAACGGATTATTCCCGTCTGCATCGCTTTGGCGCAGATGAGGGTCAAGGGACGGCGTCGCATCACCTTCCCCAGTGAAGGATATGAGTCGCGTGTCTGCCAGGCCCCTGATCGCTATCGTCGAGGACGATGAATCGCTGCGCCCCGCTCTGCTGGGGTTCGTGCGCTCGCTCGGTTACGCGGGCGAAGGCTTCGCGTCGGCGGAGGATTTCCTCGATGGCGACGCCAGCAGCCGCGCCGATTGCCTCGTCTCCGACTACCAGCTTCCCGGCATCGACGGCCTCGATCTCAGCACGCGGATGAAGGGCACGCTGCCCGTCATCCTCGTCACCGCGCGCACCGAGCGCAGCATCGACGAGCGCGCCGAGGCAGCAGGCGTCCGCTGTCTGCTGCGCAAGCCGTTCGAGACCGATACGCTGGCCGAGTGCATCCGCCGCGCGCTGGACTCCTGAAGCGCCCTCGGGGACAGTAGCAGCGTGGGGACCCCGGCCGACATTCTCGATCTCGTCCATGAAAGCGTCGTCACGCGCGACGCCTGGGGTCATATCCTGTCGTGGAACAAGGCCAGCGAAACGTTGTACGGCCATGCCCGCGCCGATGCGCTGGGCCGCAAGCTCCACGAACTGCTGAACAGCCGCCATGAAACTCCGCTCGACGATCTCGAAGCCGCGCTCCACGCCGGCGATCGCTGGGAAGGCGAACTGACCCGCAGCACCGCGTCGGGACAGGATCTGGTGCTAGACGTGCGGTGGACGCTCGAACGCGATGCGCATGGCAACATGGTCCGGATCGTCGAGACCGCGCGCGACATTACCCGGCGCAAGGCCGCCGAGGATGCGCTGCGGCTGAGCGAATATCGCTATCGCAACATGTTCCAGGCGATGGCCGTCGCCTTCTGGGAAGTCGATTTCACCGGCGTAGGCGCGATGCTGATCCCACTGCGGGATCAGGGCGTCACCGATCTGGGTGCCCATCTCCACGCGAACCGCGACTTCCTGCGCGAGACGATGCGCCGCGCGACCATCGGCGACGTGAACCCGCAGGCGCTGCAACTGTTCGGCGCGACCGAGATCGAGGAACTGAAGGGCCGCACGATCGACCATTTCTGGCCGCGCGAAAGCGAGCATATCTATATCGACGCGCTGGTCGCGACGATGACCCGCCAGCCCTATCTGATGACCGAGACCCGGCTGAACCGCGTCGATGGCAGCCAGATCGACGTGCTGTTCACCGTCTCGCTGTGTCAGGAAGCGCGCAAGCGCGGGATCATGCTGATCGGCGTGGTCGATATTTCCGCGCGCAAGGAAGCCGAAGCCGCGCTCGCCCGGCTCCAGTCCGAATTCGCCCATGCCGCACGGGTATCGATGCTGGGCGAGCTGACCGCGTCGATCGCGCATGAGGTCAACCAGCCGCTCGCCGCGATCGCCACCAGCGGATCGGCGAGCCTGCGCTGGCTGGCGAACGAACAGCCCGATCTGGGCGAAGTCCGCGATCTCGCCGATCGCATCGTCGCCGACGCCCGCCGCGCCGCATCGATCATCGCCCGCGTCCGCGCGATGGCCGAACGCCGCGAGCCCGAGCGCCTGCCGCTGTCGCTGAACGCGCTGGTCGAAGAGACGCTCGTCTTCCTCGGCCATGACCTTCAGGGCCGGCAGGTCGCGGTCGAGCGCCATCTGACGCCCGACCTCCCGGAAACGCTGGCCGACCGCACCCAGCTCCAGCAGGTGATCGTCAACCTCGCGGTCAACGCGGCGCAGGCAATGGCCGATGGCGCCGCCGACCGCACGATCCGCTTCACCACCGCCACCTGCGACGATGGCGTCACCCTGACCGTCGAGGATAACGGCCCCGGCATCCCCGGCGACCCGGAGCGGCTGTTCGACAGCTTCTACACCACCAAATCCACCGGCATGGGCATGGGCCTGCCGATTTGCCGCAGCATCGCCGAGGCACATGGCGGCACGATCCGCGCGGCCAATGGCGAGACCGGGGCGCGGTTCACGGTGACGTTGCCCTCCGTCTAACCTCTCCCGCAAGCGGGAGAGGGCTAAGAAGATCGCCGCCTCATACCAACGTATTACCTCCGCACCCGCCCGCGTAATATCGCCGCGCCCGACCCTCCGTCATTCTACCTACATGGACGGAAGCAAGGCTGACCGTCCCCCAACAGGAGGATCGGATCATGTCGAAGACCATCGTTCTCATCCACGGCGCCTGGCTCAATTCGAAGAGCTGGGAAGGCTTCAAGGCGCGCTACGAAGCGCAGGGATACACCGTCGTCGCGCCGGACTGGCCCTATGACGATCGCGATCCAGCCGATCTGCGCGCCGATCCCGATCCCGCGCTGAAGTCGCTGAGCCAGCGCCAGATCATCGCGCACTATGCCGCGATCATCCGCGACCTTCCCGAAGAACCGATCCTGATCGGCCATTCGCTCGGCGGCGTGTTCGTCCAGCATCTGCTCGACATGGGCCTCGGTGTCGCCGGCGTCGCCATCGACCCCGCCCCCACCCCCGGCGTGCCGCTGGGGCCGAGCGCGATCTGGTCGGCGCTGCCGGTGCTTGGCGATCCGTTCAGCTGGCTCAAGGCCAAGACGATGTCGCGCGGCTATTTCAAGAACCGCTTTGCCCAGACCGCGCCCAAGGATCAGGCCGATGCGCTCTACGATCGCTACATCATCCCCACGCCCGGCCGGGTTTACTGGAACGGCGTCGTCGGGAAGATCAAGATCAACTGGAAGAATCCGCACCGCGCACCGCTGTTGCTGATCGGCGGTGAAATCGATCTGATCGCCGACGCCAGCATGACCCGCGCGATCTACAAGAAGCAGCTCCAGGCGCCTTCGATCACCGAGTACAAGGAATTCCCCGGCCGCTCGCACTGGACCGGCATCGATGCCGGGTGGGAGCAGGTCGCGGACTATGCCCTTGGCTGGGCGGTCGGCCATGCCCGCCCCGGCAAGATCGCGACGATTTCCAAGGCGGCCTGACCCCCGGCCCGTCTTGAAGCAAGCCCGGGCGGTCCCTCCCCTCCCGACCGCCCGGGCACCGCTTCGCGATCCCTCAGACCTCGCTTCGCGACTCATCTGACATCGGTGTCAATTCACGCCGGTGCCTGATAGTCTGGCCGTGGGCGATTCCCTCCCCAAAACCCCAGTGACAGGAGCTTCCCATGCCCTTCATCACCACCGACGACGGCACGAACATCTTCTACAAGGATCACGGTACCGGACAGCCGGTCCTCTATTCGCACGGCTGGCCGCTGAGCGGCGATGCGTGGGATGGCCAGATGGTCTTCATGGGCCAGAACGGCTTCCGCGTGATCGCGCACGACCGCCGCAGCCACGGCCGTTCGGACCAGACCTGGGACGGCAACCACATGGATCGATATGCCGACGATCTCCAGTCGCTCATCACCCAGCTCGACCTGAAGGACATCATCCTGGTCGGCCACTCGACCGGCGGCGGCGAGATCACCCATTATGTCGGCCGCCACGGCACCTCGCGGGTCGCCAAGATGGTGCTGGTCGGCGCGGTCCCGCCGCTGATGCTCAAGACCGACGCCAATCCCGAAGGCACTCCGATCGAGGCGTTCGACGGCATCCGCAAGGGCACGTTCGACGACCGCAGCCAGTTCTACAAGGATCTGACCATCCCCTTCTACGGCTACAACCGCGAAGGCGCGAAGATCAGCGAAGGCGTGCGCGAGAGTTTCTGGCTGCAGGGCATGATGGGTGGGCTGAAGGGCCAGCTCGACTGCATCCACGAATTCTCCGAAGTCGACTACACGCCGGGCCTGAAGGCGATCGACGTGCCGACGCTGTTCATCCACGGCAGCGACGACCAGATCGTTCCCATCGGCGCCGCCGCGCTTAAGGCGCACGAGATCGTCGCCGGCTCCGAGCTGAAGATCTACGAAGGTAGCAGCCACGGCCTCGCCACGGTCGAGCAGGACCGGTTCAACGCCGATCTGCTGGCTTTCGCGACCGCCAAAGTGCTGACCGAGGCCTGACGAAATGGCGGAGATCGTCCTGATCCACGGCGCCTGGGTGACCACCGCCAGCTGGGACGATCTCCGCTGCTTCCTCGAAGCCGCCGGCCATGTCGTCCACACGCCGACATGGCCGTTCCTCGCGGGGCATACCGCGGCGGAGATCAACGCCGCTCCGCCCGAGGGTTTCGGCGGCCTGACCGTCAACGCCATCGCCGATCATCTCCAGCCGCAAATCCCGCAAGGCGCGATCCTGATCGGCCACAGCTTTGGCGGACTGCTCACGCAGATGCTGCTCGATCGCGGCGCGGGCCGGGCAGGAATCGCGGTGAACCCGGCCCCCATCGGCGGGGTGATCCCCGGCCCGACGTCGATCGGCGCGATCCTGCCGATCGTCACGCGCTGGAACGGCTGGAACCGGCCCTATGCCTTCACCCGCGATCGCTGGTTCCGCCGCTTCGCCAACGCCGCCCCCCGCGCGCAATCCGACGCGGCATTTGACAGCTTCGTAATCCCCGCGCCGGGCCGCATCTTCTATCAGGGGGCAAGCTGGATCGGCACGGGGATCGTGCCCGCTCGCCGCACCCAGCCCCTGCTGATTACCGGCAGCGATCTCGACCGCCTCGTCACCTCGCACATCTCGCGATCGGCCTACCGCATCCAGCGCCGCAGCCGGGCACGGACCGACTATCTCGATCTCGGCGCACGCTCGCATTTCCTGCTGAACGAACCCGGCTGGGAGCAGGTCGCGCAGGCGTGTCTCGATTGGATCGCGACTTTGGGCTAAGGCCCGCGCATGAGCGAGAAATTCGAACGCCACCGCCAGCCTTGGCGCACCGACGAGATCCAGAAGCTGCACACGCTGGCCAAGAAGGGCATGGCGCTGAAGGCGATCGCCAAGGCGCTGACCCGCAGCGAGGAATCGGTGAAGGACCGCGCCAAGCTGGACGGGCTGAACATCGCGAAGCTGCGCTGATCCGCGCCTTCCACTCTCATGACTGAATACGACGCCATCATCCTCGGCGGAGGCGCCGCCGGCCTCATGTGCGCCGCGACCGCGGGCCAGCGTGGCCGCCGCGTGCTGCTGCTCGACCATGCGGATCGCGTCGGCAAGAAGATCCTGATCTCGGGCGGCGGGCGCTGCAACTTCACCAATATCGGCACCGCGCCCGATCGCTACCTGTCGGGCAACCCGCATTTCGCCAAGTCCGCGCTCAGCCGCTACACCGCGCGCGATTTCCTCGATCTGGTCGAGCGCCACGGCATCGCGTGGCACGAAAAGACCCTCGGCCAGCTTTTCTGCGACGGTTCGGCCAGGCAGATCGTCGAGATGCTGCTAGGCGAATGCGCGATCGGCAAGGTCGAGATCGTCACCGGCCGCGCCACGCCCGAAATCAGCCATGACGGCATGCATTACCGCGTCGGGGACGCCATCGCGCCGTCGCTGGTGATCGCCACCGGCGGCCCCTCGATCCCGAAAATGGGCGCAACCGGCTTCGCCTATGACCTCGCCCGCCGCTTCGGGCTGAAGGTGGTCGAGCCGCGCCCCGCGCTCGTTCCCCTGACGCTGAGCGGCGAGGAAGCCCTGTTCCGCGACTTGTCCGGCGTCGCGACCGATGTGGTCGCCAGCGCGGGCAAGGCCCGGTTCCGCGAAGCCGCGCTGTTCACCCATCGCGGCCTTTCCGGCCCGGCGATCCTGCAAATCTCCAGCTATTGGCGCCACGGCGAGGCGATCGGCATCGACTTCCTGCCCGCTGCTCCTGCCAGCTGGCTGACCGATGCCAAGCGCACCCGTCCGCGCACCACGCTGCGCAAGCTGCTGAGCGAAACCCTGCCCGATCGCCTCGCCGAAGTGCTGGCGGAGAAGCTCGGGCTGCCGGGCGAACTGGTCGGCATGACCGACAGGAAGCTCGCCGAAGCCGAGCGCGCGCTGTCCGCGTGGCGCTTCGTCCCCAACGGGACCGAAGGTTTCGCCAAGGCCGAAGTCACCATCGGCGGCATCGACACCGCCGGTCTGTCGTCTCAGACAATGGAAGCCCGCAAGGTCCCCGGCCTCTACGCCATCGGCGAAGCGGTGGACGTGACGGGGTGGCTCGGTGGCTACAACTTCCAATGGGCCTGGGCGAGCGGCGTGGCGGCGGGGCAGGCGATCTGACCGCGCATCGGTTTGACCGCCCCCGCGCGCAGGATTACGTCGCTCCCATGCGCGATTACCTCGCCAGAACCGCACCGCTGGCCGCCCTCGCCATCCTGATCGGCGTCGTGGTCATCGCCGCCTGCAACGCGGTCGTCGCGGCCGGCAGTCCGTCCGGCGTCGCCGGATATTGGGATGAGTACAGCGCCGCCCGGATCCTGCAGGTCGCCACGCCCTTCCTCGCCTATGCAATCCTCGGCATCCGCAAACGCGGGCCGTGGCTTGTCGCGCTGGCGCTCACTCTTGCCGCATGGGGACTGATCTACCTTCCCGAAGCAGCGACTCCGGGCGGCGGCGTCGATATCGGCTGGGCCTTTCTATCGATCCTTCTGCCCATCCTGATCTTCTCTGGCGGTCTTCTGGCCCTGATTCCGGATGCGGTTCGCGGCGATTGATCGCTAAGGCACGTTCAGTCGCCGCGCCCTTTATCGCCTGTCGCCGCCGCCTCGCCTTTGCCGCGTCAATCGCCGCGCGGGATCACGCGCAACATTGTTTCACAATCGCCCAAATCGGCCCATTGTCCGGCGGACGCTCCTCCGCACCGCGCCTCCCCTCCGTACAACTTCCGCCTTGCCCTTTGCCCCCATCGCGCCCATGTGGCGCGTTCATGCCATTTTCGAATCTCCCGCCGCTTCTTTCGGAAGCGCTCGCAGCGCGTGGCTATGCCGCGCCCACGGCCGTGCAGGCCGCCGTCATCGAAGCCGAGGCCCACGGCCGCGATCTGATCGTGTCCGCGCAGACCGGATCGGGCAAGACCGTCGCGTTCGGCCTCGCAATGGCCAACGAGCTGCTCGGCGAGGACGGCCGCGTGGTCCCCAGCCGCGAGCCGCTCGCGCTGATCATCGCCCCGACCCGCGAACTCGCGCTGCAGGTCAGCCGCGAGCTGATGTGGCTCTATGGCAATGCCGGCGCGCGCATCGCGACCTGCGTCGGCGGGATGGATGCCTCGAAGGAACGCCGCAACCTCAGCTATGGCGCGCATATCGTCGTCGGCACGCCCGGCCGTCTGCGTGATCACCTCGAACGCGGCGCGCTCGATCTGTCGGCGCTGCGCGTCGCCGTGCTCGACGAAGCCGACGAGATGCTCGACATGGGCTTCCGCGAGGACCTCGAGGAAATCCTCGACGCGACGCCGGGCGAGCGCCGCACTTTGCTGTTCTCCGCGACCATGCCCAAGCCGATCGTGGCGCTGGCCAAGCGCTATCAGCGCGACGCGCTGCGCATCTCGACCGTCGGCGAGGATCGCGGTCATGGCGACATCAGCTATCAGGCCGTCGCGGTCAGCCCGTCGGACATCGAGCACGCGGTCATCAACCTGCTGCGCTTCCACGAAGCCGAGACGGCGATGCTGTTCTGCGCGACGCGCGACAATGTCCGCCGCCTGCACGCGACTCTGGTCGAGCGCGGTTTCGCTGCAGTCGCGCTGTCGGGCGAGCATAGCCAGAACGAGCGCAACCATGCGCTGCAGGCCCTGCGCGACCGCCGCGCCCGCGTCTGCGTCGCGACCGACGTCGCCGCGCGCGGCATCGATCTGCCCACGCTCAGCCTCGTCATCCATGTCGAGCTGCCGCGCGACGCCGAGACGCTCCAGCACCGTTCGGGCCGCACCGGCCGCGCGGGCAAGAAGGGCACCGCCGTCCTGATCGTCCCCTATCCGCGCCGCCGTCGCGTCGAGCAGGTGCTGAAGGGCGCGCGCATCGAGTTCGAATGGATCGACGCGCCGACGCCCGAAACGATCCGCGCACAGGATCATGAGCGGCTGCTGGTCAATCTGCTCGAACCGGCCGAGTTCGACGACGAGGATCGCGCTCTCGCCGCGCGGCTGCTCGCCGAGCGCAGCCCCGAGGATATCGCCGCCGCACTGGTTCAGGCGCATCGCGGCAAGCTTCCCAGCCCGGAAGAACTGAGCGACCGCAGCCATTCGGACCGGCGCGACGAACGCCAGCCGGCGCACCGTGCCGGCTTCGAGGATATCGTGTGGTTCCGCATGGATATCGGCCGCCGCCAGAATGCCGATCCGCGCTGGATCCTGCCCTTGCTGTGCCGTCGCGGCCACATCACCAAGAACGAGATCGGCGCGATCCGCATCGGTCCGAACGAGACGATGTTCCAGGTGCCGCGCGCCATTGCCGCGAAGTTCAGCTCAGCCCTCGCTCGCACCGCGAACGAAGGCGAGGAGGAAAGCGGCCTCCGTATCGAGCAGGCCGAAGGCGGCCCCGCTCCGATGCAGGAGCGTCCGCGCCTGACCCGCAACGGCCCGAACCGTCCCGCCGGCCCGCCGCGCGGCACCGGTGGCCCGCGTCCGGACGGCCCGCGCGGGTTCGCGCCGCGAGGTGACGGTCCGCGTGGCGACGGTCCTCGCGGTCCGCGTCCGGGTGGCCCCGGCGGCCATCACGCCAAGCCGTTCCGCAAGGGTCCGCCCAAGCGGTGACGCCGCACATCCTCGTCGATGGGGACGCCTGCCCGGTGAAGGAGGAGATCTACAAGGTCGCCTTCCGGCACGAGGCGCCCGTCACGGTGGTGAGCAACAGCTTCCTGCGCATCCCGCAGCATCCGTTGCTCAAGCGGGTGACGGTGAGCGACGGCTTCGACGCGGCGGACGACTGGATCGCGGAACAGGCCAATACGGAAAGCATCGTCATCACTGCCGACATATTGCTCGCCGATCGCGCGCTGAAGGCCGGGGCGATGGTGCTGTCGCCCACCGGCAAGCCCTTCACCACCAGTTCGATCGGCGGCGCCATCGCCACCCGCGCGATCATGGCCGATCTGCGCGCGGGCGGGGAGCAGCTTGGCGGCCCCGCGCCCTTCTCGAAAACCGATCGCTCGCGCTTCCTTCAGGCGCTCGACACCGCGCTGGTTCAGCTCAGGCGCCGATAACCCGGCGCAAATCGCCCCCGGCTTCGGCCAGCGCGACATCGGCGGCGTCGCCATCCATGCCCTTCGCGATCAGCACGGCCTTGCGGATATCGCGGCCGGCCGCGTCCAGCGCCGCCTGCGCGGTTCCGCCATCGACTTCGGCCAGTTCGGCCACCATCGCCACGGCGCGCTTGCCCAGCTTGATGTTCGAGATGCGCATCCCGACCATCCGGCCGCGATAGACGCCCCCCAGCCGGATCATCGTCGCGGTGGAGAAGAGGTTGAGCACCGCCTTTTGCGCGCTGCCCGCCTTCATCCGCGTCGATCCGGCGACGAGCTCGCTGCCCGTCTCGATCAGCAGCGGATGCTCGGCCGCCGCCAGCAAGGGCGTATCGGGATTGTTGGATATGCCGAGCGTCAGCGCACCGGCTGCGCGGCCGGCCTCGACCGCCGCGACGGTGTAAGGCGTCCGCCCGCTCGCCGCGACGCCGATCACCACATCGTCGGGGCCGACGCCGGCTTCGGCGATCTCCGCCCGCGCCGCTTCGGCATCGTCCTCGGCGCCTTCGACCGCATCGGTCAGCGCCTTGCGCCCGCCCGCCATCAGATACACCGTCCGGTCCTCGGGCCAGCCATAGGTCGGCCCCAGCTCGACTCCGTCCTGCACCGCGACGCGGCCAGAGGTGCCCGCTCCGGCATAGACCAGCCGTCCCCCGCGCCGCAGCCGGTCGGCCGCGGCCTCCGCCGCAGCCGCGATCGCGCCCGCCTGTCCCCGGATCGTCGCCATCGCCGCCATCTGGCCCTCCAGCATCGCCTCGATCGCGACCTGGGTCGGCCAGAGATCGATATCGATGAAGCGCGGATCGACGGTTTCGGTGGACATGCTCACTCTCGAATGAAGGCGCGGAAGCTATAGCGTTGCCAACTAATACGCATTGGCGCGGCTCGCACCATCGCTATTGGAGGAGCGGTGAGCAGCGAGACTCCGATTTTCGACGAAACGGCGCCCACGTCATGACCGCCACGGCCCTGACAGGCGCAGTGATCGTCACGCCCGATGCGGTGCTGCAGGGCCACGCGCTGCTGATCGAAGGCGAACGCATCGCCGGCATCGTCCCGCTCGACACCGTTCCGCCCGATGCCGAACGCATCCGCCTGGGCGGCGGCTGGCTGCTGCCCGGCTTTATCGACACGCAGGTCAATGGCGGCGGCGACGTTCTGTTCAACGCCATGCCCACCGTCGCGGGCATCCGCGCTATCGCCGCCGCGCATCGCCGCTTCGGCACTACCGGCCTGTTGCCCACGCTGATCAGCGACGATCTGTCGGTGGTCGAAGCGGCGATGGACGCGGTGGACGAAGCGATCCTTGCCGGCGAGCCGGGCATATTGGGCATCCATGTCGAAGGCCCGTTCCTCAACGTGGACAAGAAGGGCATCCACGACGCGTCGAAATTCCGCGCGCTCGATCCGGCCGCGATCGAGCTGTTCTCCCGCCCGCGCCCCGGCATCCGGATGATCACGCTGGCGCCTGAGCTGGCCCCGCCCGGCGCGATTCGCGCGCTGGCCGATGCAGGCGTGATCGTGGCGGCGGGACACAGCATGGCCGATTACGACCAGACCCGCGCCGCACTGGCCGAGGGGCTGCACGGCTTCACCCATTTGTTCAACGCGATGACTCAGCTCGGCAATCGTCAGCCCGGCATGGTCGGCGCGGCGATCGAGGATCGCGCCAGCCGCTTCGGCCTGATCGTGGACGGGCACCACGTCCACCCCACCACACTGCGCATCGCGCTGGCCGCACGCGGGATCGACGGGGCGATGCTGGTCACCGATGCGATGCCCCCGGTGGGGGGCGTCGCGCGGGACTTCGCGCTGATGGATCGGCGCATCCATCTCGCCGACGGCATGGTCACCGGCGCCGACGGCACACTGGCCGGATCGGCGCTGACGATGGCGCAGGCGGTGCGCAACACGATGGACCTGCTCGGCCATTCGCTTGCCGAAGCGTCGCTGATGGCCAGCGGGAACCCGGCTGCGTTTCTGGGGCTAGCGGGGCGTACCGGCGCGATCTCTCCCGGCCTCGCCGCCGATCTGGTGCATCTGGACGAAGACCGCCGCGTCACCGCCACATGGATCGCTGGGCAGCGATCGGACGAAGGCGAAGCCTAGCCCTTCCGATACCCCGCCAGCAGCAGCGCGCCGTCCAGCGGATCGCCCAGCGGATCGACCAGCTTCGCCGTCGTCCGCTCGCGTAGCCAGGGCCGCATCCGCTTCGACAGGCCGCCCGCCAGCGCGCAGGCCGGCGCGCCCTGCGCCAGCACGGTGTGGATGAACCGCTCGATATGCAGCGCCGCGTCCTCGACGATCGACCGGGCGATCGCGTCGTCATTCTCGGCATAGTCCATCACCAGCGGCGCCAGTTCGGCATAATCCTTCGGACTCGCCTCATCCATCCACGCTACCGCCCGCGCTGTCTCATGCCCGAAGCGCGCGGCGACCGCGATCGACAGTGGGGTCCGCTCGCTCCGCCCATCGAGCGCGCGCAGGGCGTGGCGCATCGCGCTCAGCCCCAGCGCAGCACCGCTGCCTTCGTCGGAGATCGGGAAGCCGTATCCGCCGATCGAGAAATTATGCCCGCCGACGCGGACCAGCGCGATGCTGCCGGTGCCGATCACCAAGGTCGCGCCATCCTCGCCGCCATGCGCGCCGATATTGGCGATCACCGCATCGGTTTCGAACGCGACCGATGCAAAGGGGAATTCCAGCGCGGCAAGGCTGTCGCGCACGCCGGGGCGCGAGATGCCGGCGATACCCATGCCCGCATGGATGGTCGACGCCGCCTCGGCATCGAGGCCCGCCTTGTCGATCGCCTGGCTGCACGCGTCCCACAGCGTCGCGTGGAGCAGTTCCATCCCGATCCGGGCATTGGCCGGGCCGGTTTCGCCGGTGCCGATGATCGTCCCGTTCGCGTCGATCAGCCGGCTGCGGCAATGGCTGCCGCCTGCGTCGATGCCGAGAAAATAGACCATGAACGCATCACCCCGGTTGGAAGATGACCCGTCCTAGCCGCCCCGCACGCGATTTGCATCGCGATTGCGCGGGGCGGCGAGATTTCGTTCAGCGCTTCAGCGCCCGCCCTGCGCGCTGCGCCTTTTGCCGCGCCTGCTCGACCGTCGGTCCCCGGCGCGACATCAGCCGATCGACGATCGCCTTGGGTGCGGTCTCGGGGGTTCCCGCGTCGAACGGCGGCGCGGGGGCATATTCGATTACCAGCTGGATCGTCTCGGCTTCCTCGCGGCTGCGCAGCAGCGCCGCCAGCGTCAGCCCGAAATCGATCCCCGCGGTCACCCCGCCGCCGGTGATCCGGTTGCGGTCCTGCACCACCCGGTCATGCACGGGGATCGCGCCCATCAGCGCCAGTTCGTCGCGCACCATCCAGTGGCTCGTCGCCTTATATCCCTGCAACAGCCCCGCCGCGCCGAGCAGCAACGATCCGGTGCAGTCGCTGGTGATGTAGCGCGCCGTCTTGCCGCGATCGGCGAGGAATTTGAGCACCTCGGCATCGTCCATCAGCGCGATCGTGCCATCGAGGCCGCCGGGCACGAACAGCACATCGACCACTTCGGGGCATTCGGCGAAGGTTGTGGTCGGCGCGACCGTGATGCCCAGTTCGGTCATCACCGGCTCGCGCGTCTTCCACACCAGATGAATCTCGCAGCGCATCAGGTTGAACACCGTCATCGGCCCGATCAGGTCCTGCATAACCATCTTGGGATGGACCAGCATTGCGATCTTGGGCCGATCCGGCCCCGCGCCCGCCGCGCCCAGCGTCCCCGGCGGGATCGGCTTGGGTGCAGTCTGCGCGCCCGCGCTCTGCGACATCAGATAGCCGCCCACGCCAGCGGCAACGGCCGACTGGAGGAATTGTCTGCGGCCTGCATTGCCCGGTTCGCCCTGGTCCATCGTCATGCGGTGTCTCCTTCGCCGGGCGGACTAGCAAGCGAAGGGTAAGGCCGAAACGACAGCCAGCCGTCAAATCCCGCCAGCCGCGAACCGCTGGCGATATTCGGCCGGATTGACGCCGAAACGCCGCACGAACACGCGCCGGAGATTCTGTTCGTCGCCAAAGCCCGCCGCCGCCGCGACCTGCTTGGCCGAAAGCGCGGTCGATTCGAGCAACCCGCACGCCGCCTCCGCGCGCATCGCTTCCACCGCCCGCGCGGGGGTCTCACCCATGCGCGCGGTATAGAGCCTGCCGAAGCTGCGCTCGGACATACCCGCCTGCGCCGCCAGCCGGTTAACCCGCAGATCGCCCGTCAGATTCTGCCGCATCCACGCATGGAGCTCGGCAAAGCCGTCATCTCCCCTGCTCTGGAACAGCAACGGCACCGAGAATTGCGACTGTCCCCCCGGCCGCTTCATGAACACCACCAGCCGCCGCGCCGCTTCGATCGCGATGCGATGGCCATAATCCTGCTCGATCAGCGCCAGCGTCAGGTCGATCCCCGCCGTCACCCCGGCTGAGGTCCACATCCGCCCGTCATTCACCCAGATCGAATCGGGCTCGACCGCGATTTCCGGATTTTCCGCCTGAAGCAGCTTCGCCCAATGCCAGTGCGTCGTCGCACGCCGCCCGGCGAGCAGTCCGGTCGCCGCCAGCACGAACGCGCCCGCGCAGATCGAACAGACTCGCCGGAACGCGGCTTCATTGGCGGCGATCCACTCGACCAGATCGGCGGGCACGATCGGCCGCCCGTTGGCGCTGCCCCCGCCGACGATCACCGTGTCGATCGTCGCGGGGTCGATCCCGGTTAGCTGCTGCGTCACGATGGGCATCCCGGTCGAGGTCCGGATCTCGCCGCCGCGCACCGATGCCACGATCGTTTCGTAATGCTCCGACGCGCCCTTGCGCGCCTCGCTGGCCTCCAGCGCCTGAAGCGGTCCGCCGATGTCGAGCAGATTGACCCCATCGAACGCTAGGACCAGCGTGCGCAGCGGTGCCGGAGTTCGTGCCATGCTCATATCTGACCACCTGGACCTTCCGTCCGCCGCGGGCTGCCCCGCCATGTCGCAACCGGCGGCCAAACGCACAATTCGCACAAAAGCAGCCGGTTATTGCATCCGCATGGTTGCAAATAATCACAAAATACGCAACAGCGTCTCGTATTGCGTTACATATTGGGGAAACGAATCGTGATGGCGGATGATCAGGCCCGGGCAATCGAGACCAAGCCGAACCGGATGACGGGCGGCGATGCGCTGGTCGCGGGCCTGCATCGTTGGGGTGTCGACACGCTGTTCGGCGTGCCGGGCGTGCAGCTCGACGAGTTCTTCGACGGGCTTCAGCGCAACGGCGACGGCATCCGCGTGCTGCACAGCCGCCACGAACAGGGCGCGGCCTATATGGCGCTCGGCTATGCGATGGTGACCGGCAAGCCCGGCGTCTGCGCGGTCGTGCCCGGCCCCGGCCTGCTCAATGCCGGCGCGGCGCTGTCCACCGCCTACGCCACCAACGCCCGCGTCCTCGTGCTGACCAGCACGGTCAACAGCGCGATGATCGACCGGCGTCAGGGCGCGCTGCACGAGATCAACGATCAGGACGGCCTGCTGCGCAGCCTCACCAAATGGTCGGCGCGCGCGACGCACGCCAGCCAGATCCCCGGCCTGCTCGACGAAGCGTTCCGCCAGCTGCTGACCGGCCGGCCGCGCCCCGTCGCGCTCGAAGTGCCGCCCGACATTCTCGCCCAGACCGGCTTCTTCGCCTATCCGCAAGCAAAGCCTGCCCTGACCAACCCGGCAGCCGATCCCGCTGCGATCGAACGCGCCGCTGAACTGATCGCAGGCGCGAAGAACCCGATGATCATCGTCGGTGGCGGCGCACAGGAAGCCGGCGCCGAAGTTCGCGAACTCGCGGCACTCATCCAGGCGCCGATCGTCAGCCGCCATATGGGCCGCGGCGTGGTCCGCTCGGACGATGAGTATTCGCTGCCCGCCGCCGCCGCGATCCCGCACTGGCCCGACGTCGACGTCGTTATCGGCATCGGCAGCCGCATGACCCAGCTGCGCGAATGGGGCAGCGATGCCCGGCTGAAGGTGGTCCATATCGACCTCGACCAGTCCGAGATCACCCGCATCGCGCCGCCCGCCGTGGGCATCGTCGCCGACGCCGCTCCGGCCACGCGCCTGCTGGTCGATGCCATCGCCGCGCTCAATCCCTCGCCCGCGCCGCGCACCGCCGAATTCGCCGCGATCCGCGCTGCCTTCCGCGAGGAAGTCGCCGCCGAGATCCAGCCGCAGGTCGGCATCCTCGACGTGATCCGCGCCGCGATGGACGATGACGATGTGTTCGTGGATGAGATGACCCAGGTCGGCTACACTTCGCGCTATGCCCTGCCGATCCTTGCCCCGCGCACCTATGTCAATTCCAGCTATCAGGGCACGCTCGGCTATGGCTTCGCCACTGCGCTGGGAGCGCAGGTCGGTGCGGGCAAGCGGCGCGTGATCTCGGTCAATGGCGATGGCGGCTTCATGTACACCATGCCCGAACTGGCGACCGCGGTGCTGCACAACATCCCGCTGATCGCGATCGTGTTCAACGACGGCAATTTCGGCAATGTCCGCCGCATCCAGGCCAACAAATATGGCGGCCGCCTGATCGCGTCGAACCTCCACAATCCGGACTTCGTGGCGCTGGCTACCGCGTTCGGGGTGAAGGGCATCCTCGCCGAAGGCGCCGAGGGCCTCGCCCGCGCGCTGGAGGAAGCGAAGCAGGCCGACGGCCCGGTGCTGATCGAAGTGCCGATGAACCTCGAAAAGACGCCCTCGCCGTGGAAGCATGTGCATGGCCGCAAGGTCCGCTGACCGCCGCCCGTCGGCGGCGACAATCGACATCCTGCGGACGCTGGTTGCGTTTCCCACGGTCAGCCGGGATTCCAATCTCGATCTGATCCACTGGGTGCGCGATTATCTGGCGGGGCACGGCATTGAGTCCGTGCTCAGTCAGGGGAGCGACCCGGGGAAGGCGAACCTGTTCGCGACGATTCCCGGGAGGAATGGCGGCAAGGGCGAAGGCGGCATCGTCCTCTCCGGCCATAGCGACGTCGTGCCGGTCGAGGGCCAGAACTGGAGCAGCGACCCGTTCGTGCTGGAAGAGCGCGACGGCAAGCTGTTCGGGCGCGGCACCTGCGACATGAAGGGGTTCATCGCCGCCTGTCTGGCCAAGGTGCCGGCACTCGCCGCCGCACCGCTGGCCGAGCCGGTCCATCTCGCAATCTCGTTCGACGAAGAGATCGGCTGCAAGGGCGTCGGCCATATGCTCCACGATCTGGTGGATCGCGGCGTGAAACCCCGCGGCTGCGTCGTCGGCGAGCCGACCTCGATGGACGCCGTGATCGGGCACAAGACCGGCAGCGCCTATGGCTGCGCGGTCACCGGCCTCGAAATGCACAGCTCGCTCGCGCCGATGGGCGTGAACGCGATCTTCTATGCCGCGCGCGTGATCGGCTGGATCGAAGCCAAGGCCGCGCAGCTTCGCGCCGAGGAGCAGCGGCACGACGGCTATTCGGTGCCCTTTTCGACACTGTCGGTCGGCGTGATCGAAGGCGGGTTCGCCAGCAACATCGTGCCCGCGCTGTGCCGCTTCCGCTTCGACATCCGCACGCTTCCCTGGACCGATCCCGACGCGATCATCGCCGAGCTGGAAGCGTGGATCGCGCGCGACTTGCTGCCCGAGATGCGCGCCATCGCGCCCGATGCGGATATCCGGATCGGGATGAACGGCCGCGTCCCCGGCTTCGCGATCGACGCCGATGCGCCGCTGACCCGCTATGTCCAGCGCCTCGCCGGATCGAATGCCCCGCCCAGCTTCGTCGCCTTCGGGTCGGAAGCCGGGCTGTTTCAGGCCAAGGGTGTGCCCTCGGTCCTATGCGGCCCGGGCTCGATCGAGCAGGCGCACAAGCCCGACGAATATGTCAGCCTCGAACAGCTCGCCCGGTGCGAAGACTTCCTCGACCGGCTGGCAACGACGCCGTTCGCTCAGGCCGAAGCGCTCTCGATCATCTCGGGCATATAGGGCGACACCGCGCCCTCGGCATATTCGCTCTGCAACCGCGCCGCGGTGTAGCGGACCTGCGCCAGCAGATTCTCGTCCGGCTCGGGAAACAGCAGCGACGAGGACAGGATGATGCCGATCGTCCCGCTGACCAGACCGTCCGGCTCGAAGATCGGCGCGACGATGCTGCCCAGCCCGGTGCCGCGCGGATTGGCCTCGAAATCGACGCCATAGGCCGCGAGGTTGGCCGCCACGCGTGGGGGTGACGGCTTCTGGTTCTCGAAGAAATAGATCAGCCGCGCCGCCGGCGAGTTCGGCAGGGTGAACAACATGCCCGGATGGATCATGATCCCCGGCTCGAACTGGTTGTTGACCGAAGACACCACCATCGCACCGCCGCGCGTCGGCGTGGCCAGCAGCGCCGTATGGCCAGTCGCGTTGAACAGGTCCTGCAGGAACGGGCGGGCGAGCTGGACGAGATTGCTGCGATACACCGCGGCGCGGCCGAACTTCAGCAGTTTGCGCCCGAAGACATAGCCTTCGCCTTCGCGCGCCTTGTCGACCAGACCCAGCCGGGTCAGCGTCTGCAAATGCCGCGACACGCGCGCCTTGGTCATGTCGAGCTGACGCGCCATATCGGTCACGCGCACCGGATCGGATGCTTCGGTCAATACCTCCAGGATCTGGACGGTAACCTCGACGCTCTTCACCCGCGCCGAACCGAAATCGTCGTCGGCGCTATCCCTGTCCTTGGTCATATGCGCCTCGTAGCATGGGCCGAACGTTGCGAGAAGCGAGACAGCGCCAAAGCCGTTACGATTACTGCCACAGGGTGAAGGCGCAGGAAGAACCCGTCCCGCCTTCGGTGCGGTACAGCTTCTGATACTCGACCACATCCATCGACAGCCCGGCCGCATCCATCGCCGCCGAGGTCGCGATCCAGCTCTTGCACTCCGAGGTGCCGGCCATCAGTTCGTTCTGCGGGATCGCGCGCAGCCAGTCGTGATCGCGGGTCTTCATCGCGTCGAGGAAGCGCGCATCCCATTCGGGATCGACCACGAAATGGGTCAGCCCGCCGGTGGTGAGGATCGCGACGCGCGCATCGCTGTCCCAATCGGCGATCGCCCGCGCCACCGCGCCGCCGAAATCATGGCAGCGCGCAGCCGAGGGGCTGTTGTCGTAATACCAGCAATTCACATCCACCGGAACATGCGGCCGGATCACGTCGCGCATGATGTTCTTGTAGAGAAAGCCATAGGCGTGCGGCATGCCGTAGAGCAGCGACTTGTCGTTCTTCACCGTCGGCTTCTCGTGGCACAAAGTCACGTCGAACCCGCCCTCGCGCACCAGATGGCGGCCGAGATGCAGGCCGAACGGGCGGTCGCCCGGATAGACGGTGTGTGCTTCGGGCAGATGGCCATGATCCGAAATCTCGATCCCCACCGGCAGGCGTGAGATCTGCGCATCGGTGCGCGGCATATTGGCGATCTCGTCGGCCGCGATCACTGCGAAGGTGGGCACCATTTCCGAGAAAATCTCGTGCTGGTCGTTGCCGATGATGACGACCAGATCGGGGTTCGCCGCGCGATAGGCTTCGTGAAGCTGGTCCATCGCCGCGAAGCTGCGGTCGAGCGCCGCCTGCCGCGTCGGCATGTCGAGCAGCTCGCCGATCCCCTCGCCTGCGCGCTCCGCTTCCAGTTCGGCGTAGAGCAGTTTGCGGCCCTTGAACCACAAGGGGATTCCGTCCTTCCGGTCGCGCGCGGCGCGAATATCCCAGTCGTGCGCAAGCGTGTGGAGCTGAGGCGTGTGCGCACATCCGATGCCCAGAACGATCTCAGCCACTTGCTTCCTCCCTCAACCGATTGACGTGTAATTCTGTTACGCTATGCGTGACTTTGTAGCGAATAGCGATATAAAATATGGGAGAAAGCGATGAAACTCGTCACCTTCGACGCGGGCCAGGGCGCTCGGACCGGCGCAGCGATGGCCGACGGGTCGATCCTCGATCTCGCCGCGGGTGCGCCGGCGTCGCTCAAGCCTCTCCTCACCACGATGCTCGCGCTGATCGAAGGCGGCGATGTGGCGCTGAACGCCGCCCGCGATCTCGCCGCGAACAACAAGGGCGACCATCGCCACGCCGCCGATGCGGTCCGCTTCCTCCCGCCGCTGCCGGTGCCCAACTCGATCCGCGACTTCGCCAATTTCGAGCTGCACTGTCTTCAGGCGCTGGAGACCAGCATGCGGATGCGCGCGTCGAGCCAGCCCGATCCCGAGGCCGCCTATGCCGGGTTCAGGGCCAGCGGCGCCTATGATCTGCCCGCCAGCTGGTATCAGCGCCCCTATTATTTCAAGGGCAACCGGATGACCTGCTCGGGTCATGAGTCCACGATCCAGTGGCCGCGCTTCAGCACGACGATGGACTATGAGCTGGAATTCGCCGCGGTGATCGGCAAGCGCGGCGCGGACATCGCCGAGGCGGACGCCGCCGCGCACATCTTCGGCTATATGATCTACAACGACTTCTCCGCTCGCGACGAGCAGGTGCGCGACCAGCAGTTCCGCATGGGCCCGTCCAAGGGCAAGGATTTCGACACCGGCAACGCGATGGGCCCGTGGATCGTCACGCGCGACGAACTGCCCGACGTGTCGAACCTGGCAATGGAATCGCGGATCAACGGCGAAGTTCAGGGCCGCGCAAGTTCGTCGGGCATGCAGTTCAGCTTCGCCCAGTGCATGGCCTTCGTCTCGCGCGACGAGACGCTCTATCCCGGCGATGTGTTCGGATCGGGCACCGCCGGAAACGGTTGCGGGTTCGAGACCGGGCGCTATCTCGAGCCGGGCGATGTGATCGAGCTGGAAGTCGAGGGGATCGGCATCCTGCGCAACACGATCGGCGAGCGCCGCAGCTGATGCTCCGCGACGCGATCCTGGCGAAGACCGAAGCCGATTTCCGCGCCGCCGCCGCCCGGATCGCGGACCTCACGATCCGCACGCCGTTGCTCCCGGCCCCGGCGATGCCCGACCGCGAGATCCGCCTGAAGGCCGAGAATCTCCAGACCAGCGGCGCGTTCAAGATCCGCTGCGCCGCGAACATCATCGGGCAGTTGCCCGACGCGGTGCTTCGGGGCGGCATCGTGACCGCGAGCGCGGGCAATTTCGCCCCTGCCCTCGCCCTCGCGGGCGCCGCGCGCGGCATCCGCCTGACCTGTCACGTTCCAGCCAATGCCGCCGCGGTGAAGCTCGCTGCGCTCGAGCGGCTGGGCGTCGCGGTCGTGCCGCATGAATTTGCCGAATGGTGGCGGATCATGGAGACCCGCGACGCGGGCGATCCGTCCGCACTGTTCCTCCATCCGGTGTGCGAGCCCGAGGGCATCGTCGGCAACGGCACGGTGGCGCTCGAGATCGTCGAGCAATGGCCCGAAGTGGATACGATCGTCGTCCCCTTCGGCGGCGGCGGGTTCGTGTCCGGCGTGGCGGCCGCGATGCGCGCGGCGGGGACCGGGGCGCGCGTGCTGGCCTGCGAACTCGACGCCGCCGCCCCGCTCAGTGCCGCGCTGGCGGCCGGGCATCCCGTGCCCTTCGAGCGCACCGCGACGTTCGCCAATGGCGCGGGCAAGCAATCGGCGCTGGAAGTCATGTGGCCGCTGCTGCGCGATCTGATCGACGGCGTGGTCGTCGTCTCCGAAGCCGAAGCGCTGGCCGCTTTCCGCAGCCTCGCGCTGGACAGCCATCTGATCGTCGAGGCCCAGAGCGCCATCGCCTACGCCGCCGCGCGTTCGCCCGAGCTCGCCGGGCACAAGGTCGCCGCGATCCTCTCGGGCGGCAATATCGACAGGGCGGCGCTGATAGCAGCGCTGGCGGAATAACTTCTTCCGTCACCCCACCGCCGGGCTACCCTCGGCCGGCTCGTCCGGACGGCGCCGCGCATCCGCGCGCTGGGCCTTCCACGCGCGCGGGTTCACGAACCAGATGCACACCGCCGACACCGCCGGCAGGATCATGAACAGGATCAGCGCGTACTGATAGGATCCGGCAACGTCGTACATCCGCCCCATCACCCACGGCCCCGTGGCCGATCCGAGATTGGCCATCGCCGTCAGCAGGCCGGTCAGCAGCCCCAGATGCTGGGTGCCATAGGTGTGGCGCGAAATTACCGGGCCATCGACCATCACGCTCGAATGGCCCATCGCGCGCACCACGATATAGCTCACCAGCACGATCGGGTTGGCCAGCGCGAACGACAGGATCGCGCAGGTGGTCAGCAGGAAATAGAGCCCCGCAAGCCCCCGGTTGGAGCTGCGGTCGAGGATATTGCCCGCCAGCAGGCGACCGAAGATCGCGACGACGCCGATCGCGCTCACCGCCCATGCCCCATCGTCCTTGCTAAGGCCGGCATCGAGCAGCATCAGCACCTGATGCTGGGTCAGTGCCTGATCGACGATGGTGACGAGGAAGAACGCGGTCGACATCAGCCAGAAGCTCGATCCGCGCATCATCTTGCCGAAATATTCGCGCACGCCAACACTCTCGCTCGCGTCGCTGGCGCTCGCCGCCTGCTCGGTGATCGGCACGCGGAGCATCCCGTAGATCAGCGCCGGGATCGCGACGAGCCAAATGCCCGCGGACAGCGCAGCCATGCCGGTGCGCCACCCGAACGCCTCGATCAGCTGTGCCGTGACCACCGGCATGACCACGCCGCCGATCGCGGTGCCGAGCAGCACCATGCCGGTCGCGGTCCCTTGCGACGCGCGGAAGGTGCGGCCGACCAGCACGAAGCATGAAACCATCGCACCCGGCCCGGCAATGCCCAGCAGCACGCCAACGGCGTAATAGCTGGTGAGCCCGCCGACAAAGGCGAAGCCGAACAACGCGACACCGCCGAAGAGGATGGAGACCATCAGCGCACGCCACGCCCCCGCGATGTCGAGGAACCGCCCGAACACCAGGCACGAAATCACGCCCGTAAGATATTTGGCAGTCGCCAGCAGCGTCGCCTGCTCGCGCGTCCAGCCGAAATCCTTGATCACTTCGGGATAGATGAACGGCAGCGCATAGGCCGGCGCCGAAAAACCGAAGAACAGCGCAGTTACGGCGATCAGCAGCACGCGCCAGTTGGCGCGGAACTCATCGCGGAATGTCTGGTCGAACTGAAACATCCCGTCACCCTCTCAAATCGCTTCAATTCTTCGCCACTCTGACGGTCTGAAGCTGCATATATTCTTCGAGGCCATAGAGGCCGAATTCGGTGCCGACGCCCGATTGCTTCGCGCCGCCAAAGGGCGCGTCGGGCGAGATCGAGGCATGATCGTTGACCCATGCGGTGCCGCTCTCCAGCCGCATCGCCAGTGCCGTCGCCGCCGCCACGTCGGACGACCAGACCGAGCCGCCCAGGCCATTTTCGTTGGCATTGGCGCGGGCCAGCGCATCTTCGGGATCGGAATAGCGGATGATCGGCAGGATCGGCCCGAACTGTTCCTCGTCGACAACGCGCACGCCGTCGGTGACATCGACGACGACCGACAGCGGGAAGAAATAGCCCTTGCCCTCGATCGGCTCACCGCCGGTCAGGAATTTGCCGCCCTTGGCGCGGGCATCGTCGGCCAGGCCGCGGACCAGATCGAACTGCATCCGGTTCTGCACCGGGCCGAACTGGGTCGCCGGATCGCTGCCCGCGCCGACCACCGCCGCGCGCGCCATCTCGGCCAGCTTCTCGGCCAGCGCGTCATGGATGCTGTCATGGACATAGAGCCGCTTGAGCGCCGCGCAGATCTGCCCGCTATTGCCGAACGCTTTGGCGAAGATCTTCGGCGCGATCTTCTCGACGTCGGCGTCGGGCAGCACGATCGCCGCGTCGTTGCCGCCGAGTTCCAGCGTCAGCCGCTTCAGGTTCGCAGCACCGCTCGCCATGATCGAACGCCCGGTCGGCGTCGATCCGGTGAAGACGATCTTGTCGATGCCCGGATGCTCGGCCATGCCACGGCCGATATCGCCCTCGCCGGTCACCGAATTGAGCACGCCCGGCGGCAGATGCGCATTGGCGATCTCCACCATCCGCAACGCGGTCAGCGGCGTATAGGACGAAGGCTTCATCACCACCGTATTGCCGGTCAGCAGCGCGGGGATGATGTGCCAGATCGCGATCATCACCGGGAAATTCCACGGGCTGATCGACCCGACCACGCCCAGCGGCTTGCGATGCACTTCCACCCGGACGCTGTCGTCGTCCTTGATGACGTCCACTTCGGGACGAAGCCCCGCGGTCGCCCGCGCCCAGCCGACCGATCCCATGATCTCGCCGGCAGCACCGCCATGCACCGGCTTGCCCTGTTCCGAGCTCAGGATGCGCGCCAGCGCTTCCTTCTCCGCCTCGATCGCGTCGGCAATCGCCAGGATCGCCTGCGCCCGTTCGTCGATCGGCGTCGCCGCCCATCCCGGAAACGCCCGCCGCGCCGCCGCGACCGCAAGGTCGAGATCGGCGACGCTGGCCAGCGGCGCTTCGGTGAACGCCTCGCCCGTGGCCGGATCGATCACGGGGAAGCGCGCCGCGGTTTCCAGCGGCTTGCCGTCGACAATGAGGCGCACCTGCGTCACAGGCGGAACAGCTTTTCCGCGGTACCGCTGCGGATCAGCTTCGCCGCGCTGGAATCGAGCGCGTCCACGCGGGCCAGGCAGCCCTCCATGTCGCCGATATTATGGGGATAATCCGACCCGTACATGACCCGTTCCGGCCCGCCTGCAACTTCGATGCACAGGTCGAGCGCCGATTTCTCGTACACCACCGTGTCATAATAGATGCGCTTGAGATAGGTCGAGGGCTTGTCCTTGATCTTTTCCGAACAGGCCGGGATCATCTCGTGGCACCGGTCGAGCCGGCCCGCGAGATAGGGCAAGGTCGCCCCGCCATGCCCCGCGATGATCGCGAGGTTGGGATAGCGATCGATGAACCCGTCGAGGATCATCCGCGACACGGCCAGCGTGGTATCGATCATGAAGCCGATCGGCGGCACCAGCCCATATTCGTCGAGCTGGAGTTCGACCGAACCCTGCGGCGCGGTCGGGTGCACCAGCACGGGCAGGGCCAGCCGGTCGATCGCTTCCCACACCGGCGCGAACTGCGGTGCGGTCAGGCTCTCGCCGTCGATATTGGCCGAAACGAACACGCCCACCGCGCCCGCCTTCACTGCCCGATCCAGTTCCGCCACCGCGCGGTCTGCATATTGCCAGGGCAGCGATGCGAAGAAGCGGATGCGGTCGGGATAGCGGCTCTGCTGATACGCCATCAGGTCGTTCATCGACGCAGCGGCCGCGCTGCTGATCGCCTCGCCGCCCCAATAGACGCTGGGGCAGGTCAGCGACACGATCGACACGTCGACCCCGGCCTTGTCCATGTTCGCGATGCGCAGGTCGTAATCGAACATGCCCGGCGTCAGCGTCATGAACGGGTTACCGCGCAGGAACACGGTCTCCTGTCCCGCCTTGGTCGGCTTCACTTCATATTTCGGCCCGCCATGCTTGCGAAGCTCGGCCACCCAGGCCTCGCTCAGCATGTGCGTGTGTACGTCGATCACCGGGACGGTCGACATGCTCACTTCTCCAGGTTGATGCGGTTGGAGAGGCGGCCGAGCCCGTCGATCTCGACGTCGCACAGCTTGCCGTCATACCCCGACAGATAGGTGCCGATATTGCCGCGCGGGTGCTTCTCCGTGCCCTTCGACGCGGTGCCGGTGTGGATGCAGTCGCCCGGCTCCATCGTGAACCACTTCGACGCGGTCGAGATCACCTTTTCGACCGGGAAATAATAGTTGGCGGTCGAATCGTCGGTGAAGCACTCACCGTCGATATAGCCGCGCACCAGCAGCTTGTTGGGATCCGGCACTTCGTCCTTGGTGGTCAGCCACGGCCCCATCGCCGCGAACGTGTCCGCCGCCTTCGACTTGGAGTGGTAGATGAACAGCAGCCAGTTATTGTCGTCCTTGAACTCGGGACGCCATGCGGTGTGGTGCGGCTTCACGATGTCGGCGGTCTGCTTCAGCGCGATCGAATCCTCGCCGAACTTCACGCCGCTGGCGGTCACGTCGTTGGTCAGCGTGTAGCCGAACACATAGTCGAGCGCCTTTTCCGGCGGCACGTTCTTGGCGGTCTTGCCGAACACGACGACGGGTTCGGGCTCGGGAATCGACGGACCGTGATCCTTCAGGATGTCGATCGTCTTGTTGTGGCCGGTGAGTGCCGAGCGCCCCTTGATGAAGAACATCGGCGCCGTCATCGGCTTCATCGCCTTGTCGTTCAGATTATTGTTGTTGACCGCGCAGCCGAGGATTTTCGACGGGCGCGGGTTCGGCGCCATCCAGTCGGTGCTGGCCGACAGGTCGATCACCGGAAGGCCACCGGCGAGTGCCGCCTGAATCGCTTCGTGCGCGGTGTCGAGACCGGCATTGCCGGCTTCGATCAGGTCTTCCATCCAGCGATAGGCGCTCAGTGCCACAGCCCGGTCCTCGGCAACGCGGGCGATCACCGTCGGCTTGCCATCAATGCGGATCGTACCCAGTTTCATGCCGTCGACTCCCTCAGTATCTTATTGATTTTCAGATGGTTTCGGTCGCGTCTTCGGGGATCATCCCCATCGCGACCTGATATTCGCGCTTCACCGCATCGGGCTGGCCGGTCTGGTGCTGATAGTCCGGACGGTTGAGCCGATACTGAATCGTGTCGCCCAGCCGCCGGCTCTCCTCGAGCGTCATCGAAGAGGTGAAGAGTTCGCGATGCTTGATCGGCATCTCGATGCATTTGTTGCGTTCGGGATCGCGGATCAGGCCCATCGGATCGCCCGTGCCTTCCTCGACGATCTTCATCGCTTTCTCGAAGGCGCGGCGCATCATCACGATGCCCATGTCGCTCTTGCCCAGATGCTCCTGCGTCCGGTCGGCAATGGCGCCCTGCCCGACCCAGGCGACGATGTCCTGATTCATCACATGGCTGGTGATCCAGTTGCCGAACGCATCCTTCACCGGCCCCTTCCACCACGGGATGCGCTTCTGCACGAAGGGCTCGCGGTCGCTCGGCACGCGGTGGAACATCCAGGTGATCGACAGCGTGTTCTCGTCGTCCACGGGCACGCGCCATTCGATATGGTCGCCCAGGAAGAAGGCATTGGGCCACAGCGCGGTCGCGCCGACGGTCCAGTGCGGATTGTCCTTGTCGGTATCCTCGCGGACGCGCTTGTAGATATGACCGAATTCGAACTCCTCGAACGCCAGCTCGAGATGGGTCGGGCCATAGCTGCCGTCGCCCTGCAGCACCGAGGACCAGTTGCGATGCATCCATTCGAAATGGACCGGATCGCAGCTATTTTCCTGACACTGGAACCAGTTGCACGGCACGTCGGCGAAGACGATCTGCTGGAAGCCATTCTCCCAGGTGAAGGGCTCCCAATTGGGCAGCAAAGGCGCGGGCTGCGGCCCCATATAGGCCCACAGCATCCCGGCCTTGGCTTCGACCGGATAGGCTTTGGTGCGGATCTTGTCCCTGAAGCGCGCCTTGGGATTGGCGACGTCCTCGAACGGCTGCTCGAGGCACTGGCCCGAACCCGCGAAGCACCAGCCATGATAGCTGCAGCGCAGGCCGTTCTCCTCGACGATGCCGTTGAGCATGTCGGCGCGGCGATGCGGGCATTGCCGGTCGATCAGGCCATAGCTGCCATCCTTGGCGCGGAAGGCGACGAGATTCTCGCCGAGCAGCCGGACCGGCTTGATCTCCAGATCGTCGACTTCGGCAACCGCGGCGAAGGGGTGCCAGTAGCGCCGCAGCAGTTCGCCCATCGGGGTGCCCGGTCCCACTTGGGTCAGTCGTTGATTCTGTTCGGCTCTCACGCCCGCCTCTCCGCGTTTTCGTGAGACGAACTAGGTATACTGGAACGCTATACGCAACAGATTGCATCGTTAGTTGCGCATATCGCAACAAATGCTATCCTCCCGCCATGAGCCGCGACCTGAGAAGACGAGCCCCCGACGCTTCCGCCTCGATCGCGACGGTCGCCACTGCGGCACTGATTCTCGACTTCCTCGCCGAGAGCGAGCGACCGATGGGTGTGCAGGAGATCGCGGAGACGCTGGGCATGACCAAGTCGCGCGTCTCGCGGCACATGAGCAATCTCGAAATGCTCGGCCTGGTCGCGCGCGGCTCGGGCCGGCGCGGCTTCCAGCTCGGCTGGCGGATCGGCCGCTGGGGCCAGATCGCGGCGGGGCGGATGCAATTGCCCGATCTGCTGCGCCACCCGCTCGATCAGCTCAACGAGGAAAGCGGCTGCACCGTGTTGCTGTGCGGCGTCGCGGGCGGCGATGCGGTGGTGCTGCAATGCCTGCCCGCGCGCGCGGCAATGCGGATCGACGTCCAGCCCGGGCTGATGCTCAACCTGCCCGAATCCCCCACGGCCAAGGTGTGCTTCGCCTTCCAGCCGCGTGAACGGCGCAGCGAATTGCTCGATCATGCCTCGACCCGCGGCGACGATTTCCGGATCGACGATCGCGACTCCTTCCTGCGTGACATCGCGGCGGTGCAGGCGCGGCACTACAGCTGGGGCCTCAACAAGTTCGGCATCGGCCATGCCGCGCTGGCCGCGCCGGTATTCGATCGCGATTCGATCGTTGCGGCGGTCACGCTGATGCTGCCGACCGAGTCGATCGTCCCCGGCCCGCCAGCGCCCTATCTGCTCGGCCCCCTGCTGGCCTGCGCGCAGAATTGCTCGCGGCTGCTCGGATCGCGACACATCTATCCGACGGTCTGATTCCGCCCCGCCGCCAGCGCGATCGCCTGCGCCACTACCTCGCGGTCGCCGATATGGTTGATGAGGATGAGGTTGAGGCGCGCCGAGACCTTCAGGCTCTCCTCGACGCTGCGCCCATCATGCATCGCGATCAGCCGCTCATAGATGTCGTCCACGCCGGCGATGTTGGGATCGGTCACGAGCTGCGTCATCTCAATTCCCCTTCGCCCGCGCCAGCGCATCGCGCACTGCCGCTGCGTCGCAATTCCGCCAGCGCGCGCAGACATAGTGATCGGGCCGGATCAGATAGGCCGTTCCCGGCGCCATCGCATAGCGTTCGCGCAGCACCGTATCCGCGGCTCCGGGCGCGATCACGGTCAGTCCTTCAACTTCACCCGTCCAGCCGTCGGCCAGCAAGGTGAAGCCCGAGCCGAGCCGTTCGAGCAGCCAGCTCTCGCCCAGCCGCGCATCAAGCGCAGGCAGGCCAGGAGCAATACCGGCGCTGTTCCATGCATCGCGATCCGGCGTGTTGAGCGCGCTGTCCGGCAACGCCACCGCCGTCGAAAGCCGCCCCGAATTGACGAACGGTCGCGCGAACGGAACTTCGCTGGCCAGTTCCAGCACGGCATCGCGATAGATCCGGCTCGCGGCCGACTTCGGCGTCATGAAATCGGTCGAGCGGCTGGAATTGAGGATATTCTCGTCGGCGATCGTGATCGCTTCGGCATCATAGCTTTCAAGCAGCCCCTCGCCCGCATCACCGCGCAGGATCAGGTCGAGCTTCCAGCCGAGATTGTCGACATCGGCCAGCCCGCCATTGCATCCCCGCGCGCCGAAGGGCGAGACGAGGTGCGCACTGTCGCCCGCGAACACCACCCGGCCATGAACGAACCGTGCCATGCGGCGGCACTGGAAGGTATAAACGCTATACCATTCCTGCTCATATTCGACATTATCGCCCAGCATCGCGCGGACCAGCGGGTCGACATTCTCCGGCTTCACCGCCGCCGCGCGGTCGATATCCCAGCCGAGCTGGAAATCGAGCCGCCAGACATTGTCGGGCTGCTTGTGCATCAGCGCCGACTGGCCGGGGTTGAACGGCGGATCGAACCAGAACCAGCGCTCCGACGGCCGCTCGCCGCGCATCTTCACATCGGCGATCAGGAAATTATCCTCGAACACCCGCCCGTCGAAATCGAGACCCAGCGCGTCGCGCACCGCCGATTTGCTGCCGTCGCAGGCGATCACCCAGTCGGCATCGATCGCATAACCACCCGCCTCGGTATCGACCGCCACCCGCGCGCCATCGTCACGCGCCTCAATCCCCGCCATGCGATGGCCCCAGCGCAACTCGACATTGGGCAGCGCCGCCAGCGCATCGATCAACCGGTCCTCGACATGATATTGCTGGATATTGATGAAACCCGGCCGCTTCTGGTTTTTCACCGGCAACATATCGAACTGGAACACCGGTTCCTCGCCGCTGCCCCAGAACACCTTGCCGACGTTCCAGATCACGCCCTTGCCGACGATGGCATCGCCCACGCCGAGCCGGTCGAAAATGTCGAGCGAACGCTTGGCGAAGCAGATCGCCTTCGATCCCGCCGCGACGAAATCGAGCTGCGACAGCACTACCACCGGATGCCCCCGCCGCCCCAAGTCGAGCGCCATCGCCAGCCCGATCGGGCCGGCACCGACGATCACGACCGGCGCGGTTTCGCTCGCGCTGCCGGGGTGCGGCGTGGCGCCGATCTCGCGCCACACCGGGATGTTCGCCACGTTCGCCATGTGCCTCAGCCCTGAAGCTGCGCCCAGACCTCGCGGTCGCGCTCCATCGTCCAGATGCGCGGCCGCTCGATCCCGTCGAACTCGTCCCACAGGCGCTGCACGTTGAAGGGCAGGCAATGTTCGAAGATCGGCCAATGCCCGAACTTGGGACCCAGCGCGGTATGCGTGGCTTCGAACGCGTCCTTCAGCGTGCCCCCATTCCTGTGCGCCGCGCCGACATTCTCGATCATCCCGTTGAGGAACTCGCGGGTCTGCTCGACCGCAGCATTCACTGCCTCGGTCCCATGCGCCACCGCGCCGCGACCGCCGATCAGATGCTGCGCGCCGAACGCCTTCACGCGGTCGAGCGTGTGCGAGGCCCAGTCGAAATGGAATGCATCGCCGGTGTAGAGCGCCGCCTGCGCCTCGACGAGATCGCCCGCGAACAGCGTGCCGGTCTTCTCGTGCCACACCGCGATATCGCCCTCGGTATGGCCGCGTCCGCAGAATTGCAGTTCCAGCTTGCCGCGATTCCCCCCCAGCTCGATCTCGTAATGATCGGCGAAAGTGATGCTCGGGCGCGTCAGCCCCGGAATTTCCTCGGGCTGCTTGAACAGGCGCGGCATCCGGCCGAATTCGCTCGCCCAGTCCTGCTCGCCGCGCTCCTCGACCAGGGCCGCGGTCGCATCGCTCATGATGATGTCCTGCGCGTCGAACGCGCTGGCGCCCAGCACGCGCACGGCATGATAGTGCGTCAGGATCAGATAGCGGACCGGCTTGCCGGTATGCTCGCGCAGCTTCACCAGCCAGTCGCGCGCCGCGGCCGGGGTCGCCCGCGCTTCGATCGCGACGAGGAAATCCTCGCCTTCGATCGCGCCGACATTGGGATCGCCCTCGGCGGTCAGCGCATACACGCCGTCCGCGACGATCTCGAGCGTCTCGGTCTTTTCGGCAAGGTCCGTCGATGATGCGAACGGCTTGGACATGATATTCTCCCTCAACCCTGGCTGACTGCCGCGATCGCATCGGCGACCCGGTCGACATTCTTGCTGTTCAGTCCGGCGACGTTGACGCGGCCGGAGCTCGTCAGATGGACGTGATGATCGCGGCGCAGCGTCTCGACGCCCTCGGGCGAAATGCCCAGCATCGTGAACATGCCGCGCTGGCGGGCGATAAAGCCATAGTCGCGCGCACTCTGCCCCGCGAGGCGCGCGGCCAGCCGCTCGCGCATCGTGTTGATCCGCTCGCGCATCGTGCGCAGCTCGACTTCCCAGCCCGCGCGCGCCGTCGCATCGTCCAGCACCTGAGCGACCACCGCAGCGCCATGATCGGGCGGCATCGAATAGAGGGTGCGGATCACCGGCAGCGTATGCGCATGCGCCAGCACCGCATCCTTCTCGCTTCCGCCGACCACGGTCAGCGCGCCCACGCGCTCGCGATACATGGCGAAATTCTTCGAGCAGGAACTGGCGACGATCAGCTCGGGCAACCGGCTGGCGAGCAGGCGGACGCCCGCCGCATCCTGCTCCAGCCCGTCGCCAAGACCGAGATAGGCCAGATCGACCAGCACCGCCGCGCCGGCCTTCTCCAGCAGGTCGGCCACTGCAGACCATTGGTCGATATCCAGATCCGCGCCGGTCGGATTGTGGCAGCAACCATGCACCAGCAGCGTGTCGTTCGCGCGCAGATCGGCCAGCGCAGCCATCATCGCATCGAACTTCAGCGCGCCGCTGGCGAGGTCGTAATAGGGATAGACGACGATCTCGTGCCCGCTGGCCTTCAGGATGCCGGGATGGTTCGGCCAGGTCGGGCCGGGGATGAACACCCGCCCCTCGGGCCGCAGCCGCTTGAGCAGGTCCGAAGCCACGCGCAGCGCGCCGGTGCCGCCCGGCGCCTGTATCGTGCGTGCGCGCTGATACGCGTCGCTGCCTTCGGGAAACAGCAGCCCGCGCATCTGCAGGTTGAAGTCGGGATTGCCCGCGGAGGAGAGGTAGCGCTTGCTCGGCTGGTTCTCGACCAGCCAGCGCTCGGCGGCCTTTACGCAATCGAGCACCGGGGCCTTGCCCTGCTCGTCATGATAGATGCCGATGCCGAGATCGACCTTGTCGGGGCTGGCGTCGCGCGCGAGCAGCTGGGCAAGCCCCAGGATCGGATCGAGGGGTGGCTCGGCTAATTCGGCGAACATTGATCTCTCCACTTGTTACGCTATACGATACTCAGTAGCGATATACGTTACAATAGCCGTTTCGGACTCCATGCGATATTTCGTGTCGTTCGGGGCTGAAGCGTCTGAGAATGGGAGGGAAAGCGCCATATGTGCATCGTCTGCGCCAGCGCTTCGCAAGCCGGCGGAACCGCCAGCCTGCCCCGCCCCTCGATCGATGCCGAACGGCGCGCGGCGGGAGTCGCATTTCTCCGCTGCCATCCGAGCGTCGATCTCCACGCCCATCCCGGCCGCTTCTTCATGCGCGGCGCTGCGCGGACCGAGTTCACCGCTTCCTATCCCGAACCCGATCCCGATGGTGCAATCGCGGACATGCGCGCGGGGCTGGTGGCTGCCGCCTTCTTCGCCACCGTCGCCGACCTCCCGGTGCTGGGCCGCACCGGCAAGGGCCTCGGCGCAGTGCGTGACTTCGCACCCAGCGAAGCGCTGGCGGACCATTGGCGGCAGATTGACGCGGCGGACGCACTGTTCCGCGCGAACGGCCTGTCCACGCATGAGATCGCCACGGGAAAGCTGACCGGGCTGATCTCGGTCGAGGGCGGCGACTTTATCGAGGACCGCCTCGATCGCATCGCCGAAGCCGCCGCACGCGGCGTCCGCTCGATCACCCTCATCCACTACCGCACCAACCAGATCGGCGATACGCAGACCGAAGCGCCGACGCATGGCGGCCTCACCCCGCTCGGTCGCGAGACGATCCGCGCGATGGAGGCGGCGGGGGTGCTGGTCGATCTCTCGCACGCGACTTTGGATACCGTCCGCGACGCCACCGCCATCGCCACGCGTCCGATGCTGCTGTCGCATTCCAACGTCGCGCCGATCAGCGGCACGCATCCCCGGCTGATCTCGCTCGATCACGCCCGCATGGTCACCGCGACCGGCGGCGTGGTCGGCTGCGTCCCCGCCGGGTTCGCCCAGGCCAGCTTCGAGGATTTCGTCGAGACCATCCTGCGCACGGTTGACCAGCTCGGCGTCGATCATGTCGCCATCGGGACCGACATGGATTTCACCTATCGCAGCGTGCTGCCCGGCTATCGCGACTGGCCTGCACTCGCCGGCACGCTGCTGGCGCGCCTGACCGAAGATGAAGCCGCCCGGGTGATGGGCGGCAATGTGATGAGGCTATTGGCATGACCGACACGACGACCCGCCCGCCAATCGAATATTTCCCCGGCGGCCGCCCCGGCTCGCCCTTTTCCCGCGCCGTCCGCGTCGGCGACGTGCTCTACGTCTCCGGCCAGATCGGCAGCCGTCCGGACGGCACCAAGGCCGACGATCTCGCCGGCCAGACCCGCCAGACGATGGACAATATCGCCGCCGTCCTCGCAACGTTCGGCCTGGGCATGGATTCGATCTTCAAATGCACGGTGATGCTGGCCGATATGGACCAGTGGCGCGAGTTCAACACCGTCTATCTGGAGTATTTCGCCCCCGTCCGCCTGCCCGCCCGCAGCGCGTTCGGCGCGGCCAAACTGGTCGGCGGCGCGCTCACCGAAGTCGAGTGTCTCGCTTATATGCCGGGCTGATCCCTTCGCAATCTTCCCCCGGAGGGGGAGGAGTGAAACGCTAAGCTTGAAATGTTGGATTTCACCTGCTTCGCTCAGCGCGCCGGGAAGCTCCGGCGCGCGCTTTGACATCGCGATCTTCGATCTGTGACGGCCACTCCGCCACTCCCGCAAAACATGCGCGATAGTGTCAACTTCGTGTCAACTTAGCGAGGCTTTCCGGCGCATCCGGCAGCGACCTCAGCGCCGCTCCTCAGCGGAGCCGAGCGGCGGCGCGTTGCGCGGCTTCCATCCGCGCCGCCGTCATCCCCCTCGTCAGCTCGCGATAGCGCGCCGCAACGTCGGGCGCTCGCTCCGGAGATCCCGCGTCGAACGGCGGCTGCGGGTTATATTCGTTGCCCAGCTGGATCAGCTTGGCCTGATCCTCGCCCCATATCTGCGCGATCAGCGTCAGCGCGAAGTCGATCCCCGCGGTCACGCCTCCGCCGGTAACCCGGTTGCGGTCGATCACCACCCGCTCATGCACCGGGATCGCGCCCAGCACCGGCAATATGTCCATCGCGCTCCAGTGCGTCGCCGCGCGATAGCCCTTGAGCAGCCCCGCCGCACCCAGCACCAAAGCACCGGTGCAGACCGAAGTCACCCATTTCGCGCGCGGCGCACGCGCGGCGAGGAAAGCCAGCACCTCCGGGTCCTCCATCAGCTTCGTCGAACCCGGCCCGCCCGGCACGAAAATCATGTCGAGTTCGGGTGCTTCGGCCAGCCGCATCTCGGGCAGCAGGCGATAGCGGGAGTCGGTCACGATCGGATCGAGCGCCTTGCCCAGCAGGATCGTCCGCGCCCCGCGTACCCGCGAGAGAATGTCGAACGGCCCGACGAAATCGAGGTTCGTCATCATGTCGAACGCGATCATGCCCACCGTGAACGGCTGCGATTCCATGCTTCCCTCTCCTGCTCCGGCTTCGGCCGGCACTCCCATCGCAAGCGCCCCGCCGGCGGCAAGCAGCGTGCGTCGATCGATCCCGTTCATAGCGCAACCACCGCGCCGGGGTTCATCCGGTTCTCCGGATCGATCGCGCGCTTCACGCGGCAGAACAGGTCATGCTCCACTTCGCCCACGGCCGCCGCCACCGCATCGCGCATCCGCCGCCCCACGCCATGCTCGGCGCAGATCGACCCGCCATGCGTCAGCGCCAGCCGCTCCAGCGCCGCGCAGATCTCCGCCACGCGCGGCTCGAACGCCGCGACGTCGTTGGTCCCGCGATGCACCGAGAAATGGATATTGCCGTCACCGACATGCCCGAAGCCAAGGCATTCGACGCCAGGCATCAGCGCTTCGGCCAGCGCTTCCGCCTCGTCGAGAAACGCCGGGACCTGTCCCAGCGGCACCGCGACATCGAGCGTCACCGAAGGCTTGGCCGCGATCTTCCCCATCACCACGGCTTCGCGGATCTTCCAGAACTCGCGCCGCTGCGCTTCGCTCTCGGCCAGCGTCCCGTCGAGCACCAGCCCCTGCTCCATCACTTCGCCCAGCGCGGTCTCCAGCGCTTCGCGGAGCGGCAGCAGCCTGGCCGACGACGCGAACTCGATCAGCACGAACCACCCATGATCTCCGATGCCGGGCACCTTGAGACCAGGCACCGCCGCCTCGCCCCATTCGATCCCGCGCCGCTGGATCAGCTCGCACGCGACCACGACATCGCCCAGCGCCGCGCGCAATGCATCGAGCAGACGCAGCGCCGCCGCCGGACTTTCCACTGCCAGCCACGCAGTCTCCACCTGCTGCCACGCCGGCACCAGCCGCAGCGCCGCGGCGGTGACGACGCCCAGCGTCCCCTCCCCGCCGACGAACAGCTGTTTGAGGTCGTACCCCATGTTATTCTTGGCGACGGTCCGCAGCCCGTCCCAAACCCGCCCGTCGGGCAGCACCACTTCGAGGCCCAGCACGAGGCTGCGCATCACGCCGTAGCGCAATGCGCGGATGCCTCCGGCATTGGTCGAGATCAACCCGCCGATCGTCGCGCTGCCTTCGGAGCCAAGCCCGAGCGGTATCGCGAAGCCCTGTTCGGCCACCGCCGCCTGAAGATCGGCAAGAATGCACCCCGCCTCGACCACCACCGTCGCGCCGACCGGATCGATCATGCGGATCGCCCGCATCCGGTCGAGCGACAGCATCACCGCCGGCCGTTCGGCCCCGATCCCGCATCCGCCGACCAGCCCGGTATTCCCGCCCTGCGGCACCACCGCAAGACCGTTCGCCGCCGCATGACGGACGATGGCGGCCACCTCTTCAGACGAGCGTGGCCGCCCCACGGAGAGCACGTGGGACGGCCATTTGCCCGTCGCGTCGCGAAGATAGGTTTCGCGCGCGTCGGCATCGGTGACGAGGATGTCCGCACCCGGCATGTCGAGTGCGGACATCGGTTCGTCAGTAGGTGAAGCGCAGGCCGGCACGATAGTAACGGCCGATGCGGTCATACATGCCTGCGATCGCGACCACCGGGAACGGCGGATCCCGGTCGGTCAGGTTGTTGACGTTGAAGTAGAATTGCAGCTTGCGGTTGCCATCCTTCACCACGTCGATCGAACCCGAGAGATCGAGGTAGAAGCGGCCGTCCACCCGGTTGTTGCCGATCGAGATCGGCGATGCGGGATCGTAATACTGGTCGCCCGGGCCAACCAGCGTGGCGTCGAACTTGCCGCCGCCGACATAACGGCCCTGCAGGCTGACCATGAACGGCTCGGCTGCGTAGGCGATCGATCCGGTCGCGGTCCAGGTCGGCGTGTTGGTCGCGCTGGTCTGCTGGCCGGCGGTGAAGGCAGTGCCGCCCACCGATCCGGCGCGGTCGATCCGGCCGCCCAGCGACTGGATCACGCCCGCCGCGTTGAAGCGCGGTGCTGCGCCGGTGCCGTCGTCGAAGATCAGATCCTTGACGTACGACGCCATGCCGCGAAGCGTCAGCTCGCCGCCGCCCAGCCGGGTGCGGTACGATGCCGAGAAGTCGACGCCCCGCGTCCTTACGCCGGCGATGTTGAGGAGCTGCACCGAGACCGAGTTGATCACCGTTGCCGCGCCCGTGCCGGAGCGGTTCACGAAATTGCAGAAATAGGGCGTGCCCGTTTCCGCGAAGCAATTGTCGAGGATCGACTGGGCCGAGAAGCTCGAGATCGCGCCGCTGATGTTGATGTCGAAATAATCGGCGGACAGCGTCAGGCCGCGGAAGAAGCTGGGCGTGAACACCGCACCGACGGTCAGCGTATCCGCTACCTCCGGCTTCAGGTTCGGGCTGGGCTGGTTGATCGCGGTAATCTGGGTCGTCACGCCGCTGTACGGATTGCGCAACTGGGCGAACGATGCCGTGGTGGCGAACAGCTCGGCATTGTTCGGCGCGCGAATGTCACGCGACCGGGTGACGCGCAGGCGCAGGTCCGAAACCGGCGCGTAGATCGCACCCAGCTTCCACGTCGTGACCCCGCCCGAGCTGGAATAATCGGTGTAGCGGACCGCACCGTTCAGCTCGAGATAGTTGGCGAAGGGCATGTCGCGCAGCAGCGGCGCGACGACTTCGCCGAACACTTCCTTCACATCATAGCCACCGGCATAGGGCTTGGGGTTGCTGTAGTTGAAGCCGTTCGCCTGCGAGATCACGTCGGAGATCGCCTTGGCTTCCTCGCGCCGCCATTCGCCGCCGAACGCCACCGCCAGCGTACCGCCGGGCAGCTTCATCAGCTCGCCCTGCACCGCCAGCGACGCAACCTGCTGCCGCGTGGTGACCTGATAGAAGACGTCGCCGGTCACATAGTCGATCGCCGATGCGCTGGGCGAACCCTGGCCGAACAGGTTGATCGGCACGCAGCCCGAAGCCGCCGAGTTGAAGCGGTTGAGGATCTGGCCGGTGTTGGTCACCGTGCCATTGGCTTGGGTCGCGGCGCAGACGATCTGCCCGTTGACGTTCACCGCATCCACCGCGAACCGGAAATTATTCTCGATGCGCAGATTGGCGACGTTCGCGTTCAGGACGTTGCGGCCATATTGATAATAGCCGTCGATCTTCCAGCCGCCGCCGATGTCGTAATCGAAGCCGGCCACGAAGCGCTCGGTGGTGTTCTGGTTGTCGCGAGCGATGCCGCCGAAATCATTATAGGGACGGCCCAGCGTGAACGACGCGATGTTGTTCGTCACCATGATGTCGCGGATCGACGACGCGAGATACGCATTGTCGCGCAGGATCGTCGCGGCGCCTGCCTGATCGCGAACCGGCGGCGAATTGCCGTAGCCCGCGCTGCGGCCATAGCCCGCCTCGACGAACAGGTTCAGGCCCGGCGACAGTTCGTAATCGAGATGGCCGAACACAGTACGCCGGGTGGTCGGGACGATCATCGTCCAGCCATCCTGCGGGAACAGGCCGACATTGCCGCCGGTAAAGCCGCTGGCAAGCGTGCTGCCGGTGCCATAAGTAGCGAAATTGCCGTAGTTGAAGGCGGTCGGCGCGCCGCCGGGGCCGAACTGGATCCCGCGCAGCACGTCCGCGCCGTTGCCGGCATTGGTGTCGGCGTTCACGCCCGTGATCAGGCCGCCATAGGCCATGTTGATGAAGGTCACGCCCGTCGCATAGATGCGCGACGGCGCATTGGCCGGACGCGCGCCGACATAGGAGATCAGGCCCGGCTGGTCGGCGAAGGAATCACGCGCGAAGATGTCGTTGATGCCGTTCGACTTCACATAGTCGCCGCCGATGATGAAATGGCCGCGGCCGTCATCGAAGGGCGTACCGAACGCCAGCGACACGCGGGTTTCGCGGGCATCGCCGCGATCGCTGATGCCCATCGAGGCATCGCCCTTGAAGCCGTCGAGCCGCTTGTTGAGGATGACGTTGACCACGCCCGAAACGGCGTCCGAACCGTAAGCCGCCGATGCGCCGCCGGTCACCACGTCGATCCGCTCGACCAGGATCTGCGGGATCAGGTTGAGATCGACCTGACCCGTCGCGGCCGAAGGCACGAAGCGGCGGCTGTCGACCAGCGTCAGCGTGCGGATAACGCCCAGCGCGCGAAGATCGGGCGAGAACTGGCCGGTGCCCAGCGTGGCGGCCGTGTTGGTCGACGGTCCCTGCGTGCTGCGGAACGACGGCACTTCGGAAAGGAATTCGCCGATGCTGGTCGAACCGCGCGATTCGAGCACTTCGGAACCCAGCACCTTGGTCGGCGTCGGCGCTTCGACGTCGCGGCGCGAGATGCGGCTGCCGGTCACGATGATCGTGCCGCCTTCGCCCTGCTCGGCCTCTTCCTGCGCTGCGCCGTCCTGCGCCGGGTCAGCCGCCTGAGCATAAGCCGCACCCGGAATCATGCAGAGCGCCGTCGCCAGCAGCATGGCGCGCGTGTTGATCCCCATCTTCTCTCCCTGTCCGTTCCGCAACCTCATTGGGCCACCCTTTCTTGTCTGTGAACGTGTTCGGCAGACATTACCCGGAACCGAAAACGAGTCAATATGCGCGACACTGTAACGTATTACGTGACAAATTCGCATCAGTTTTGGACCTATCCCCGCGCGGCCGGGTACACTCGACGGCATCGGAGCACTCGATATCATTATGTATTTAAAGGATTATATTTGTATATATGACTTTCGGCAGGCCGATTTCGGCCACTCGATCCGGACGCCGCCAGATGTGGTATCGGACGATACTTGTTCGAGTTTGGGAAAGAACGGCATAGCCGCTGCGCACCCCCGAATGGTGATTGGGCAGCCGCTGGCGGCCGGTTAGCGCCGCTGCAACGCCCACTCATGTGAGATTCGCGATGTCCCGGCGACCGATGTTCGATACAGGCGCAGCACTCGTCTTTGGCGGCAGCGGCGGCCTTGGCAGCGCGATCTGCCGGGGGTTCGCCGAACTGGGCAGCCCGGTGGCGCTAACCTGGCGCAGCAACGAGACCGCGGCATCGGCACTGACCGCCGAACTGGCGGCAGGCGGCACGGAAGCAGCAGCCTTCCGCGCCGATGTGACCGATGCAGCATCGGTCGAAGCCGCGGTGCGCGATGCAGTCGCCCGGTTCGGCCGCATCCACAGCGTCGTCTTCGTCGCCGGCGCGATGCCGGTGCAACGCTATATCGGCCAGTATGAAGACGCCGAATGGCGCGAGGCGATCGATGTCGAGGTGCATGGCTTCTACCATGTCGTCCGCGCCGCCCTGCCCCATTTCCGCGCGAATGAGAGCGGTGCCTTCGTCCATCTGGGGTCCGCCGGCGATCTCGCCTGGGCCAATCGCGATGGCCTGTCGGTGATCCCCAAGGCCGCCAACGAAGCGATGGTGCGTGGCATCGCGCGCGAGGAAGGGCGCTATGGCATCCGGGCGAATTCGGTGCTGATCGGCGTGATCGAGGGCGGCATGTTCATCAAGTTCCGCGACGCCGGAGTGTTCGACGATGCGTGGATCGCGAAGACCCATGAACGGCTCGGCCTGAAACGCCTCGGCAAGCCCGAGGAGATTGCCGATGCCGTCACCTTCCTCGCCTCTCGCCGCGCATCCTATGTCACCGGCCAGCAGATTTCGGTCGCGGGCGGCTACGGCATCTAAAGCTCAGCGGAACAGATCCTCCTGCGGCGGCCGCAGGAGATCGTCGGCGCCATCGTCCGCTTGTCTGGTGAAGCGCACCCCGCGCACCAGCGCAGCGGGCGTACCTTCCGCCCCCTCGCCCATCGCGAGCACCGCCGCCGCCGCGACGGAATCGATCGCCGCGACCCAGGTGGCCTGCAACGGGCGACCGTACAGGTCGAGGCTGCCGCAACGGTCGTCGAGCGCGGGCATCCCGCTCGATCCGATCGCGGTGCCGATCGTGCCCAGCCGCCATGCCCGACCGAGACTGTCGGCAACGATCACCCCCACCGCAACCCCGCTCCGCGCCGCGATCGCCTCGCGAATACCGCGCGCGCTGTGGTCCGGGTCCTCCGGCCACAGCAGCACCGTCCCGGTATCCCCGCCCGCCACATTCGACGCGTCGATGCCCGAATTGGCGGTGACGTGGCCGGTGCGATGCCGTGTGATGAGGACATTGGGCACCGCGCGCATCACTTCCAGCGCTTCGTCGAGGATCAGCTGCACCAGCGCAGCCGGCTTGCGCACGGTTTCGGCCAACTCCCGCGCCCGCTTGCCGGGAGACACGCTCGCCAGATCGACGGTGCGCCCTTCGGCTTTCGACACGATCTTCTGCGCGACCACCAATATGTCGCCTTCGGCGAGCGCGATTTCCTGACGCTCCAGCGCGGCAAGGATCGCGCCCGCCAGATCGTCGCCACGCTCGAACAGCGGCAGGCCGTGTAACGGCATGACCAATAGTGCACCATCCCCTGTCAAGAATTAATTTACCGATCGATTGCTTGGTAACGCATTTCCTTCCATCATGGCGGCCGATAATCAAGCGGGAAGAAGATGATCGATGCGGAAGGTAACCGTCCTGACCGGCGGCGTCGGCGGCGCCAAGCTCGTGCTGGGCCTGACCGCGCTCGAGTTCGCGCCGCAGGTCACCGCGATCGTCAACACCGGCGACGACTTCCGCCATCTCGGCCTCGCCGTGTCGCCCGATATCGACACCTTGCTCTATGTCCTGTCCGGGCAGGACAACCGCACCCAGGGCTGGGGCCGGGAAGGCGAGAGCTGGTCGTTCATGGCCGCGCTGCGCTCGCTCGGCGGCGCGGACTGGTTCGCGCTGGGCGACGGCGACCTCGCGCTCCACATCCTGCGCACCAGCCGCCTCGCCGCCGGGGAACCGCTGTCGGAGATCGTGGCCGGCTTCGCCCGAAGCTGGAACATCGCCGCGCGCATCCTGCCGATGAGCGACGATCCGGTCGCCACGATGATCGACACCGACGAAGGCGAACTGGCCTTTCAGGACTATTTCGTCGCACGCCAGTGCCGCCCCGTGGCCAGAGCGATCCGCTTCGCCGGGGCCGCCGGGGCACGCCCCGCGCCGGGCGTCGCCGAAGCCATCCTCGATCCCGAGACCGACTCGATCCTGATCGCCCCGTCCAACCCGTGGCTCAGCGTCGATCCGATCCTCGCCGTGCCCGAGATCGCCTATGCCCTCGCCACCGCCACCGCGCCGATCGTCGCCATCTCCCCGATCGTCGGGGGCGAAGCGGTGAAGGGGCCGACCGCCAAGCTGATGCGCGAATTCGGCCTGCCCGTGACGACCGAAGCCATCGCGGCGCATTATGCCCGGGTCATCGACGGCATCCTCGTCGACGGGCGAGACACCGTCTCCGGCCTCTCGCTACCCTATGCGGTGGAAGACACGCTGATGCGCGACCTGACCGATCGCAAGCGCGTCGCCGCCGCCGCGCTCGACCTCGCCCGGACCATCGCATGCTCTGGACAGCACTGATCCCGTTCAAGACACGAGCGCGCAAGTCGCGCCTCGCCGGGCGGCTCGCCCCCGCGAACCGTGAGCGGCTGGCGCTGGCGATGTTCCGCCATGTCGCGGCCACGCTCGGCCAGTCGCCCGCGATCGGCCGCATCCTCGTCCTGTCGGATGCCCCGTTGCCGACCTGGCAGGGCGAGTGGATCCGCGACCGGGGCAGCGGCCTGAACGCCGAGCTGGAAGCCGCGCGGCACACGCTCGCCCGCGAGCACCTGCTGGTCATCCATGCCGACCTGCCCTTCCTCGCAGCCGGCGACATAGGCGCGCTGACGGGTGCAGCCCTGCCCAACGGCGCGATCGCTCCGGATCGCCACGCCACCGGTACCAACGCCCTCGCCCTGCCCCCGGGCGTCGTGCTGCCCTTCGCCTTCGGCCCGGACTCCTTCGCGCGCCATCGCGAGGCAGGCAGGCCATCGGCACGGATCATCCGCCGCCGCGGCCTGTCGCACGATATCGACACGCCCGACGACCTCGATTCAAGCACCGCCATATATTTTGACAGCCTTGAACAAGCGCACTAACCAAGCGATCGATCAAATACGGAATCGCCCGCTTGCAGACGCCATCCCTCCCACAAATCGAAGCCGCTTCGGCCAGCGAACTGATGCCGCTCGCCGAAGCGATGACGCTCGCGGCGCACGGTCCGCTGGTCACCTGGTCGCGCAAGGTATTCATCCCGCTGACCCGGCTGTGCCGCGACGTCTGCCACTATTGCACCTTCGCCACGACGCCGTCGCGGGTCGACCGCCCCTATCTCTCCCGCGACGAGGTTCTGGAGATCGCCCGCGCCGGGGAGCGCGCCGGCTGCCGCGAAGCGTTGTTCACGCTGGGGGACATGCCCGAGGCGCGCTATCCCGTCGCCCGCGCCGCGCTGGCCGAAACCGGCCACGCCACCACGCTTGCCTATCTCGGCGAGATGGCCCGCGCGGTCGCCGACGAGACCAGCCTGCTGCCCCATCTCAACCCCGGCCTGATGGGCCCCCGCGATCTCGCCGCGCTGCGCACCTGCTCGGTCTCGATGGGCATCATGCTCGAATGCGTGTCGGAGCGGTTGTGCGAACCCGGCGGCCCGCATCACGGATCGCCCGACAAGCACCCCGCCGCTCGCCTCGCCACGCTGGAGGCAGCGGGTGTCGCGCGCATCCCGATGACTACCGGCCTGCTGATCGGCATCGGCGAAACCCGGAGCGAGCGCATCGCCTCGCTCGCCGCGATCCGCGATCTCCACGCCCGGCACGGCCATATTCAGGAAGTCATCATCCAGAATTTCCGCGCCAAGCCCGGTACGCGGATGGCCGATCACCCCGAACCCGGTCTCGACGAGCATCTCTGGACCATCGCCGCCGCGCGCCTGATCCTGGGCGGGGAGATGACGATCCAGGCGCCGCCCAATCTCCAGCGGCCCGAGGATCTGCCCGCCTTGCTCCGGGCCGGCGTGAACGATTGGGGCGGCGTGTCCCCGGTCACCGCCGATCACGTCAATCCCGAAGCGCCCTGGCCCCACCTCGCCGTACTGGAGCAGGCCACGAGCACCGCCGGGCGCCAGCTTCACGAGCGGCTCGCGATCGGCCCGCGCCACGCGGTGCGTGCCGAAACCTGGGTCGATCCAGCCCTGCGCCCGCGCGTGCTGCGCGCGATCGACGGACGCGGCCTGCCCAGGACCGATCTGTGGGCGGCAGGCGTCAGCCAGATGCCGCCCCCCGGCGCAACTCGCCCGGCGAGCCCCGCCGCATCGCTCTCCGCCACCTTCTCCGAAGACCAGATCGTCCGCCTCTTCCGCGCCGACGAAGCCGATGCCCACGCCATCGCCGCCGCCGCCGACCGGCTCCGCGAGCAAACCGCCGGTCCCGCCGTCAGCTATGTCGTCAACCAGAACATCAACTACACCAATATCTGCCTCTATCGCTGCGGCTTCTGCGCCTTCTCGAAGGGCAGCACCAAGGCATTGCGCGGCCCGGCCTATCGCATGGACTTCGCCGAGATCGGCCGCCGCGCCGCCGAAGCCGTGTCGCGCGGCGCGACCGAAGTCTGCCTTCAGGGCGGCATCCACCCGGATTATGACGGCAACGTCTATCGCGACATCGTCCGCGCCGTCCGCGCCGCGGCGCCCGGCGTGCACATCCACGCCTTTTCCCCGCTCGAAATCCTCCACGGCGCAACCACATTGGGCCGCAGCGTCCGCGATTTCCTCGCCGAGCTGCGCGACGAGGGCCTCTCGACCCTGCCCGGCACCGCCGCCGAGATCCTCGACCCCGAAGTCCGCGCAATCCTCTGCCCCGACAAGCTGACCGCCGACGAGTGGATCGAAGTGATGCGCGCCGCCCACAGTGTCGGCCTGCGCTCCACCGCGACGATCATGTTCGGCCATGTCGACGAATATCGCCATTGGGCGCGGCACCTGTTGCGGGTCCGCGCGCTGCAGGAGGAGACCGGCGGCTTCACCGAATTCGTCCCCCTCCCCTTCGTCCATCCCGAAGCGCCGATCTGGCGGCGGGGGCAGGCGCGCTCCGGCCCCAGCTGGCGCGAAGCGATGCTGATGCACGCCGTCGCGCGCCTCGTGCTCCATCCGGTGATCCCCAATATCCAGGTCTCCTGGGTGAAGATGGGCCGCGAAGGCGCGGCGGCGATGCTGAACGCGGGCGCGAACGATCTGGGCGGCACGCTGATGAGCGAGTCGATCACCAGCGCCGCGGGCGGCCAGCACGGCCGCGAGATGGGCGAGGACGAACTGATCGCGATCGCCGCGGCCGCCGGCCGCCCGTCGCGCCAGCGCACCACGCTGTACGGCGAGCCGGCCCGCCCGGCCCTGCTGGTCAATTGAGAGGAATATCATGGATCTGAGCGGCAAGCGCATCGCCGTCATCGGCGGCACCGGAAAACTGGGCGCGGCGCTCGCGTGGCGCTTTGCGCGGTCCGGGCTGGATGTGATCGTCGGCTCGCGATCGGCGGAAAGCGCCATCGAATGTGCGGCGGGGATCGGCAAGGGTGCGCAAGGCATGACCAATGCCGACGCCGCAGCAGCAGGCGATGTCGTGTTGCTCGCCATCCCCTTCGCAGCACAGGACGCGACCGCCGCCGAGATCGCACCCCATGTCGCGGGCAAGATCGTGATCGACACCAGCGTGCCCCTGAAGCCGCCCGCCGTGATGCGCGTCCAGCTCCCGCCCGAAGGCAGCGCGGCGCAACGGCTGCAAGGGCTGCTCGGCGAAGCGGTCACCGTGATATCCGCCTTCCACAGCGTTGCCGCGCACAAGCTGGCGACGGACGCGGTGGTCGATTGCGACGTGCTCGTCTTCGGCAACGACAAGGAAGCGCGCAGCGTCGGCATCGCGCTGGCCGACGCCGCCGGCCTGCGCGGCCTGCATGGCGGCGCGCTGGCCAATTCGGCGGCAGCCGAAGCGCTGACCTCGGTGCTGATCTTTCTCAACAAGACCTATCAGGTCGATGGCGCGGGCATCCGCATCACCGGCGCGTTGAGGGAAGCGGCAGCATGAGCAGCCTCGTCCTAACCTTCGTCGATCCCGAAGGCGGCGAGGAAGCCTTTCGCAACTGGTTCGACACCAGCCAGTCGCGTGCTACCGCAAAGCTGCCGGGCTTCGAGACGGCGCTATGCGTCGCGCTCGACGAGGTCCAGATCCTCCCCGACCAGCCCCGGCCGTGGCGCATGGCCATGCTCCACTGGTTCGATGCGCCCGCCGATGCGGTGCCGCTCGTCTATCTCGAAGCGATCTTCGCGGCCGGCGGGGCGATCAACGCGTTCGCCAGCCATATGTTCGAATGCGTCGCGCCGTGGCGGCTGGCGGAGGGCGCGTCGCTGGACAGCCTCACCCACCTGACCATCGTCATGGGCAACGCCGCCCCAGGGCGCGATGCCGATTACAATCGCTGGTATGACGAGCAGCACACGCCCGACGTGATCGCCACACCCGAAGTCGCCGGGATGTGGCGCGGACGGCTCTCCGCGGAGCAGATGCGCCCTGCACAGCCACAGCCCGCCGGCTATGTCGTGCTGGTCGTCGCATCGACCGGGGACGCCAGGGCGATGCTCGGCGAAATGGCCGCGCGGACGATGGGCACCAGCGCCAGCGGCATCCGCCACGCCCCGCGCTCCGACGCCGTCTCGAACGAACGGACCATCCACTTCTTCCGCAAGACCTGAAGCCCGTTCAGGGGCGCAGATGCTCCAGATCCTGGAACTGCCGCCACCCGACGATCTCCAGATCATAGCCCGCCAGCGCCGCGAGGTTGGGCTTGGCCGACGTCAGCGGCACCATCCGCCGCACCCCCAGATCGAGCAATATCTGCGCACCGATGCCGTAATCGCGGGTCGCCTGATCGATGCAGGTATGCGCGTCGCCCGAAAGCTGGCGCGACAGCCAGCCCTTCTCGCTGTTCTGGAGCAGCACCGCCACGCCCGGCCCCTCATGCGTCGCGATCCAGCGCAGCGCCGTGACCAGGTGGCTGTCGCGCCCGTTCGACAGGCCCAGCACGTCGGTGCCGATATCGAGCCGGTGCATCCGCACCATCACGTCGTCGCTCGCGCCGATCTCGTCCTTCACCAACGCGACATGCTCGGATTCGTCGATCAGGTTGCGATAGACGATCGCGTTGAAACTGCCGTGGACGCTCTCGAACGGCATTTCGGAAACGCGCGCGACGTTGCGCTCGGTCTGGCGGCGATAGGCGATCAGGTCGGCAATGGTGCCGATCGCCAGCTGATGCTTCTCGGCAAAGCCGATGAGGTCGGGCAGCCGCGCCATCGACCCGTCCTCGTTCATGATCTCGCAGATCACGCCGGAGGGATTGAGGCCCGCGAGCCGGGCGATGTCCACGGCGGCTTCGGTATGCCCCGCGCGCACCAGCACGCCGCCGTCGCGCGCGACCAGCGGAAAGACATGGCCCGGCGTCACGATATCGTCGGCGCCATGACCTGAATCGATGGCCACCGCGATCGTCCGCGCGCGGTCATGGACCGAAATGCCGGTCGTCACGCCTTCGCGCGCCTCGATCGAGACGGTGAAGGCCGTGCCGTGCTGGGTCCCGTTCTCCACCGCCATCGGCGACAGGCGAAGCTGGCGCGCGCGCTCGCCCGAAATGGCGAGGCAGATCAGGCCGCGGCAATATTTCGCCATGAAATTGAGCACCTCGGGCGTCGCCATCTGGGCGGGCACGATGACGTCGCCTTCATTCTCGCGGGACTCCGCATCGACGAGGATGAAGGGCCTGCCGTTGCGGGCACCTTCGATGATGTCGGCGATCGGGGTGATGGATGGTTGCCACTGTGGCGCCATGAGACGACTCCATTGTTGCATGCGAAGTAACCAACCGTTCGATTGGTTACAAGATACAATGACGCGCCTCGCTTACCCTACATCATGAACCAAACTCTTTTGATTGATCGCTTGGTTTTTGGCTGCTAGGCTTACTGCTCACGGCCATGAGAAGCCCAAAGGGCGCGCGCCGATCAGGAGGGAAGATGCAGACCGAACGACCCAGATTGTCCCTGCGCATCGTGATGCTGACATCGGGCATCCCCGCGACGCTCTGCTTCACCGCGATCTCGCCGATCCTGCCCAAGATGGAAGCCGCGCTGGCCCAGGGACCGGGCGACGCCTTTCTGGTCAAGATGGTCCTGGCGGTGGTCGGACTGGCGATGGTGTTCGGCTCACCGCTCGCGGGATGGCTGGCCGACAAGATGAGCCGCGTCACGCTGATGGCGATCGCGATGCTGGTCTGGGCGGTGTTCGGCTGCATGGGCTATCTGATCGGCGAACTGCATGTGATGGTCGCCTCGCGGCTGATCGTCGGGCTCGCGGCCGCGACCGCGCTGACCGTCGGGCTGACGATGATCGGCGATCTCGCCTATCCGGCGCTGCGGCTCAAATATATGGGTGTGCAGGTCGCGATCTCGACGATCACCAGCATCATCACCTCGCCCATCGCGGGCGTGGTCGGCGACATCTACTGGCGCCTCCCCTTCCTGCTCTATGCGATCAGCCTGCCGCTGGCGCTGGTCGCGTGGAGCCTGCGCGGCAACGAGCCTGCCCGCGCGGTCGCCGGGGCATCGGACGCGCCCGGGCTTGGTGCCGATGCCAAGTTCCGCTTTCCCTTCGGCCTGATGTTCCTCGGGCTTTGCTGCGGCACGATCACCTTCGCGCCCGTCACCTACATGCCCTTCCACTTCCGCGATCTGGGCGTCGATCAGGCGAAGATCATCGCGATCGCGCTGAGCGCGGAGACCGTGGCGATCGCGATCATGGCCAGCCAATATGGCCGCGCGCGCCAGTATCTCTCAACCGAGAGCGTGTTCACGATCAGCTTCCTGCTCTCTGGCGCGGGCCTCGGCATCGCCGCGATCGCCACCGACTGGCGCGTCGCTGCCTTCGGCCTGCTGGTCTTCGGCTTCGGCGTGGGCTGGTTCGCCGCCAATGTCGTGGCGCGCGCCTCGGCCTTCTCGGCTCCGCAATATCGCGGCCGCACCGTCGGGCTGGTCAAGGGCGCGCACCTGTTCGCGTCGTTCCTCGCCGTGCTGGCGCTGGAACCGGTCGGACGCGCCGGCGGGCCGCCTGCCGTGCTGCTGGTGCTGACCGCGCTCGCCTGGCTGATCGCACTCTATTTCGCGACCCGCATCTATGGCGGGAAAGGCCGCACGCCGCTGGCCGTCGCCGAGAACACTGCCTGAACGATATGAGGATTTATGACCGAGATACTGTCCCAATCGACCCGCGAAGCCCTGCGCCGTCTGGCGAAGGCAGTGGTCGTCATCACCTCCCGGCACGACGGCACCCGCTTCGCTATGGCGGCGACGGCGGTGAACGAGCTGAGCATGGATCCGCCCTCGATGCTGGCCTGCGTCAACCGTTCGGCGTCGCTCCACCCCCCGCTCGACGCCGGCGCGGCCTTCTGCATCAACATCCTCCATCTCGAGCAGGAGGAAGTGGCGCGCGCCTGTGGCGGGCTGATGAAGGGGGAGGACCGCTTCACCCTGGGCGAATGGGGCGAGAGTGAAGACGGCACGCCCTTCCTCGCCAGCGCGCAGGCCAACATCTTCTGCACCAACGAGGCCCGCTTCTCCTATGGCACCCATGACGTGTTCGTGGGGCAGGTCAGCGGCGTGACCCTGCACGGCGACGTCAATCCGCTGGTCTATGTCGACGGGCGCTACACCCGCGCGCTGATCGCGGCCTGATCGGATTCGGGAAAGATATCGGTGTTGCAGAACGCCGATATCTTGTTCCCCTCGGGATCGCGCAGATAGGCGAGATAATAGCCCGAGGGGTAATGCGGCCGCCGTCCCGGATCGCCTTCGCTCGATCCGCCCGCGGCCAGCCCCGCGGCATGGACCCGGTCCACCATCGCCGGGCTCGGCGCGTGCAGCCCGACCATCGATCCGTTGCCGATCGTGGCCGCCAGCCCATTCTCCGGCGTACAGATCCACAGCTTGGGCATGTAGCTTCCGTCCGCGGGCCCATAGCCGATCCAGCTCTCGGACAGATGGACGCGATCATGGCCGAGCACGTCCATGATCGCGTCGTAGAATGGCAGCACGCGAGCGATCGAGTTCACCCCGATCGTCGCATAGCTGATCACTCCGCCGCCTGGGGCAACGCGAGTTCCTTCAGTCGCGGATAGACTTCGGTCGCCAGCAGCTTCAGGCTGTCCACCGTTTCCGCATGGCCCAGATATCCGCCCTGCGTCATGCACAGGAAGTTGCCGACCCCGCCGACCAGCGCGTTGAACTTCGTGATCTGGTCATAGACCATGTCCGGCGTCCCCCAGAACAGGATACCCGCATCCGCCAGCACCTCGAGCGAGGGATTGGCCGGCAGCGGCGTGCCGTCCGCCATGATGTTGGCATAGGGATTGCCCCCGCCATGCAGCAGCGCCTTCGCATTGGCATGGACCGGCGAGTAGCCCGGCGGGTTCATCGTCGCCGCGGGCGAACGCGACACGGTGGAGTAATAGGCGTAGAGCTTCTCCGCCCGCTGGCGCGCCTCGGCTTCGCTATGTGCAACCACCGCCATGCCCAGATAGGCCAGCCGGTCGAGCGCCGCCGGGCGGCCATGCGTCTTGAGATATTCATCGCGATACGACGCAAAGGTGTTCTTCGCCTGATGTCCGTTGAGGAACGCCGCGACGACATAGCCCATTCGCCCCGCCAACCGCGCCGAATCCGGGCTGCTCGCCGGCAGCCACATCGGCGGGCACGGCGCCTGATAGATTGGCGGGATCAGGTTGACGTGGCGATAGTTGAAATACTCGCCTTCCCAGCTGAACGGCCCGTCGCGCGTCGCGAACGCCTTCAGGATCAGGTCGTGCGCTTCCCAGAAGCGATCCATCATCCGCGCCGGATTCTCGTTCGAGATGAACAGCTCCCACGCCGATCCCTTGACGAAGCCGAACTCGAGCCGCCCGCGCGAGAGATTGTCGATGATCGACAATTCCTCGGCGATACGCAGCGGATCCATCCGGTTCGCCATCGGCACGCCCAGCGACAACAGCCGCGCCTTCTTCGTCTGGCGCGCCAGGATCGCCATGGTCGACAGGTTCACCGCCGACATACAGGTGAGCGAGGCGTGATGCTCGTTGACCATCAGATCGAAACCCAGTTCGTCGCCCAGCAGCCATTCGTCGAGATAGCGGTGGAGCAGGTCGCTCACTTCGGGCGGATCGAGCACCCCGCTCGGCGGCATGATGCGCAGCGGCCCGTCGGTCTTGTCCCAGCCGGGATGATAGGATTGCTCGGTGAACTGCCAGATCCTCATGCGTCTTCTCCTGCCGGCACGCGCGCGGCCTCGAGGAAGCGCGCCAGTTCGCCGGCGGTCGCTTCGCATTGCTCGATGTGCGGATAGTGGCCGGCCCCGGCGATCAGGCTGAACGTCGCGCCGGGGATCGCCTCGGCATAGGCGCGGCCATAGCCGGGCTTCACCACCCGGTCCTCTGCGCCCCACAACAATAATGCCGGCACGGAAACCCGATGCAGCCGCCCGCGCAGCTTGGGATCGTGCAAGGTCGGCGACCAGCCATAGAGCGAGAAGCTCTCGCGGTTCCGCGCGATCCGCGTCGCGGCCTCGATCGTCCCGGGCCGTGCCGCCGGTGCCGGATCGCGATAGATCACCGCACGCTGCTCCTCTGGCGAGAGGAAGAACAGGTCGACGATATCGCGCGTCTCCGGCCCGCTGATCTTGATGCCCAGCGCATCGATCAGCACCAGCGCGGTGATCCGCGAACTGGCCTTGATCGCCACCTCTGCCGCGATCCACCCGCCGAACGACGCACCCACCACGGCGCAATCGCGCAGGTCCAGCGCTTCGATCAGATCGAGGCAATGATAGGCCAGATCGTCCACCGTCCCGAACCGGCGCGGCAGGTCCGATCCGCCGAACCCCGGATGCGACGGGGCATACACCTTGCCGAAGGCGGCCAGCGTCTCGACGAAGGCCAGGTCGGGTTCGATCCCCTCCCCGCCATGAAGATACAGGATCGGACGGCCAATGCCGCGGATCAGGATTTCGGTCGCGACCCCGGCGACCTCGATGGTCTCGAATTCGGGCGGTGCGCTGCGCATCGCTCACTCTCCTTGCTTGTCCCGGCAAGGGTAGCGGTGACGGATAGATGCAATCCAATGCTATTAAGTCTTGCCATCGATCGAATTATCGCATCAAATTTCGGGCATGAGCGAGATCGAGCAATCCGGCCCCGGACCCGCCGAAGGCGCGTCGCAAATCTGGGCGCCCCGGATCGCACGGCATCTGCCCTTCTTCTCGATCGTGGCGGAGGAAGAGCATTTCCACCGCGCGGCACAGCGGCTCAACATGACCCAGTCGGCGCTCTCCCGCCGGATCCAGACGCTCGAACAGGCACTGAACATGCCGCTGTTCGTCCGCAGCCAGCGATCCGCGCGGCTGACCCCGGCGGGTGCGGCGCTGCTCCGCGACGTCCAGCACATCCTCGGCGACATGGATACCGCCGTTGCTCATGCCCAGGCCGTCGCGCGCGGCGAAATGGGTGCGCTGCGGCTGGCGCTCAACATCAGCGCGCTGCGTTCGCCGCTGGTCGCGGACAGCATCCGCGACTTCCGCGCGCACCATCCCGGCGTCTCGGTCGAAGTCCGCTCGGAACTGACCGAACAGCAGATCACGGCGCTCCGCCGCGACGATATCGATGCCGGCTTCCTCTACGATCTCGCGATCGACGACGCGACCGATGTCGCGCTGCGCACCATTCCGATCTCCACCGAACGCTTCGTGCTGGCGCTCCCCGAGGCCCATCCGCTGGCGGCGCGCGGCGATCTGCGCATCGCCGATCTGCGTCACGAACCGCTTACCTGGCCTTCGCGCGCGGGCGGGCGGCACCTTTACGACCAGATGATCGCCGCGTTTCGCAAGGCAGGCGTTTCGCCGCATATCGCCACCGAAGTCATGTCGGGCGAAGCCACGCTGGGGATCGCCGCCGCCGGATTGGGCATGGGGTTCGTCACCGAATCCGAAAATCTCCCGGGCGGCGTGATCACCCGCCATGTGCCGGATTTCGACGTCCGGCTCGATCTGCACCTGGTCTGGCGCGCCGACAGCCGACGCCCGGCGCTGGAACGCTATATCGAGGCCCTGAAGGCGCGTCTGGCCGCCGCCTGATACGCCCCTGATCCGCCGATGCCGCCAAATGGCGATTGTGCGAAGACCGGGCGGCCCGCAGGAGATTCGGCAAACCGGCCGGAGAGGAGCAAACAGGGCGTGGAACTGACCGATCTTACCATGCGCGGCGTCGTCGGTCGGATGGAAGCGGCATGGCCCGGCGAGATCGCGATCGCCACGCCGGAACGCAACTGGACCTTCGGCGACCTCGCACGGGATTGCCGCCGCGCCGCTCGTGCGCTGCTGGCCAAAGGGATCGGCCGGGGCGACCGGATCGCGATCTGGGCGCCCAACAGCGCCGAATGGGTCATCGCCGTGGTCGGCGCGCAGCTGCTCGGCGCTGCGGTCGTGCCGCTCAACACGCGCTACAAGGGCGCCGAAGCGGCCTTCATCCTGGGCAAGAGCAAGTCGCGCCTCGTCTTCACCGTCAGCGGCTTTCTCGGCGTCGACTATCCCGGCTTGCTTACGGCGCAGGATCTGCCCCATCTCGAAGCCGTCGTCCGGCTCGACGGCAGCGGCTGGACCGGGTTCCTCGATGGCGGCACGTCCGTAAGCGACCAGGCGCTCGACGCCGCGATCGCCGCGGTCACGCCCGACGACATTTCGGACATCCTGTTCACCTCGGGCACCACCGGCGAGCCGAAGGGCGTGCTGTCGCGTCAGGCGCCATCGATCCTGCTGGCGCAGCGCTGGGGCGAGCCGGTCTCGCTCGGCACCGGCGACCGCTATCTGGTGGTCAACCCCTTCTTCCACAGCTTCGGCTACAAGGCTGGCTGGCTCGCCTGCCTCGTCGCGGGTGCACGCATCCTGCCGATGCCGGTGTTCGACGCGGGCGAAGTGCTGCGGTGCATCGCGCGGGAAAAGGTGTCGGTGCTGCCCGGCCCGCCCGCCTTGTTCCAGTCGATGCTGGTCGACCCGGCCCTTGCGGAAACCGACCTCTCCTCGCTGCGCGCCTCAGTCACCGGCGCGGCGTCGGTGCCGCCCAGCCTGATCCGGCGAATGAAGAGCGAGCTGTGCTTCGACATGGTGCTGACCGCCTATGGCCTCACCGAAGCCCCGGTCGTGTCGATGTCCCCGCCCGACGATACGCCCGAGATCATCGCCTCGACCTGCGGCGTGGCGATCGCCGGGGTCGAGATCCGCATCGCCGACGATGACGGACGTTCGGTGCCGGAAGGCGAGACCGGCGAAGTGCTGGTGCGCGGGTTCGACGTGATGGACGGCTATCTCGACGATCCCGCCGCCACCGCCGAAGCCATCGATGCGGACGGCTGGCTGCACACCGGCGACATCGGCACGCTGACCGACAACCGCCTGCGCATCACCGATCGCAAGAAGGAGATGTACATCTCCGGCGGCTTCAACTGCTATCCGGCCGAGATCGAGCGGATGATGGCCGCCCACCCCGCCATCGCGCAGGTCGCGGTGATCGGCGTGCCCGACGAGCGGATGGGCGAGATCGGCCGTGCCTTCGTCGTCGCGCGGCCCGGCGCGGAACGGGATGCCGCCGGACTCCTCGCATGGTGTCGGGAGGAAATGGCGAATTACAAGGCGCCGCGAACGATCGCTTTCGTCGAATCCCTGCCGATGACGGCATCGGGCAAGGTCCAGCGGCACCTGCTGCGCACCCTGCCCGCCTGAGCACACCAGTCAAAATCAACACATCGCTTGTTTGATTCGCACGGGAAAAGAATTTCCGCGTGGAAGGACATTGCGTCGAGATCGCGTTCAATACGCCATCATATTGCTGATATAGAACAATAAATCCCAACACCATCAGCCCCCGAGACTCTCCCGGGCTCGATTGACACGACAGCCTATTCGATTCTAACAAGCAATCGATAGGTTTGTTGAGCCGGTGCTTGCCCACCGGCATGTTGTGGGGAAGACGCAAATGCTCGTTTCATCGGCCAGCTCGGGGACATCGGTCGATCCCGGGAGCGACAAGGCGGCGGTGCCCGCGGGGAAGATGAAATTCTCGTCCTTCCACCTGTTCCATCAGCATGACGGATGGAGCGAGAAGCAGGTTTACGACTATAACGTCGAGCTGGTGGAGTATCTGGAGGAACAGGGCTTCCACGGCGTCTGGCTCGCCGAGCACCATTTCCGGAACTACGGGCTGTGCAACAATGTGCCCGCCATGCTCTCGCATCTGGCCGGCCGTACCAGCAAGATCCGCCTCGGCAGCGGCGTCATCATCCTGCCGCTGCACAATCCGATCATGATCGCCGAGGAACTGGCGCAGCTCGATCTCCTTTCCAACGGCCGCGTCGATTTCGGCGTGGGCCGCGGCTATCAGAGCCTCGAATTTTCGCGCTTCGGCGTCGAACTTTCCGAAGCGCGCGAGCGGCTGGAGGAAGGGCTCGAACTGATCCACCGCCTCTGGGCCGAGAATGAAGTCAGCTTCGAAGGCAAATTCTATCGCTGCGAGGGTCTGGAGCTGAAGCCCAAGCCGCTGCAGCGCCCCATCCCGACCTATGTCGCGTCGATCAGCCCCGACACGGTCGTGCGCTGCGCCCAGCGCAACCTGCCGATCCTCGGCGATCCCGTCGCGACCTGGTCCAGCCTGAAGCGCGCTGCCGATACGTGGCACCGCACGATGGACGAGCTCGATTTCGACGCCGGCGCGCACGAGCTTTGCGCGATGCGCACCGTCTATGTCGGCGAAACCAACGAGCAGGCGCGCGAGGATCTCGCCCGCTTCGAGATCGGCTTTGATCGCGCCAAGGTGATCAACTCGCAAAGCGCGCCGCTCGACCCCAAGACCGGCAAGATCGCCAAGGGCTATGAGTTCTGGGAAGGCCGCTATCTGAAGGGCGGCAGCGTCGACAATGATTTCCGCTGGGACCAGCTCGAGATCATCGGCGATCCGGAACGCGTCATCCAGCAGGTCCGGACGCTGCAATCCTTCGGCTACAACAATCTCATGTGCGATTTCGGCAGCACCCGCCCCTTCCCGATCAAGGAGATGAAGCGCGTGATCAAATTCTTCGCCGACGAGGTCATGCCGGCCTTCGCCTGACCGCATGACGCCCAGCCGCTTCCACCACGCCGTCATTACCGGCGCCGGCTGTACCGAATTCAGCCGCGAATCCGGGCGCAGCGTGCTGGAGCTGGCGATCGAAGCCGCCGATCTCGCGCTCGCCGATGCCGGGATGGAGCGCGGCGCGATCGACGGAATGCTGACCTATCAGCTCGGCGATTCGGTAGTCTGCGCCACGATGGCGCGGTCGCTGGGGCTGGATCGGCTGCGCTGGCACAACGATATTCATGGCGGCGGCAGCCAGTGCGCGTCGATCCTCGGCGAAGCGGCGCTGCTGATCGAGGCCGGGCTGGCCGAGACGATCCTGATCTACCGCGCGATGAACGGCCGCAGCGGCAAGAGGATGGGCCAGATCGGCCAGGGCGCGGGCGACGGGATGGAGGAACAGTTCCTCCGCCCCTATGGCTTTCTCGGCCCCGCCCATCTCTGCGCGCTCTCGTCGCAGCTTTACATGCACCAGCGCGGGCTGAGCGCCGACGACCTCGCCGAACTGGTCATCGCCCAGCGCGCCAAGGCCGCGAAGAACCCGCGCGCACTGCTCCGCACTCCGCTCACCCGGGACGATTATTTCGCCGCACCGATGATCGCCGAACCGCTCCGCCGGCTCGATTGCTGCCTCGAAACCGACGCTGCCTGCGCGCTGATCGTCACCAGCACCCGCAATGCGAAATCCGCGGCGCAAGGCCGCCCCATCCACATTCGCGCGGCGGTGCGCGGCGGCGGCCCCGGCATCGCCGCGATGGACAAGGCGGGTGCCGACCCCTCCGCGATCTTCTCGCGCCACGTCGCCCCCCTGATCTACGAAGCCGCAGGCCTCGCGCCGTCGCATATCGATCTGCTCCAGCTCTACGACGCCTATTCGCCGCTGATCCTCCAGCAGCTCGAGGATTTCGGCTTCTGCGAGCCCGGCGAACTGCACGAAATCGTCCGCGACGGCCGGCTGGCGCAAAACGGCCGCCTCCCCCTCAACCTCAATGGCGGGCTATTGTCGGAGGGCTATGTCCACGGCCTCAACAACGTGATCGAAGCCGTCACCCAGCTTCAGGGCCGCGCCGGCGAGCGTCAGACGCCCGGCGCTTCGATGGCGCTCTGCACCGGCTTCGGCGGCAGCATGGGCTCCGCCGCGATCCTGAGCGTCGAGCCATGACCGCCAAACCCCAGCCCCAGCCCACGCCGCTGACCGAACCCTATTGGGCCGCCGCGTCGCAAGGAAAGCTCAGTCTCCAGCGCTGCACCGCCTGCGCCGTCTGGCACCATTTCCCGGTCCCGCGCTGCACCAGCTGCGGCAGCGACGCGCTCACCTTCGAGCCGGTCTCCGGACACGGCACGGTCGAGACCTTCACCATCGTCCACCGCAGCTTCGCCCCCGGCTTCACCGGCGCGCCTTATGCAATGGCGTGGATCGCCCTGCCCGAACAGGCGGGCCTGCGCGTCTTCGCCAACGTCACCGATTGCCTGCCCGAAACCGTCACGATCGGCATGAAGGTGACGGTCTGGTTCGAACAGCGCGGCGATTTCGCGCTGCCCAATTTCCGCCCGGCCTAGGCAATCACCTTCCGCGCGCGATAGTCCTCGATCCGCTCCGCCGAGAGCCCGATCTCCCCGAACACCGCGTCGCTCTGTTCCCCGCAATGCGGCGCGCGGCGGCTCCCCGTGCCCGGCTCGCCATCGACCGTGACCGGACTGGCGACCAGCATCACGCTGTTACCGCCATCCAGCTCGACTTCGAAGGTCAGGCCGTTGGCCACCACCTGCGGGTCCTGCGGCAAGGTGCGGATATCGCCCACCAGCTCCCACGGTGCATCGAACGCGGCGAAGCCTGGCCGCCATTCCTCCCATGTCCGCCCGCCGACGATCTCCGCCAGCAGCGCCAGGCATTCGCGCCCATTCTGCCCGCGCACCTTCGCGTCGCGGAAGCGCGGATCGTCGATCAGATCCTCGCGCCCCAGCGCCGTGCAGAAGCCCGGCCAGTAGCGATCGGGCTCGAGGAACACGAGCTGGATCCACCGCCCATCGGCGGTGCGATACTGCCCCACCAGCGGATTTCGCTCGACTGCCTTGATCAGGATATCCTCGGGATAATCGCCATCCTGCCCCGACACGACATCGTTGGAGAGCAGCCACAAAGCAGTCGACAACAGCGAGGTCTCCACCACCCGCGCCTCCCCGGTCCGCTCGCGGTGGAACAGCGCGCCGGCCACGGCAAAGGCAAGGTTCGACGACGCCGCATGATCGCCCAGCGCACGGGGCTGGCGGATGAACTCGCCCGAGAGCGGCTTGAGGATCGCCGGAAACCCGCCCCTTGCCCAGAAGGCGCTGGCGTCGAATCCCGGCCTATTGGCTTCCGCGCCCTTGAACCCCAGCCCGTTGCCCCGTGCATAGATCAGCTTCGGATTGGCCGCGCGCAGCGAGTCCACGTCGAGCCCCAGCGCCTCCAGCGCCTTGGGCCGCAGGCTGGTAAGAAACACGTCCGCCGTGCGGATCAGGTCGAGGAAGATCGCCCGCCCCTCCGCATCCTTCAGGTTGATCGCGACGCTCTTCTTGCCGCGATTGTTCATCTCCAGCGAATAGTTCGGCGCGCTCTGCGCCCGGTTGTCGACCACCAGCATGCGATAGGGATCGCCCACGCCCGGCGTCTCGACCTTGATCACTTCGGCGCCGAAATCGGCCATGATCGCGCCCGCCGCGGGCACCATCACATATTGGGCCAGCTCGACGATGCGGATGCCTCTGAACATGTCGGTCAAACTATTGTCCTCTCTCTAAGCTCAGGCAGCCGCGACCAGACCCTTGCCGGTGATCAGCGGCAGATCGAACGGGGTCAACAGCCCCGGCGCGGCGTCGCACACCGCGGGGATCGCATTGACGATGCGCAGCGCGGTCGCGAGCGTGCCGGGGATCGTCGGATCGTCATAACCCGGATTCCCCACTTCCAGCACCCAGTCCGGATCGCCCTTGATCTGGATGCGATAGCCGCCGCCCGTGCCGATCGGCCCCGTGGGCCAGTGCGGTGCATCCTCGTTGCGCAGCCGGGTGACATGCTCGACCACGACCACCGCCTTGTCGCCAGCCATCCCGCGTACTTCGAAGCGCATCCCCGCAGACATGCCCTTCTCGATCGTCCCCGCCGGGATGGTGAAGGTCTCCGGCGCCGGATGTAGCTCGTAATATTCCTCGATCCGATCCAGCGTCACGCCGAGCTGGTCCGCCAGCAGCCGTACCGCGCAGCCCCACATGATGGTCAGCACGCCCGGCTGGACGATCGGCGGCACATGATCGAGCGGCTTGCCGAAGCCGAACTTGCCCGTGATCGCTTCGGGCTTGTCCCACACGCCATAGCTCATCACTTCGCTGACCCGGACCGAGTCGATCCGTCGCGACAGGCCGCTCAGCACCAGGGGGAGCACATCGTGCATGTAGCCGGGGTCGAGACCCGAGGTGAAGCACGAGCTGCCGCCCTCGCGGCACGCGGCCTCCAGCCGTCGCACCGCTTCGGGATCGGCGCTCTGCGGATGCACCAGCGGGATCAACGCGGTCGAAACCACGTCGATCCCTGCGCTCAATATATCGCAAAGCTGGTCGACCGCGGTGCCCGGCCGTTCACCGGTCGCCACTTCCTGCCGCCCCGACGTGCCCACCGCGCAATAGCAGATGCAATCGGGCTTCATCGCGATCAGCGCGTCGCCATCGCTGATCGCGAGCACGCCGGTGGGCGTATCGAGACCGCAAAGCTCGGCGGCATCCTTTCCGATCTTGGCGGGATCGCTGACCACCAGCCCGACCAGTTCGAGCCCCGGATGCTCGATGATCGATCGCAGCGCCTGCTTGCCGACATTGCCTGTCGCCCACTGACCGACCCGGATCGCCATCAAATCACTCCCACGCTGTTGCATCCCGGCCGGGCCGGATGGCCACCGCGCTATTCACCAAGCGATCGCTTGTCAACGCTTATACAATCGCACCCCGCGAATGTCAGGACATTTTATCGTGCCCGCGACGTCGTCCGCGAGCGCTTGCTTTGGGCGCGCGCGAGTCTTATCAGACAAGTAAACACTCCAAGAGCAGGACAGCCCCTTGAGCGAGACGCCGACCAGATCAGCCAAGACCGCCAAATCCGGTGCGCAAGCATCGGGCAAGAAAGATGGCCAGCGGCGCGGAGAAATTCTCGCCGTCGCGCGGCGGCTTTTTGCCGAACGCGGTTTCGAGGCGACCAGTATCCGTGAGATCGGCGAAGGCGCAGGCATCCTTTCGGGCAGCCTCTATTATCATTTCGATACCAAGGAGGAGATGCTTCACGAGATCATCAAGGATCACGTCTTCTCGCTGCTCAAGGGCTATGAGAAGTGCGCCGCCTCGGCCGCCGATCCGCGCACCGCGCTGGAGGAACTCATCCGCTTCGGCATCACCCGGCTGATCGACCAGCGCGAGGTTCATGCGATCGTCGTCAACGAACGCGGCTATATCCTGCGTCAGCCCAGCTTCGCCTATCTCGACGAGACGTGGCAGGAAGTGTTCCGCACCTGGTACGGCGTGCTGCGCGAGGGCGTTCGCGCCGGCGTGGTCCGCGAGGACCTCAATCTCCACCTCGTCCTGCGCATGATCATGGATTCGATCAACGCGACGATCGTCTGGTACCGGCCGGGCGGCCGATACGACGTCGAAGAGGTCGTTACGACCCAGATCGGCATCCTGCTCAACGGCCTGACCACACGCAAATCCTAACCAAGCGATTGCTTTAATTTTTACGCAATGCTAGCCCGTGCCGGTCGCGCCGCGTCCGGTGGCGCGGCGGTGTGCGTGCGTTCCCTTCGGCAACCCGCGCCGCCAGTCTCCAGCCGGTCCAAAGCCGGCGGCAACAGGACGGGGATCGCTGGATGAGCGTCGATCAGCTGACGTTGACGGATGTGTTGCGCGAACATCGGGTTCGCTGGCCCGAGGTTGTTGCGGTCGTCGATCGCCACGGCCCCGGTAGCCTCACCTACCCCCAGCTCGCGGACCGCGTGGCGCGGCTGGCGACCTGGCTCGCGCGGAATGGCGCCGCCACCGGACATCGCGTGCTATGGCTCGGCCAGAACTCCGCCGCGATCCTCGAACTGATGCTCGCCTGCGCCCAGACCGGGGCTGCCTTATGCATCGCCAACTGGCGCCAGTCGCCCGAGGAGATGCTGTTCACGCTCGACGATCTCGATCCGCGCCTGATCGTCTGGCAGCATGGCGCGATCGGCGCGACCGTCGCCGAAGTGCGAAGCCGCCGGAACAACAGCGCCGAGACCTGGTTGCGGTACGATGCCGATACCGGCGTCAGCGAATATGAAGCCGCGATCGCCGGGCAATCGCCGCATGACGATCTGCCCGGCGCGTCGCCCGGTCAGCCGTTGCTGCTGCTCTACACCGCGGGCTTCTCGGGCAAGCCGGCCGCCTCGATCCTCACCCAGCGCGGGATCATCGCCCAGTCCTTCTGCTATGCCGCCCAGCGCGAGTTCGACAGCAGTCTGCGCTATCTCAACGCCACCCCGCTCTTCCACGTGGCGACCCTGCTCGACATGTGCGCCGCCTTCCTGATCGGCGGGCGCAACATCTTCGTGCCGCAGGCCAGCGCGGGCGAGATGTGCGAGCTGATCGACCGCGAGGGGATCACCGCCACCTTCGTCCTGCCGCCGACCATCGAACAGATGCTGGTCGAGAATGCCGATGGCCGCTTCAACCTGAAGTCGCTGCGCTCGCTGCCCTACAATGATGCGTGGAACGCGATGGTCACGCTCGACGACAGCCCCTGGGGCAAGCGCCCCTACGGCTATGGGCAGACCGAAACGATGGGCTACACCACCTTCAACGCGATCGGCGCGCCCGGCATCGGCGCGATGGGCCGCCCGTCGCCGATCATCCGCATGGCCTTTGTCGACGATGCCGGTGAGCCGGTGCCCGACGGACAGGTGGGCGAGATCGCGGTGCGCGGTGCGTCGGTCAGCCCCGGTTACTGGAACCGGCCGGAAATGGACGCCGCGCGCTACACAGATGGCTGGCGCCGTACCGGCGACCTTGGCCGCCGCGAAGCCGATGGCAGCATCAGCTTCATCGGATCCAAGGGCCGGCTGATCAAATCGGCCGCCGAGAATATCTATCCGGCCGAAGTCGAATCCTGCATCCGCCAGCTCGATGGCGTCGCCGATGTCGCCGTGATCGGCACGCCCGATCCGCAATGGACCCAGTCGGTCAAGGCGCTGGTCGTGCTGAAGCCCGAAAGTGCGGTCACCGCCGATCAGGTGATCCGCCACTGCCGTGCGCGAATCGCGTCGTACAAGAAACCGCGCACCGTCGAATTTCTCGCCGCCCTGCCCCGCGTCAACGGCGCGATGGATTATGCGCGACTGGATGCCGATCATGGCGGCGGCGGATATCCCGGCACCGGATAACCAAGCGAACGCTGTAGCCTCGGGTATACGTGATTTTCCTATTTTCGCTTGACACCCTGCGCCAGTTGCCCGACCAAAACCAAGCAATCGATAGGTAAAGGTAGAGGGTGACTCAGTCAGGCGAAACAGCGGGTGCGGAATGCGGACCGGCAGTCATCCTTACCGGAGCCGCCGGCGCGATCGGGGCAGCGATCGCCGCGCGCTTCGCCGAAGCCGGATGGCAGGTCGTCGGCGTCGATCTCCGCTTTCCCGATGCCACCCCACATCTCGCCGCCCGGATCGAACAGGACATTTGCGATGCACCCGCCTTCCGCGACCGGCTAGTGGCGCTAGGGGCGGAATGGGACATCGCCGCGCTGGTCAATTGCGCGGGCATGGCCACGGTCGGCCGCTTCCTCGATCTCGATCCCGCCGGCTGGCAAAAGCTGATCGACGTGAACCTCGTCGCGGCGATCACGGCCTGCCATGCCGCCATGCCCGCGATGATCGCGCGCGGTGGCGGATCGATCGTCAACATCATCTCCGATTCCGCCCGGCTCGGCGCTGGCGGCGAAGCCGTCTATTCGGCGACCAAGGGCGGCCTCGCTTCCTTCTCGAAAAGCATCGCGCAGGAAGTCGGGCGCAGCGGCATCCGCGTGAACTGCGTCTCGCCTGGCCCGGTCGAAACGCCGATGTCCGCGCCCAATCAGGCCGTGCTCGACAAGCTCCGCCAGCGCACGCCGATGAAACGCATCGCCCAGCCGTCCGACATTGCCGGTTCGGTCTTCTTCCTCGCCAGCCCCGATGCTGCCTTCGTCAGCGGACAGACGATCAGCGTCAGCGGCGGGCTGACGATGGCGGGCTGACGATGGCCACCGACTCCGTCTCCTTCGAAGCCCCCGCCCTCTCCAACAATTGGGGCCGATGGGGTGCCGACGATCAGGTCGGCGCGCTCAACCATCTGACCGGGGACGTCGTGCGCGCGGCGGCCGGCGCGGTCGGGCAAGGCCGGGTCATCAGCCTCAGCCTGCCGATCAAGGGCGCGACATCCAGCCACGCGCCGTGCACCGTACCGCATCTTCCGGGCCGCCCGCTGCCGCAGCATTTCATGTCGATCGACGGTGCGGACTATCTCGCCGGGGCGAAGCCGCCCGGCGGTCTCTCGATCGCCGACGATGCGCTGGTCATCTCGCCGCACGGCACCTCCACGCATATGGATGCGCTCTGCCACATGTGGTCGGGCAAGCGGCTCTACAACGGCCATCCCTCCTCGCGCATCCGCAGCTATGGCGCGGGGCGGTGCGGGATCGAGAATGTGCCGGGCATCGTCACGCGTGGGGTGCTGTTCGACGTGGCGGGGCATCGCGGCGTGGACGTTCTCGACGGCACGGATCGCATCACCGCGGCCGATCTGGACGAAATGGAGCGCGCCGCGGGCGTGACGATCGGCACGGGCGACGCGGTGCTGCTGCGCACCGGCTGGCCCACGCTCTTCCCCGCCCAGCGCGACCGATACTGGGGCGGCGAGCCCGGCCTGTCCACCGATGGCGCGCTGTGGCTCGCAGACCGCGACATCTGCGCGATAGCCAGCGACAATTCGGCGATTTCCGGCCTCAACGCCCAGGGCGGCGCGGACGAATCGATCGACGACGACATCCACATGATCTGCCTCTGGCGCCACGGCATCTACCTGATGGAGATGCTGTGGCTCGAGGAACTCGCCGCCGCGCGCCAGCCGACATTCCTGTTCGCCGTCGCGCCGCTCAAGATCGTCGGCGGCACCGGCAGCGCGATCAATCCGCTCGCAATACTCTGACACCCTGCAAGACCCGGGAGAGGCACATGCAATCGCCGTTCGGCAATTATGGCTATACCGTCCTGACCGCGAACGCGCTGCGGACGCCCGATGCGATCGCGCTGGCCTATCGCGGCGAGGCGTACAGCTTCGACCAGCTGAACCGCGCGGTGAACCAAGTCGCTCACGCGCTGATCGGCAGGGGCGTCACCGCCGGCAAGCGCACGGGATCGCTGATGAGCGACGCCTTCCCGATCGCCAAACTCTATCTCGCCGAAGCCAAGACCGGCGTCGTGACGGCCGCCTTCAATCCCTATTGGGACGAGACGATGACGCTGAGCGCGATCGAGACCGGTGCGCTCGATTTCGTCGTCTATGACGCCGCGCACGCAGCACTGGCGCACGCACTCGAACCTCGCACGCCGGGCGTGAAGTGGGTCGCGTACGAGGAAATCGCAGATGCGGCCGCAACCGCCTCCGAAGCCGAACCGCCGCTCGGCGGGTTCGACGAGGACATCATGGCCTTCTTCTATACTTCCGGCACCAGCGGGGTCAGCAAGACGGTCGTCCACACCCACAATAGCTGCAAGGCGATCAGTTCGGTGCTGCTCGAGATCGAGCGGTCTCAGGATTCGGTGTGGGGCACAGGACCGATCATCTGGGGCATCGGCTTCGTCGCGACGCTGGGCGCCGCGCTCTACGTCGGGATGAAGGCGGCGCTGGAGGATGATTTCGGCCCGGCCCGCTTCCTCGAAGCCGTGCAGCGCGAGCGCATCTCGCACGCCGCGATGATCCCCAGCCAATGGGCGGACCTGCTCTCGAACCACCCGCATCAGGACTTCGATCTGAGTTCGCTGCGGATGATCATCCTCGGCGGCGAGCCCATGTCAGGCACGCTGCTCGCCAAGCTGCGCGAGCGGCTGCCGCAGGTCTCGCTCTACACCTTCTTCGGCCAGACCGAGTCCCCCTATACCTGCGTCGGCCGGATCGAGGACGAAGCGACCGCGCAGACCGTCGGCCGCGCGCGCATCTCGGTGCCGCTCCGCACGATCGACGCCGCAGGCAATCGCGTGGTCGGCGTACCCGGCGAAATCGCGATCAGCGGCCCGCACGTTTTCAAGGAATATCTCGGCCGTCCCGAGGACACTGCCAAGGCGCTGAAGGACGGCTGGTTCCTGTGCGGCGATCTGGGCATCATCGGCGAGGACGGGCGGCTGGTCGTGCTCGGTCGCCGTGAGGACGCCATTTCGCGCGGCGACCGGTTCGTCCGCCCGATCGAGATCGAGGAAGTCGTCCTTACGATCCCCGGCGTCGCCGAAGCCGGCGCGATCGGCACCCCCGCCAATGCCGACCGGCAGAAGATCATCCTCGCCGTCTCGCTCCAGAGCGGCGCGCAGCTCAGCGAAGCCGATATCCGCCAGCAGCTTTCGGGCAAGCTGGCCGCCGCCGACACGCCCGAGCTGATCGTGGTCGCCGACGAGCTGCCGCATGGCAACGACGCGTCGGGCGGGCGCGGCAAGCTGCTCCGCCGCGCCATCCGGGATCAGTATGAGCATCTGATCTGATGGTCGCGGTGCATGGCAGCCACGACGCCGCCTTTGCGCGGATCGCCCGGCTGTTCGCCGACAGTTTCGAGCCTTCGCCCGATCGCCCGCACGAACGCGGCGCGGCGCTGAGCGTCTTCGTCAACGGCATGCCGATGGTCGATCTGTGGGCCGGTGAAGCACGCGAAGGCGTGGCTTGGACCGCCGACAGCGCGCCCTGCGTCTTCTCCTGCACCAAGGGCATCCTCGCCACGCTGTTCCACATCGTCGCGCAGGAGCGCGGCGTGGACTATGATGCGCCGGTCGCGCGCTGGTGGCCCGAATTCGCCGGTGGCGGCAAGGAAGCGATCACCGTCCGCCAGTTGCTCGCGCATCAGGCCGGCCTCACCTCGCTCGCCGACGCGCCCGAAGGCGATCCGCTGGCGTGGCAACCGGTCTGCGACGCGCTGGCCGCCCAGCCCGCCTCGCGCCCGCCCGAAAGTCCGCATGGCTATCACAGCCTCACCTTCGGCTGGCTGGTCGGCGAACTGCTCCTGCGCATCGCGGGCGAGCCGTTGGACGTACTGCTGGACACGCGAATCAATCGTCCGGCGGGCGCGGCCTTCGCGTGGCGCGGCAGCGATCTGTCGCCCGGCGCGATCGCCGATCTCAACGCGTTCGAAGACCAGCCTCGCTGGGCGACCGGCGGCGACGCGATCCTCGCCGATATCGCCTCGATCGACGATCCGCGCATCCTGCTGCCCGCCGTCGCCAATTCGCGCGGCTGGCGCGGCAACTACATCCTCGGCGCGGGCGGCCATGCCAGCGCGCGCAGCCTTGCCCGGATCTACGCCGCGCTGATCGGCGGCGACAGCCCGCTGCTGCCGCCCGGCATCGTGCGCGACATCGCCAGCGAACGGGGCCGTGGCCTCGATTCCCGCCTGCAGGTCGAATCCGCCTATGCCAGCGGGTACCAATTGCCCGCCGCCGGCATCACGCTCGGCTCGCGCAATTCAGGCGACCGTCCGTTCGGGCACAAGGGCGCCTATGGCTCCGCCGGTCTCGCCGATCCGGAGGCAGGGCTGGCCTTCGGATACGTCACCAATGTCTGCGCGGGCGCCGGCGACACCAGCCGCAACGGCCCGCTGCTCGACGCCATCTATGAATGCCTTTGAAGGGACCCTCCATGCGGATTTCACTGCACCTGCCGATCGAGGACGTATCCCAGCCTGACGAGTTCCTGACCGGCGAAGCCGTTTCGAGCCTGGCCCGCGCGATCGAAGCGAGCGGCGCCGACGCCTGCTACGTCACCGATCATCCCTTCCCCGCGGAAGGCTGGATCAATCATGGCGGACACCATGCGCTCGATCCGTTCGTCGCTCTGTCCTTTGCGGCGGCGGCAACCACCCGGCTGAAGCTGCACACCCATCTGATCGTGCTGGCCTATCGCAATCCCTTCCTCACCGCGAAGTCGGTTGCCAGCATCGATCGCCTTTCGGACGGCCGCCTGATCATGGGCGTCGGCGTGGGCTATATGCAGCAGGAGTTTGCCGCGCTCGGCGTCGACTTCACCCAGCGCGGCAAGCTGGTCGACGAAGCCCTCGCCGCGATGAAGGCCGCATGGACCGGCGAAGCGGTCGCATTCGAGGGCCTCCATTTCAACGCGCCCGGCAACATCGCCCGTCCCGCGCCGCTCCAGCGACCGCATCCGCCGATCTGGGCGGGCGGCAACAGCGCGCTGGCGATTCGCCGCGCGGTGAACCATTGCGACGGCTGGGCGCCCTTCCCCGCCAAGGGCAAGCTCAGCGCGATCACCGGCACCGACGATATCGCCACGATCGACGATCTGCGGATCAAGATCGACTATGCGATGGAATTGCGCGGCCAGGCCGGGATCACCCGGCCGTTCGACGTCTGCATGGTGCCGTTCAAGATGATGATGGGCCATGAAATGGCGCCGACCGACGCCATCCTCGAGCAACTCCACGCCCTCGCCGCGATCGGTGTCACCTGGAGCGCGATCGCCCTGCCCGCACCCAGCCGTGCGGGGTTCATCGAGAATGTCGAACGCTTCGGGGCGGAAGTGATCGCGAAGCTGCCCGGCCGGACCTGACGACTCAGGGCGTGAACTGGTGCCCCGCGTTCACATCGATCACCGCCCCGGTAATGCCCGACGCGAGGTCGGAGGCAAGGAACAGCACCGCGTTGGCGACTTCGTCCTCGGTGACGATCCGCCGCAGCGCCATTTCGCGGTTATGCTCCGCGAGCACGTCCTCGAATGTGGTCCCATGCTTCTCCGCCTGCGCGCGGTAGAAGCGCTCCAGCCCCGCGCTCCAGATATGCCCCGGCGCGACGCAGTTCACGCGCACGCCGTGCGGCCCCAATTCGTCCGCCAGCGCATGGGCGATCAGGTGACCCTGCCCCTTGCCCGCGCCATAGTCGCTGCGCTCGGCATAGCCGATCCGGCTGGACATCGAAGTCACGTTGACGATCGCCCCACGCCCGGCAGCGATCATGTGGGGCGCGACGAAGCGGCAGGCGAGCAGCGTGCCGTACCCGCCGATCTCCACCGTCCGCCGCCATGCCTCCAGCCCCTCGGGCGTCAGGTCGACGATCCGGCTGCGCGGTGAGTTGGGGAAAGCGGCGTTGACCAGCACGTCGATCCGGCCGAATCGCGCCATCGCCGCCGCCGCCAGCCGCTCGGCCTGAACGGGATCGGCGATATCGGTCTCGACCGCGAGCACCTGGCCCCCGGCGGCGCGCACCGCTGTCGACGGGCCCTCCAGCGAAGCCGCGGTCCGCGCCGCGACCACCATATCCGCTCCGGCCTCGGCAAACCGGCGCGCCAGCGTCGCGCCCAGCCCGGCGCCGGCACCGACGATCACCGCGACCTGCCCGTCGAACCGGATCACGGCAAGAGGCCTCGCAGCGCCTCCACGAACGCCAGCGGCTGATCGATCATCACATGATGACCCGCCCCCTTCACGATCTCGATCGGCGGCCGCTCCCCCGACGCATCTCGAATCCGGTCGATGCTTTCGGGCGAAAAGAGCGAGGTATGCTCGCCGTAAATGAACGACGCCGGCACGCGGAGTTGCGGCACCAGCGCCCAGGGTTTGGTTCGCAGATCGCCCGGCTTCCAGTGCTGACGGTCGAATTTCCAGATCCACCGCTCGGTAGCCTCGTCGAACCGCAGCGACTCGTCGCCAATGAAGCGGCGGATATAGGCCGGGGCATATTCGTCGTCGGGCAGGAAGCGGAAACGCTGCTTGGCTTCGCCCTGATCGTCATAGGGCCGGTGCTGCTCGCGGAACGGCTTTTCCAGCGCCTCGATCGCACCGAGGTCCGGCTCGGCCGCGGTATCGACGATCACCACCGCGCGCATCGCCTCGGGATGGTCGATCGCCAGCCGCAGCAAGGGCGCCCCGCCAAAGCTGTGTGCGACATAGACCGGCAGGTCGGCATGATCGTACAGCCCGGCCGCCCGCGCCCCCGCCAGCGCCTCGCGCGACATCTGCTCGATGCTGTACTCCTCGCGCCAGCCCGAATTGCCCATGCCCGACCATGAGATGGCGGCGACACGGTAATCGGCGGCGAAGAAGGGCGCGATGAACCGCCACCAGCTGGCATGGGCGCCGCTGCCGTGAAGCAGCATCAGCCCGGGCTTGCCGCGCTCGCCCCAGGCCAGCAGCTCGATCGCCGCGCCCTCCACGTCGATGAAGCTGCGCTCCGGCGCCTGCGCCAGCGCGTCCGCGAACCAGTCCGGCGTATCGCTCATTCGCGGCCGATCAATTGCGCGAATCCCTGATCCAGTCGGGGAAGACGAGCGGCGGATTGGGCAGCTTCACCGCGCCGCGTTCCTCCAGCAACGCTTCGAACCCCTCGGGATCGGCGGGCCAGGAGCGCGGATCGCCGAACATCACTTCGAACAGCTCGACGCCTTCCGGTCCCGCCACCAGCGGCCCCAGCGCGGCGCCTTCGTCCAGCGTGATGTGCATCCCCTCGGTGCACAGCGTGTCGCCGCACATCATCGAGCCTTTTAGCACATAGACGACCTGATGGCTGTTATGGCCGTGCTTGTGGACGATCATGCCCGGATCCCAGCGCCCGATCAGCGTCATGCAATTCGGGCTGAACTCCAGCCATTTCTCCCATACCGACACGCGGCGCTCGCCATGCTGCTGCGCGCGGATTTCGCGCCATTCCTCGTCATCGGCATGACGGTAGCGCGGGCCGGGGATCTCGCTCATGCCTCGGGCTCCCAGAAGACGAGGCCGCGCCCTTCGGAGACGCCGCGAAACACCGCGCGCACCGGCATCCCGATCTCGGGCTCGGGCTCGGGCTCGGCATGACTATCGGCAAGCTGCCCCACCAGCAGCAGGTCCGGCTGCTCGGCGAGGCGGACGGTCACCGTCACATAGGGCAGATCGTCGGCGAATTGCGGCAGGAAGGCGCGATGGGTTCGTACCCAGCTCGCAACCGTTCCCTTGCCGCTCACCGCCGGCCAGTCATGATCGAAGCCGAAGCAATGGTTGCACATCGCCCGCGCCGGCCAGCGCCATGTGGCGCAGGTGGTGCAGCGCTGGACACGCAGCTCGCCGCGATCGATCGCTTCCCAGTAGGGCGACGAATCCGGATCGGCGGGCAGCATCGGCCGGTCGGTCACTTGCGTCATGCATCCCCCCTCAGCAGCAGCGCGCTGGTCACCCCGCCGACATAGCCCGGCGCGCCCGTGCTCAGCGCGATCCGCGCATCCTTCACCTGCCGCGCCCCGGCCTGCCCGCGGAGCTGCATCACCGCTTCGACGACGTGGTTCATGCCGTGCGCATAGCCTTCGGACAGGAACCCGCCATGTGTGTTGACCGGCAGCGTCCCGCCGATCGCGGTCGCACCGCTCAGCACGAACTCGCCGGCCTCGCCGCGCGCGCAAAAGCCGTAATCCTCCAGTTGGAGCAACACCGCGAAGGTGAAGCAGTCGTACAGCATGGCGACATCGACATCGGCCGGGCTAAGCCCCGCCATCCGGTACAGCCGCGGCGCCATATGCCGCGCGCCCGACACGTTCAGGTCGGGCTCGCCGATCGAATAGAGCGTCGCGCCGCCGCCCCAGGTCGCGCCGTCGATCAGCACCGCGCGCTGGCGCAGGTCGCGCGCCCGCTCGGCGCTGCACACCACCACCGCGACGCCGACATCGGTCTCGAGGCAGCAATCGGGCAGCCGGAACGGCTCGGCGATCCAGGGCGAGGCGAGATAATCCTCATAGCTCATCGGCTTGCGCATCATCGCGCGGTCGTTGAGCAGGGCGTTGGCGCGCTGGTTCACCGCGACGGCCCCGAAGTGCCGCTCGTTCGCGCCATAGCGGTCCATATAGGCCCGCGCGATCATCGCATATTGCTGGGGCGGCGTGTAATAGCCGTAGGGCGCCTGATACTGGGTCTCGGGCGAGTCCACGAAGCCGCGCCCGGTGCCGCCCATGCGGAACGCCGATCGCGCATTGATCGCGCGATAGCAGACGACATAGTCCGCCACGCCCGCCGTCACCGCCATCGCCGCATGGCCGATCACCTGATGCGACGATCCGCCGCCGCCGAAATGGTCGATGAAATATTTGAGGTCGCGGATGCCGAACGCCTGCGCGACGGTCATGCTCGCGGCGGAATCGCTGACCCGGTGCGTGGCCACGCCATCGACCTCGTCCGGCGAGAGGCCGGCATCGTCGAGCGCGGCGCGGATCGCCCGCAGCGCCAGCGTGAGCGTCGTCACCCCCGAATTGCGCGAGAATTCGGTGAAGCCGATGCCCGCGATCGCTGCCTTTCCGGAAAAGCTCACCCTCTGCCCCAATCGCCTCTTGTCGGATTGCGGATATCAGCCGATTTCAGATTTGCCAAGCGTTCGGTTGGTATATTCGCTCCATTCTCTAATTTACGAGATAAAAACTCGACAAGCGATCGATCAAATCGTTAGGTGTCGGCGAACGACAGAGAGACGGAGGAGGACGGGATGCGCGCTGCCATGTTGCATGATTTCACCCGAGGCCCGGTGTTGGAGGACGTCACCGTCTCCGCCCCGCGCGCGGGCGAAGTACTGGTCCGCATCGCCGCTTCCGGCGTCTGCGGATCCGATGTCCATGCGGTCCACGGCAAGGCGAACGTCCTCAAGAACATGCCGATGGTACTGGGCCATGAAGGCGCCGGCGTCATCGAGGAAGTCGGCGAAGGCATCACCGATCTCAAGCGCGGCGACCCGGTAGTGATCGCGATGTACGGCCCGTGCGGCCTGTGCGGCACCTGCAGCTCGGGCAAGCTCCATTTCTGCGAGGGGCCGGAAATGCGCAGCGTCTATGGCGAGATGCCCGACGGCAGCACCCGGCTCAGCCTGAACGGCACGCCCGCCTATCCCTTTGTCGGGGTCGGCTCGATGGCCGAATATGCAGTGGTGCGGCGATCGATGATCGTGAAGGTCAAGCCGGACCTGCCGCTCGACACGCTGTGCATCACCGCCTGCGCGCTCACCACCGGCCTCGGCGCGGTGTTCAACGTCGCCGATGTCCGCCCCGGCGCGACCGTCGCAGTGATCGGATGCGGCGGCGTGGGGATGAGCGTGATCCAGGGCGCGCGCATCGCCGGGGCCACCCGGGTGATCGCGATCGACAGGAACCCGGCCAAGCTCGACCTCGCCGCCAATCTCGGCGCGACGCATTGCCTGACCGCCAGCGACGACGGCGCGGAGAACATCGCCGCGGTAAAACAGATCGTTCCGCGCGGAGTCGATTATGCGTTCGAAGTCGTCGGCAGCAAGGCGCTGATTCAACAGGGTCTCGCCATGACCGCGCGCGGCGGTGCGGTGGTGATGATCGGCGTGGTGCCGTGGGGCGAGGATATCGCGGTGAACGCCGGCCTGATGTTCGACCGCCGCCTGCTCGGCTGCCTCGGCGGCCACAACATCCCCGGCCGCGAAATTCCCCGGATCATCGATCTCTACCAGAGCGGCCGGCTGAAGCTCGACGAGCTGGTCGGCCATAAATATCCGCTGACCGACATCCGCGAAGCCTTCGCCAATGCCGAGAAGGCGGAGGATATCCGCACGGTCGTGACGATCGACCCGCGGCTGTTGTGAGGCGGGCGGGCGTTCGTCCCGCCCGACGCCTCAGCGTATCGTGCCGCTATAACCGTTCCGCGTCAGCGCGGCGGCGCTGCACTTCTCCGTGCGAAGATGCATCGGCGTGTTGAAGTGGCAGGCGGACGATACCGAGGTGTAAAAGCAGGTCTGCCCGACGACGCAGGGCGCGCCGAACGTAGCGAGCGTATCGGCCATACCGCCCAGCCTCGGCCCATCGGTGAAGCTGGTCGCAGCATAGGCGGCGAAGGATGCGAAGCGCACCTCCCCGTCCGGATAACAGCCGCTCTCGCAATAGGTGCCGTTCCACGAACTGCTGCCACTCAGCCCCAGATAGGCGATCCAGGTGTTGACGGTCTTGCACGCGGTCCCGGTGCGTTCGCAATTGGCATAGGCCAGCTCGAACGCCTCGGCCGGGGTCTTGCCGCAACCAGCGCCCCAGACAGGTTTGCCGGCGGAACTCGCGGCGCCGACGATTGCCCCCCAGGCTGGGCCGATGCATTCGCCGCCGGCGATGACCTGAAAGGGCTTGGCGAGCCCGGCCCTGCCGCGTTCTGCGTGCCAAGCCCGTTCGGCCTGATCGATCCGGCTGAGCGCCTCCGGAGCGCTCCGCGCGGACACCATTATCGGCGGCGAGTTGCTATAAATTGTTCGATTGGGGTTGTTGACGAAATAGAGATTGCCCGGCTCCATCCCCGTCGGCCAGATCGGCCTGCCGCCCGCGGGCGGAGATGCGACCATGCGGGCTGCCGGTCGGGGCGCAGGCGCGCTGGCCTGGCGGGTGAGGGCAGGTTCGGGAGGCTGCGCAATCATGACGCCGGCTCTGAGCAGTGCGTTCAGCCGGTCGCGAGCGCCCGGATAGTTCTTGTCGGCGGCCTTCTTGTACCACCAGGCCGCATAGGAGGGATTCCGCTCGACGCCGAATCCAGCCTCATACATTCGGCCAAGGCTGGATTCGGAAGGAGTCGCGCCCTGCGCCGCGGCCTTTCTGTACCAGAACACCGCCATCTTGTGGTCGACGTCCGCGCCCCATCCGTTTTCATACATGTAAGCCAGCACGTCCTGCGCGGTCGGATCGCCGCGTTCGGCCCATTTCTTCAGGATGCGAAAGGCGGTCGGGTAATCCTGCCGCTCGAATGCCGCCAGCCCGTCCTGCAGGGTTTCCTCGACCGTCGGGCGGGCCGTGGGCTGGTTTCCGGTGGCATGGGCGGGCAGCTCGAGCGCAGCCGCCAGGCCCAGACAGGCCGCCAGAAGCAGACAGCCGATCGAAACCGGCCACGACACAACCTTGAACATATGCCCCCTCCCCCGAGACTCAGCGCCCCGCGATCTTCGCTGCAATTTCGAGAATTGTCATCGGCTGCGCACTCGACAAATGACCCATCGCCCCCGGATCCTTTACAGTTTCCAGCCACCACCTCGCCGCCGTTCGCCCGCCACCGTGCACTGGCGAGCGCGCCACCCTGGATCGGCGACGCCCCAATCGAAAGGGGCCCGCCAGCCGGCGAGCCCCTCTTTCTTTGCGCGGATCGGACGATCAGTATTTGAACTTCAAATCCAGCCCGAAGCGGCGCGGCATGTTGTAAACGTTGCCGGCAAAGCCCAGCGCGCCGAAATCGATCCCCGACACCGGATAGTGGCGGTTGGTCAGATTCTCGACATAGGCGCTCAGGCTCAGCGACGTCTTGCCCAGCCCGACCGGAATGTCCGACAGGGTAAAGCGCGCATCGAGATTATAGTGCGCCGGACTCGAGATCTGGTCGTTGAACGGGTTCAGGTTCGGCAGGTTGTTCTGGTGGAACCAGCGCCGGCTCATCACCGAGTAATCGACCCGGAAGTTCATGTCGCCGATCGGCGTGGCCGGGATCTCGTACTGGATGCTCGCATTGCCCGTCCATTTCGGCACATAGACGAAGTGGCTGATGCTGGCATAGTTGGTCACCACCCCGGTGACGGGCGCCGGGAAGAAGATTTCCTGATAGTCGGCGTCGGTATAGCCCACGCTGGCGCTCAGGGTCAGGTGGTTGACCGGGATCGCGGTGAATTCGGCTTCGAAGCCCTGGAAGGTCGCCTTGGCCGGATTGGTGAAGCCCGACGCCGCACCGCCCGCATTGTTGGTGTAAACCGTCGTCTGCAGGTCCTTGTAATCGGTGTACCACAGCGACGCGTTCAGCCGGACGCGGCGGTCGAACAGTTCGGACTTCAGGCCGATTTCACCCGCGGTCGCGCGCTCGGCCGGGAAGTCGAAGCGCTGGCCCGCGGCCGATGCACGGACGTTGAACCCGCCCGAACGATAGCCAGTGCCGAACTTGGCATAGGTCATCACGTCCGGCGTCCACTGGTACGAGACCGTCGCCTGATACGAGAAATTGCTGAACTCGTCGCTGCCGGTGCGGGCGATCGCGGCGGTCTGCACCGCCGACTTGTCGTCCTTGGTGTAGCGCACACCCGCCGTGATCTCGAGCTTGCCGTCGGGGCCGCCCGGGCGCCAGCTCGCCTGCGCGAAGGCCGCATAGGATTTGGTCTTCACATCATACGCCGCCAGCGATGACAGCAGATTGCCGCCCAGCGGGTTGGTCGGACCGGCGAACGCCGACGAGACGAAGATATACTGGCTCGGATTCACCTCGCCGCCGTCTTCCTCGAAATAGAAGAGGCCGCCGACGAAATTGAAGCCTTCATAGGTGCCCAGCAGCTGAAGCTCCTGCGAGAAGCTGCTCGCATATTCGTGCTTCGCATTCGCCTGATAGACGAAGACTTCGCGGATCGTGCCCGCGGTGCCGGTCGGGCCGAAAATGCCCGGCGGGCTGTAGGCCGTGGTCATCAGCGCGTCGTAGTCGCGATAGCCGGTGATCGACTTGATCGTCAGGTGATCGTCCAGATCGGCTTCGAGGATGAAGCTGTGGCCCTGGATCGTGATCTCCTGCTCCAGCGGGCGCAGGCCAAGCGTCGACTGATAGGCAGGCGTGATGACCTGGCGATTGCCGGTCGTCTGGGTGCCGAAATAATTGGTCACCGCCGGCGAGGCGTAGCGGAACTGGAATGCCGCCGGCACGCCGACCATGTGGTTGTAGTCGTAGGAATAGGTCGCGCGGACGCTGCCCCATTCGCCGCGGATCTTCGCCATCACCGCTTCGGAATTGATCGCGCCGGGATCCATGCTGCCGGGTGCGAACGGATTGTCGACATAGCCGTTCCGCTCGCGATGGATGTACGCGACCGACGCGGCGATACCGCTCCCGCCCAGCTCGCCCGTCTCCAGCAGCGTGCGCGACGACCATTCGCCGAAGCTGGCGATGCCGAACTTCTGCTCGAAACCGAAATCGCGCGACGGCTTCTTGGTGGTGATGCTGATCGCGCCGCCCGTGGTGTTGCGGCCGAACAGCGTACCCTGCGGGCCGCGCAGCACCTCGATCCGCTCGACATTCACCAGATCGAGATTGCTCGACAGGTTACGCGCGATCAGCACGCCGTCGATATAGGTCGCGACCGGCGTATCGAGCGCCAGCGACGGATCCTGCGCGCCGATGCCGCGGATGAAGGCGGTGTTGCCGCCCAGGAAGCTCGGGGTCGCGGTCAGCGCGACGTTCGGCACCAGCTGCGAGACCTTGTCGATCTGCTGGATATTGCTCTGCTCCAGCCCTTCCTCGGAAATCGCGGAAACCGAAATCGGAGTCTTCTGCAGGCCTTCCTCGCGGCGGCGGGCAGTCACGACGATTTCCTCGAGGCGATTGCCGTCCTGCTCGGCGGCAGGATCCTGATCCTGCGCTTGCTGGGCCCAGCTCTGCGCTGGCGTCATCAGCGCCATGCTCGCGACACCCGCCAGCATGAACTGTTCGATTTTTCTCATTTTCCTCTCCCCGAAAACTGCGATTCGCGTCGCGTTTCACTCTTATGGAGCGATGATTAGAGCAATCGCTTGCTTTTATCCATATCCCCAATTGGTGGTTGTCTGAAATTTGCTCCCGGTGGTGAGGTGTCTTCGCCCGACTATAGCTGAAGCGTTCTGGCGAGGAACGGGCAATCGAAGTGCCGGAATTCTCGAACTCCAGCACGAAAACACGTGACTAATCAGAGCGTTATATCGGCCGGAACGGGACCGCCCGGCAGCGACGCTTGACGGGTCAATTTCAAAAAGCAATCGGTTGGTTTATAACCGTTGAGATGGGAGAGCAGGACAGTGGGAACGAATCATATCGACCTGTCGCGAGCGGCTTTGCTTAGTATGGAGATGCAGCGCGGCGTCGTGGGCGACCGCAGCTCGATTCAGCCGCTTGTCGAGGCGATCCAGCGGCGGCAGGTGATCCTTTCCCTCGCCCGGCTGATGAACGCCGCGCGCCTGGCCGGCGCGACGGTGGTCCATTGCAACGCCGAGTTCCGTTCCGACCTGAAAGGTTCGGGCCGCAATTCGCCGATGCTGCGCTACGTCACGAAAGACCCGTCGCACATCCTGTCCGGCTCGGAGGGCGCCGAAGTGGTGCAGGAACTGGCGCCGCGGCCTGAGGACCTCGTCTTCCGCCGCTTCCACGGCCTTTCCCCTTTCAGCGGGACGTCGCTCGACATTACGCTGCGCAATCTCGGCGTCGATACGGTCGTGGCGGCAGGGGTGTCGGTCAACATGGGAGTCTTCGGCATGTGCCTCGAAGCGGTGAATCTCGGCTATCGCGTCATCCTCGCACGCGATTGCGTCGGCGGCTTCCCGGACGACTATGTCGATGCCGTGATCGACAAGTCGCTGTCGCTGCTGGCGACAATCTCCACCGCCGATGAACTCGCCGCCGCATGGGAGGCAGGCTCGTGAACGCCCCCCGCCAGTTCCTCAACCTGATCGACGGTCAGGCGCGGCCCGCCGCCTCGGGCGAATGGATCGACAGCATCGATCCCGCCACCGGGCAGGTCTGGGCGCAGGTCCCGGCCGGCGGCGCGGCCGATATCGACGACGCCGTCGCCGCGGCCAGGCGCGCCTTCCGCACCTGGCGGCGAACGCCGGCGATGCAGCGCGCCGCACTGTTGCGTGCGCTGGCCGCCGCCTTCGCCGAATGGAGCCAGTCGCTCGCCGAGATCGAGACTCGCGACAATGGCCGAATCCTCACCGAGACGACTGCCGGCGACCTGCCCGCTGTCGTGCAGATGCTCCACTATTGGGCCGGCGCCGCCGACAAGATCCACGGCGAGACGGTCGATATCGGTCCCGCCAGCATCAACTATGTCCAGCGCGAGCCGATCGGCGTGATCGGCATGATCGTGCCGTGGAACGCCCCGCTCGCCATCTTCGTGGCAAAGGCCGGCGCGGCGCTGGCCGCCGGCAACACCATCGTGGTCAAGCCGCCCGAGAGTGCGTCCTGCTCGATCCTTGAAGCCGCCGCGCTGTTCGAGAAGGCCGGTTTCCCGCCCGGCGTGATGAACGTCGTCGCGGGCCTCGGCTCGGTCGCGGGCGATGCGCTGGCCGGGCATCCGGACGTGGGCAAGATCGCCTTCACCGGCTCCACCGCAACGGCAGGCGCGATCACCGCGCGGACCGCTTCGGCGATCAAGCCGCTCAGCTTCGAACTGGGCGGAAAGTCCGCGAATATCGTCTTCGCCGACGCCGATCTCGATCTGGCGACGGTGGGCGTCACCACCGCCGCCATCTACACCGGCGGCGCGGGTCAGGCCTGTATCGCGGGTTCGCGCATCCTGGTGCAACGGCCGGTCTATGAAGAGATGATCGAGCGGATCGGCCGCGCCGCCGCTGCGATCCGCCTGGGCGATCCGATGGACCGCGCCACCCAGATGGGCCCGATCGCGCTGGAGGGGCAATATGGCAAGGTCCGCTCCTATCTCGACATCGGCCTCGACGAAGGCGCGGAGATGGTTTTGGGCGGCGGATCGGGCGCGGAGTTGTTCGAACCCGGCTCGGCGCTGGGTGGCGGCTATTTCGTCCAGCCCACCCTGTTCGCCGGGGTCCGGCCAGACATGCGCATCTATCGCGAGGAAATCTTCGGTCCCGTGGCCTGCATCGTCCCCTTCGACGACGAGGAGGAAGCGATCGGGATGGCCAATGATTCCCCCTATGGCCTGGCCTGCGGGCTGTGGACCAACCAACTCAAGCGGGCGCATCGCGTCGCGGCGGGCGTCGATGTCGGCGCGGTGTGGATCAACACCTATCGCCGCATCCATTGGGCGCTGCCCTTCGGCGGGATGAAGCAGAGCGGATACGGCCGCGACAGCGGCATGGAGAGCCTGCGCGGCTATCAGCACACCAAGAGCGTCTGGGTCGATCTTACCTGAACCGGACAGCCGGGGCGAGCGGCGCAAACATGCCGCTCGCCTTTTTGGGTCAAATTACCAATCGATCGCTTGGTATAGAATTGCCTCTGTGCGGATCGCCATTTTCTAGGAGCTAAGGCCTCCGAGGCAGCGTTCCGCGAGCGCGCAACCAACAAAGCGATTGCTTTGTATTTTGATTGCGCGCAATTTGCCCGAGCAGAGTGATTCGCGGGATTCCGGCGCCCTCGCTGAGGGGCCTGTTCCGCGACCGGCAAAAAGCAAGCGAGGACAGGATGAACCAAGCTCTACTGGAACGGCCGACGCCACGGGTCAGCGACAATGTGCTGCTGATCTCCGCCGACAATCACGTGAACGAGCCGCGCGGCGTGTTCGTCGATCGCGTGCCCGCTCACCTCAAGGATCGCGCCCCGCGGATCATGGACGGCACCGATGGCGGCGAAGGCTGGAGCTTCGACGGCAAGACGCCCAAGCGCACCTTCGGCATCGAAGCGATGGCCGGTTTCGAACGCAAGGATTTCAAGCTCAGCGGGATGCGCTTCGACGAGCTGCGCCCGGGCAATTGGGACGGATACGAGCATCTCAAGGATCTCGACATCGACGGGCTGTACGGCTCGGTCTGCTTTCCCGATGCCGGGATCGGCCTCTATTCGATGCCCGATCCCGAACTCGCCGCCGCCTGTATGCGCGCCTATAACGACTGGATCCTCGAGGACTTCCAGGCCGCCGATCCGAAGCGCATCGCCGGTCTCGCGCTGCTGCCGGTCGATCAGGGCATCGATCTGGCCATCGCCGAGATGCAGCGCGTGGCGAAGAAGGGCGCGCGCGGATGCTTCATCCCCGGCATGCCCGAGCATCCCTACAATCACCCGACCCATTATGAAGAGCTGTGGCGCGCGGCGAGCGACCTGAACCTCACGCTCGCCTTCCATCGCAATCATGGCGGCAAGCCCGACAAGACCGACTGGGACGAACTTGTCGAACAGCGCGTCAGCATCGGCGGCATCGTGCTGCGCTATTTCTCGGCGGTGCGCCCGCTCAGCTACATGATCTTTGCGGGCGTGTTCGATCGCCACCCGAAGCTGAAGATCGTCGGCGCCGAGGTCGATTGCGGCTGGGTCCCCTTCTGGGTCCAGACGATGGTCAATCACTGGGAAAACCAGAAGGGCTGGTTCCCGGTGAAGCTCGAGCGCAGCCCGGCCGATTTCGTCGGCGTGAACATCTTCACCTCGAACATCGACGACTATGTCGGCTACGATCTGATCAAGACCGGCAAGTACCCGTATCTCGCCAACATGTCGCTCTTCTCGTCGGATTATCCGCACTCGGCGACGATCTGGCCGAACTCGGTCGAGGTCGCGGAGAAGATGACCGACGGTATGCGTCTGGAAGACAAGAAGAAGGTGCTGAGCGGCAACGCCGCCCGCATTTATCACTTCGATCTCTGATCGCCCGTAAAAGGGGGAAAGCGGTGGCCGGTTCCTGGGGAGGGACCGGCCATCGTCATTCTGGGCAGGGATTGCCGCTGCCCGATAAGGGAGGGGGCGGAATTGGCGGCGTATCCGCCCTTCTTCAGCCCGGAATCTCGAACAGCCCGGCCGCGCCCATGCCGCCGGCGACGCACATCGAGACCACCGCGTACCGCACCCCGCGCCGCCGCGCCTCGATCAGCGCATGGCCGATCAGACGCGATCCGGTCATGCCGAACGGATGGCCGATGGCGATCCCACCACCGTTTACGTTGAGCTTCTCGGGATCGATGCCGAGTTCGCGCTGGCAATAGAGCGCCTGGCTGGCGAACGCCTCGTTGATCTCCCACAGGCCGATATCCCCGATCGACAGGCCCGCGCGCTTGAGCAGCTTGGGGATCGCGAAGACCGGGCCGATGCCCATCTCCTCCGCCTTGCAGCCCGCGACCTGAAAGCCGCGATAGATGCCCAGGATCGGCAGGCCCTCGGCTTCCGCGGTCGCCCGGTCCATCACCAGCTGCGCCGATGCCCCGTCGGAAAGCTGGCTGGCGTTGCCGGCGGTGATGTGCCGCCCTTCCTTCACCACCAGCCCGTCCTTGAACACCGGCTTCAGCCCGGCGAGCTTCTCCGCCGTCGTATCGCCGCGCACGCCCTCGTCGCGATCGAGCGTCACGCGCTCGTTGCCCGCGGGCTTGCCTTCCTTGTCGAACAGCGCCTTCTCGACCGTGATCGGCGCGATCTCGTCGACGAACCGGCCAGCCGCCTGTGCAGCGCCAGCCCGCTGCTGGCTGCGCGCGGCGAATGCATCCTGATCCTCGCGCGATACGCCATAGCGATCGGCGACGATCTCCCCCGTCTCGATCATCGCCATATAGGCGTGCGGATCATGCGCCTTCACCAGCTCGGAACGGTTGCGGAAGGCGGGGGTATGCGCGTTGAGCGTCAGCGAGATGCTCTCCACGCCGCCCGCCACCGCGACGTCGATCTCGTCGGCGAGAATCCCCCGGGCCGCCAGCGCCAGTGCGTTCAGCCCCGACGAGCATTTCCGGTCGAGCGTGAAGCCACCCACTTCGTCGGGCAGCACCGAAGCCTGAACCGTCAGCCGCCCGAGATTATAGCTCTGCGTCCCCCAATGATTGCCGCAGCCGAGATACAAATCGTCCACCCGCGCCGGATCGATCCCCGCGCGCTCGATCGCGGCATCGACGACGTGCGACGACAGGCGCGGCGCCTCGGTATCGTTGAACGCCCCGCGATAGGCCTTGCCCACCCCGGTCCGCGCGGTGGAGATGATGGCGGCTTCGCGAGTCATGGCTGGGGCTCCGGATAGAAACGGCTGATGGTGTCGACCACGCAGGCTGGCTTCGCCTCGCCTTCGATCTCGACGGTGACGCGGACGACGACCTGCACCCCGCCCTTGGCATCCTCGGCAGAGACGATCTCACCGACACCGCGAATCCGCGCGCCGGTGCGGACCGGGGTGAGGAAGCGCAGCCGGTCCACGCCGACATTGACGCCCATCGATACGCCGCGAACCTCGATCAGTTCGGGCAGGAAGCGGTTGACGAGGCTCATCGTCAGATAGCCATGCGCGATGGTGCCGCCGAACGGCCCGTCGCGCGCGCGCTCGGGATCGACATGGATCCACTGGTGATCGTCGGTCGCGCGCGCGAACAGGTCGACGCGATCCTGCTCGATCGTCACCCATTCGCTCGGCCCCAGCACGGCGCCCACCCCGCCGAGCAGCGCGCTGGGCGTCTCGAAGACGGTCGCGCTCATGCCTGCTGGCTCGACACCGAAAGCACTTCGCCGGTCATGTAGGACGACAGGTCCGAAGCGAGGAACAGCATCACGTTCGCCACTTCCCACGGTTCGGCATAGCGGCCGAAGGCTTCGCGCGACGTCAGTTCCTCGAGCAGGCCGGGCGGCGTCACCTTGCCTAGCGACGCGTGCATCGCGAGGCTGGGCGACACCGCGTTGATCCGTACGCCATGCTCCGCCGCTTCGACCGCCGAGCAACGGGTAAAGGCCATCACGCCTGCCTTCGCCGCCGCATAATGCGACTGGAGCTTCTGCGCGCGCCAGCCGAGCACGGAGGCGTTGTTGACGATCACCCCCGCGCGCCGCTCGTACATGTGCGGCAGCACCGCGCGGGTCATGCGGAACACGCTGGTCAGCGTCACGTCGATCACGCGCGACCATTGATCATCGGTCATCTCGATCACCGATGCCGCCCCGCCCAGCCCGGCATTGTTGACCAGCACGTCGATCCGCCCCAGCCGCTCGATCCCGGCAGCGATCAGCGCCTGCACCTGATCCTCCTGCGTCACGTCGCACAGCTGCGTCGCGGGCCGGGCATGGCCCTCCGCCGCGATCGCGTCGGCGGTCTCGCCCAGCCGGCGCTCATGCGTGTCGGACAGCAGAAGGGTCGCGCCTTCCTCCGCCGCGCGCCGCGCCAGCGCGCCGCCGATCCCGCTGCCTGCGGCGGCGGTGATGATCATCGTCTTGCCCTTCATCAGCCCCGAGGGCGCCGGATAAGGGGGTGGGATATTGGCCAAGCCGGTCTCTCCTCAGGCGTTGCCGCGCGGCTCGCGCGGCAGGCCGAGCGCGCGCTCGGCGATGATGTTGCGCTGAATCTCGTTGGTCCCGCCATAGATCGTGTCGGCGCGCGAATAGAGGAACAGGTTGGGCAGCAGCGGGAAGGCGTAGTCGCTGCCTTCCGCCACTTCGCCCGCCTGCCCCAGCACGTCCATCGCCAGCTCCCCGAGCGACTGTCGCCACGTTGCCCATTGAATCTTGTAAGTCAGCGCCGCCGGGCTGGCCGTGCCGTCCTCGGTCGCGGTCAGCATCCGCAGTGCGCCGTAGCGCATCAGCCTCAGGCCGATCTCGGCCTGAGCGATCCGCTGGCGGATGCGCGGATCGGCCGCGGTCCCGTTCGCCCGCGCCGCATCGATCACCGCGTCCAGTTCGTTGCGGAACCCCATTTGCTGGCCAAGCGTCGAAACGCCGCGCTCCAGCCCCAGCAGCGCCATGCCGACCTTCCAGCCATCGCCGGGCTCGCCCAGGATATTTCCCGCATCCGTCCGCGCGCCGTCGAAGAAGGTTTCGTTGAACTCCGCTTCACCGGTCATCTGGTGGATATGGCGCACGGTCACGCCGGGCTGGTCGATCGGCACCAGCAGGAAGGACAGTCCCTTCGGCCCAACCGTGCCCTCACCAGTGCGCACGATCGCGAAGATCCAGTCGGAGAATTGGGCAAGGCTGGTCCACACCTTCTGCCCTTCGACCACCCAGTCGGTCCCGTCGCGCCACGCGCGGGTGCGGATATTGGCGAGGTCGGACCCGGCGTTCGGCTCCGAATAGCCCTGGCACCAGATTTCCTCTCCGGCCGCGATCGCGGGCAGGAAGCGCGCCTTCTGCGCCTCGGTCCCGAAGGCGAGGATCGTCGGCCCGGCCAGTTCGATCCCGACATGGTTGAGCCGCGCCGGCCCGCCCGCCCGGGCATATTCCTCGGCGAAGATAACCTGTTCCGCGAGACTGGCATCGCGTCCGCCATAGGCGGATGGCCAGCCGACACAGCTCCACCGCGCCGCGCCCAGATGCCGCTCCCACTCGCGCCGCCGATCCGATTGCTCGACCAGGCTGGTGACGCCGCGCACATCGGCGAACGGGCCGGACAGCGCAGCATCCAGCCACGCCGCCGCCTCGGCGCGAAACGCTTCCTCGGCTTCTGAGAACCCCAATTTCATGCCGCGATGCTCTCCAGCCCGATCAGCCGCGCGATCTGCTCGCGATGCCATTCGGGCGTGCCGAGCAGCGTCCGGTCGGCGCGCGCGCGCTTGAAGAACAGATGCGCGTCATGCTCCCACGTGAAGCCGATCCCGCCATGAAGCTGGATCATCGCCCCGGCACAGATGGAATAGGTATCGGTCGCGAACGCCTTGGCCGCATGGATCGCAATCGCGGCATCGGCCGAGCCCTCGTCGAGCGCGCAGGCGGCCCAATAGACTGCCGATCGCGCCTGCTCGATGTCGACCATCATGTCCGCCAGCCGGTGCTTCACCGCCTGAAAGCTGCCGATCGCCCGCCCGAACTGGATACGCTCGCGCGCATAGCCGACCGTGCGGTCGAGGCACGCCTGCGCTCCGCCCAGCGCATCGGCAGCGATGGCGACGCACCCCGCCGCCTGCGCCGCGGCAAGCGCATCGCCCGAGAATGGCAGCGCTTCGCCCTTCGCCGCATCCAGCGACACGCGCGCCAGTGGCCGCGTCTGGTCCATCGTCACGGTCGCGGCGACCGTCACGCAATCCCGCGTCACCAGCGCCAGCCGGTCTCCCGCGGCAACCACGAACAGATCCGCCACCGCGCCATGCGGCACGAAGTCGAAGATCGTCGCATCCGCGCCACCCAGCGCCAGCGTCCCGATCGCTTCCCCGCTCGCCAGCCGCGGCAGCCATTCCGCGCGCTGCGCCTCCGATCCCCCCGCCGCGATCGCGCTCGCCGCCATCGCCGAACTGGCGATGAAGGGCATCGCCGCCACATGCCGCCCCGCCGCTTCGGCCAGGATCGCCAGCTCGACCATCCCCAGCCCGGCCCCGCCATAAACTTCGGGCAGTGCCACCCCGGCCAGCCCGATCCCCGAAAACTCCGCCCACAGCGCACGGTCCAGCCCGGTCCCGTCGGCCATCGCCGCCCGGGTCCGTTCGCTCATCGCCGCTTCCGCGAACAGCGACGCGGCAGTCTCGGCGATCATCGCCTGTTCGCTGGTGAAGGCGAAATGCACTTAGCTGCCCCAGACGGCTCGCGGGGCCGGCCGCTTCGCCAGCAGCGCATCGACCGCGACACCCACCTCGGCCGGCGCCCATTTCGCATCCTGCTCGATCGTCGGGCCAAGGTCCCAGCCCCGTTCGATCGTGATCCGCCCGCCTTCCAGCTCGAACACGCATCCGCTGACATGCGCGGACTCCGCCGAGCCGAGCCACACCACGGTCGGCGCGATATTGTCCGGATCCTGCTTGTCGAAACCCTGCTCGACCGCCGCCATCTTCTCGGCAAACGCCCCTTCGGTCATCCGCGTCCGCGCAGCCGGAGCCAGCGCATTGGCGGTGATGCCATAGCGGCCAAGTTCGGCGGCCTGCACCAGGGTCAGCGCGGCGATCCCGCCCTTGGCGGTCGAATAGGCCGCCTGCGCGATCGATCCCTGAAGCCCCGCGCCGCTGGTGGTGTTGATGATCCGCGCGTCGACCTTGCCGCCCGCCTTCTGCACCCCGCGCCAATAATCCACGGCATGGCGCGAAACGCAGAAATGGCCGCGCAGATGGACGTGCATCGTCGCATCCCATTCCTCGGGCGTGGCCGATACGAACATCCGGTCGCGGACGATTCCCGCATTGTTGACTACCACGTCGAGCCCGCCGAACGCGTCGATCGCCGCTGCCACGATCCGCTTCGCGGCGTCCCAGTCGGTGATGTCGTCATAATTGGCGACGGCCTTGCCCCCCGCCGCGACGATCTCCGCGACCACCGCATCGGCGGCAGAGGTATCCCGCCCCTCGCCCGAAAGGCTGGTGCCGATATCGTTCACCACCACGTTCGCGCCCTCGGCGGCAAAGGCGAGCGCATAGCTGCGCCCCAGCCCGCGCGCGGCGCCGGTGACGATCACCGTCCGGCCTTCGCAAATCCCCATCTTCACAGCCTCTCGATGATCGTGACGTTGGCCAGTCCACCGCCCTCGCACATCGTCTGCAGGCCATAGCGGCCGCCCGTGCGCTCGAGTTCGTGGAGCAGGGTCGTCATCAGCTTCGCGCCCGTAGCGCCCAGCGGATGCCCCAGCGCGATCGCGCCGCCATTGACGTTGACGCGCGACAGATCGGCGTCGAGTTCCTTCGCCCAGGCCAGCACCACGCTGGCGAACGCCTCGTTGATCTCGACCAGATCGATGTCCGACAGCTTCAGGCCGGTCTTCGCCAGCGCGTGTCGGGTTGCAGGGATCGGCGCGGTCAGCATGAATACCGGGCTGTCGCCGCGCACGCTCAGGTGGTGGATGCGCGCGCGCGGGGTGAAGCCATGATCCTTCACCGCCTGCTCGCTGGCGATCAGCACCGCCGACGCGCCGTCCGAAATCTGGCTGGAGACGCCTGCGGTGATCTTGCCGCCCTCGCGCACGGTCCTCAGGCCCGCCAGCCCGTCCAGCGTGGTCCCGCGCCGCACGGTCTCGTCCATCGCGAAGTCGCCGACTGGCAGGACTTCGCGGTCGAACCGCCCCTCGTCGATCGCCCGCTCGGCGCGCCGGTTCGATTCCAGCGCATAGACTTCCATGTCCTCGCGGCTGATCCCCCAGGTGTCGGCGATCTTCTCGGCGGCGTAGATCTGATTGATCTCCTCGCTGCCGTAGCGCGCGGTCCAAAGCGGCGAATTGGAGAAGGGCGTTTCATGGCCATAAGTCTGACCGGCGAACATCGCCGCCGAGATCGGGATGGCGTTCATATTCTGCACGCCGCCCGCCAGCACCAGATCCTGCGTGCCCGACAGAACGCCTTGCGCCGCGAAGTGGATCGCCTGTTGCGACGATCCGCACTGGCGGTCGATCGTCACCCCTGGCACCGCTTCGGGCAGTCCCGCCGCCAGCCAGCAGCTCCGCCCGATATTGCCCGCTTGCGGCCCGATCGCGTCGACACAGCCCCACACGACATCGTCCACCGCCAGCGGATCGAAGCCCAGCCGCGCCACGACGTCGCCGATCACATGCGCGCCAAGGTCCGCGCTGTGCATCTCCGCCAGACTGCCCTTCTTGCGCCCGGTGGGCGTCCGGATTGCATCGACGATATAGGCTTCGGCCATCTCAGTTCCTCAAGCGAAGGTTTCGGCCGGGCCGACGGGGATCGCGCCGCCGATCACGGCAGCGTCGATCCGGGAAAGGTGGAAGGCGCGGTCGCCCCACGCGCCGGCCATCGCCCAGGCGCGCTTCATCCAGAAATGGAGGTCGACTTCGTAGGTATAGCCCATCGCGCCGTGGACCTGGATCGCGGTCTCGGCCATCGCCACCGCTGCGTCGCACGCGGCGAGCTTGGCATGGCTGACATGCACCGAAGCATGGGCCTCACCATGCTCCACGGCACAGGCCGCGCGCAGCAGCACCGGCCGGGCGAATTCGATCGCCACCGTCGCGCTGGCGAGGTGATGCTTCACGGCCTGGAACGCGCCGATCGGCTCGCCGAACTGCTGCCGCGTCCCGGCATAGTCGACCGACAATGCCAGCATCGCATCCGCCGCACCCAGCGCCTGCGCCGCTGCCATCAGCGCCGCGCGGTTCAGCAGATCGTCGGAGCTCCCTGCGACGGGCGTGCCAGCCACGGTGACTGGCTTGGACAAGCGCCGCAGCGGATCGACGCTGTCCGCCGGATGCTGCGCCGCTGCTGTACCGATCAGCAGCCCGCCCGCCCGCGCGGAAAGTACATGCGTCGCCCCGTCCAGATCGGCGACCCACGGATTGGCCGGATGCTGCAACGCCACCCGCGCTTCGCCCGATGCGATCGCCGCCAGCAACGCATCCTGCCCGCCCGCATTCGTCAGCAGGGGGGCCGCGACGAACGCGCCGTCGATCAACGGTTCGGACAGCCCCGCGCGCCCGGCCTCGATCGCGATCAGCACCGCTTCGACGGTGCCGAGCCCCAGCCCGCCCTGATCGGCGGGCACCATCAGGCCCGGGAGTCCCATCTCCACCAGGCTTGCGGCAATCGCGGACGAACGCCGCGTCGGTTCACCGTCCAGCGCACGCAGCACTTCGGCGCCATGCGTCCCGGACAGGAATTCGCGCACCCCATCGACAAGCGCACGCTGGTCTTCGGTCAGGCGGAAATCCATCAGCCCGCTCCCTGCCGCGGCAGGCCAAGCAACCGCTCGGCGATGATGTTGCGCTGGATCTCGTTCGACCCGGCATAGATCGGGCCGGAGAGCGAGAAGATATAGCCTTCGAGCCAGGCATTGACCTCGCCATCGGCGAAGTGGCGCAGTTCGGCGGCCGCGCCGAGGATCTGCATCGCGGTGCGGTGCATCGCCCGGTCCAGCTCGGACCAGAAAATCTTGTTGAGGCTGGCTTCGGCGCCGATATGCCCGCCCGCAATGATCCGCGACGCGACCATATAGGTGTTGTAGGCGTACGCCTGCGCGCCCTTCCACGCCGCCGACACGGCTTCGCGCGCGCCCGGCGACACGCGCGAACCCTGCGCCCGGCACAGCTCGACCAGCCGTGCCGCCGTCGCCTGAAACCGCGCCGGGCTGCGCAGCATCAGGCCGCGCTCGAACCCGGCAGTCGCCATCGCGACGTTCCACCCCTCGCCTTCGCCCGAGATCCGGTTGGCCACCGGCACGCGGACCTCGTCGAAGAAAAGTTCGGCAAAGCCAGTATCGCCGTGCAGCTGGCGGATCGGCCGCCGCGTGATCCCCGGCGCGTTCAGGTCGAACAGCAGGAAGCTCAGCCCCTTGTGCCGCTTCGATCCTTCCTCGGTGCGGAACAGGCCGAACCCCCAATCGGCATAGGCGGCGCGGCTGGACCAGGTCTTCTGACCTGTCAGCACATAATGATCCCCGTCGCGCACCGCGCGGCTGGCGATCGCCGCCATGTCCGATCCCGCGCCCGGCTCGGACCATGCCTGCGCCCAGATCACTTCGCCCTTCGCCATCGGCGTCAGGAAGCGCGCTTTCTGTTCGTCCGTACCGAATTCCATGATCGTCGGGCCGAGCAGGAAGATGCCGTTCTGGTTGGCGCGGTTCGGCGCGCCCGCGCGCCAATATTCTTCTTCGAAGATCAGCCACTGGATCAGGTCCAGCCCGCGCCCGCCATAGGCTTCGGGCCAGGTGACCATCCCCCAATTGCCCGACGCCAGCCGCCGTTCCCACGCGACATGCTGGCGATAACCGTCCTCGCGCTCAAGCGTGACGAGCGCACCAACCGGCACATTCGCCGCCATCCATTCGCGCACCTCGGCGCGGAACGCCTGTTGTTCGGGAGTGTAGGCGAGATCCATCAGAATTTCGCCGCCTTGCCCGTCTCGACGAACGCATCGCGCGCGCGCTGGCTGTCCTCGTGCATGTACATTTCGAGGGTAAAGCCCTGTTCCCAGCGATAGCCGCGATCGACGTCACGCGGCTCCAGCCCGTTCAGCGCTTCCTTGGCGATCACCAAAGCCTTGCGCGATTTGGACGCGATCACCGCGCAAAAGGCCCGCGCTTCCTCGATCAGCGTGTCGCGCGGCACGACTTTCTCGACCGCGCCGAGCCGGTAGGCTTCCTCCGCAGGAATCTTCCCGCCGGTGAAAAAGGCCGAGCGAACTTTGTGCAGCGGCAGCATGCGGGACAGGTGGCTAGCCCCGCCCATCGCGCCGCGATCGACTTCGGGCAGCGAGAAATAGGCGTCGTCGGCGGCGATGATCGTGTCGGATGCGCCGCAAATGCCGATGCCCCCGCCGATCACGAAGCTGTGCACCGCGACGACCACCGGCACCTCGCAATCGCGCACCCCCTTGAAGGTCAGGTAATTGCCGCGATTGAGCAGGGTGATCCGCTCGGGATGCGCCTGCATCTCCTTGATATCGACGCCGCCGCAAAAGCCGCGACCCTCGGCGCGGATTAGCACGACGTTCACTTGCGGGTTGCGTCCCGCCTCGGCGATGATCGCGGGCAGGCTGTTCCACGTCTCGCTGTCGAACGCGTTGACCGGCGGCACGTCGAAAACGATCTCCGCGATCCGGTTTTCGATGGTCGTGGTGATCGGCATCAGGCGGGGAGCCTTTCGGTTGCGGGAGCCAGCGCAGTGATCCGTTCGCGCGCTTCATTCTCGATGCTGGAAAGAAGCTCGGCGCAGCCCGGCAGGTCGCCCAGCCGCCCGGCAACCAGTCCGGTCGCCATGATCCCGCCCGCAGCGTCGCCTTCGACCACCGCGCGCTGGATCAGCATCGGCGCGCTGGCGGCCATCATCGCCTGCGGCAGCGAAAGCCCGCCGTGGCTCGTCATGCCCTTGGCAGCGCGATACAGCTCGGCCCAGCTCGCGCCGGTCTGCCGCTTCATCGCCAGCCCCGCCTCGATCGCGCGAAGCCACAGGCCGATCCGGCCCGAACGTTCGATCCGGCCCAGCGCTTCGTTGACGATCATTCGCTGCGGCATCCCGTCGACCTTGGTCGAAACAATGATGTCGCCGGTCTCCGCCCTCACGTACCGCGCCTTGACGGCATCAGGCAGCGGACTCTCGCGCGTCATCAGGAACCGGCTGCCCATCGCAATGCCCGCCGCACCATAGGCCAAAGCCGCCGCCAGCCCGCGCCCATCGGCAAAGCCGCCCGCCGCGATCACCGGCACCTGCACCGCGTCGAGCACCTGCGGCAGCAGCACGGTCGAGGCGACCGACCCGGTATGGCCCCCGCCCTCCCCGCCCTGCACCACGACCATGTCGACGCCCAACTGCACCATCTTCTGCGCATGTTTCACCGCGCCGATGGTCGGCACGCACAGGATCCCGGCATCGCGAAACCGCCCGATCATCTTCGCGTCCGGCCCGCGCCCGAAGCTCACCGCGCGTATCTGGTCGCGATGTTCCAGGATGATCTCCACGATCTCCGCCGCGCCCGGCTGAAACATGTGGAAGTTCACGCCGAACGGCTTATCCGTCCCTGCCTTCACCGCCGCGATCGCGTCGCGCACTTCGCCCGGCGTCATCACCGCCGCCGCGAGGAAGCCGAACGCGCCCGCTTCGCTCGATGCGATCACCAGCGCTGGCGTCGCGACCCAGCCCATCGCGGTCTGGATCACCGGCAGCCGACACCCCAGCCGCTGCGTCATCACGGTGGACAGCGGATCGTGCATGATCAGCCTTCGCCCGCCTGCTTCTTGTTGGCGGCGGCCATGCCCTTGCCATCCAATCCGCCCAGGCTGTTGCCGGTGGTCAGGTCGTTCTGGGCATGGGCGAAATGGTGCATGTGAAACACCGCATCCATCGCGGTGCGCTTGCCGCGCAGTTCCTCGACATGGTTCAGCGCCTGCTTGATCAGCCAGTTGCCGAGGCGCGGCCGCGTCGCCAGCTCGTCGGCGATCGCCTTCACGTCGGCGTCGAGCGTCTCGCGCGTCGACAGGCGGTTGACCATGCCGAACTGATGCGCCCGCGCCGCCGGCATCCGCTCGCCGAGATAGAGGAATTCCTTGGCCACGCGCGGCGGCAGTTCGAAACCGTGCGCGAAATATTCCACGCCCGGAATGCCCATCCGGCCAACCGGATCCTGGAAGAACGCATCCTCGGTCGCGACGATCAAGTCGCACACCCATGCCAGCATCAGCCCGCCCGCGATGCACGCCCCCTGCACCGCCGCGATGGTCGGCTTGGGAATGTCGCGCCAGCGCCGGCACATGCCCAGATAGACTTCCTGCTCGCGCGTGTAGAGCAGTTCCGCCGCCGGCTTGTTGACGTGATCCGCCAGCAGATGCGCCCGGTCGAAGCTCTTGTGCAGGTCGCGCCCCGGTGTGCCGATATCGTGCCCGGCGGAGAAATGCTTGCCCGCCGCGCGCAGCACGATGACCTTCACCGCATCGTCGTCCACCGCACGGCGGAAGGCAGCGTCCAGCGCATAGGTCATCTGGCTGTTCTGGGCGTTGTTGAAGCCCGGCCGGTTCATGGTGACGTAGGCGACCGCGCCATCGACCGAATAGAGCACCGGCTCCTCGGTCTCGTACACGATGTCGACCTGTTTCGGGGGGACCAGATCGTCGCTCATGCAGCCACCTCCTCGCGCGTGGCGGACGGATTGCCCTTGATCACCGTGGCGCGGATATTGTGGGGGTCGAGCCGGGCGATGATCGCCAGCTGCTCGGCGTCCGGCATCGGCGTGACCGGCACCTCGGCGGGCGCCAGCACCGCGAAGCCCGTCGCTTCGATAACCTGATCGGCGGTCACGCCGGGATGCAGCAACACCAGCCGGATCGCATGGTCCGGCCCGCCGAAATCCATCACGCACAGATCGGTGACGATCAGCCGCAGATCTACGCCCGAGAAGTTCGCCCCTGCCGGCCGCCGCGCGGGATTGTACCCCACGCTCGACACCATATCGACTTCGCCCTCGACGAAGATCCGCTTCGAATGCGCAGGCACGAACATCGAATTGACGTGGTGGATCGAATTGCCGGGAAAGCCGCGCACGCCCAGCATCTGCACCTTGGGCTGCGTATAGGTCCCGCCAAGGCAGGACAGGTTCGTCTGGCCGAACCGGTCGATCTGGGTCGGCGAAACCATCGCGTGCCGCCGCCCGGTCCACACCGCGCTGTCGAAGAAGCGCGAGAAGGGCAGATACCCTGCCGCCTTGCGGTCGTCATAGCCGCGCGGTCCGATCGGCACCGGCTCCTCGACAAGGAACGCCTCGCCATCGGTCATCATCAATTCGGGGCTGTGAGTCAGCTTGGCGAGGCTGGCGCCAAGGCGCGGCACCGGGCCGATACCCGTCGCGACGACTTCGCCATTGCCGCGATACGCCTCGGAACAGGCGACGATCAGCAGTTCGGCCAGCGTGGGAGCCTGGGTCATTCTCCGCTCCTCAGAAGATCGGCAGCGGCAGCTTCGCCACTGCATCCGCGCCGCCCGCGCGCTGGAGGTATCCGGCCTCGTCCGCGCCGATCACGTCGCGGGAATAGCGGTCCCAGCCGCCTTCCTCGCTCGCGCTGGCGACATAGGATTTGAACGCCGCCATGTCCCAGCCATAGCTGGGCGGCATCGAGGTCGGGTGCGCTCCGAACGGCACCTCGATCACGCCGTGGACGAAGCAGCGCTCGAAGATATTGGCCTTCGCATCCTCGGGATAGGCGAGGTCCATCCGCTCGACGACTTGCTCGGCCGACACATAGGTCCGCGCCGCGGCCTTGGCGAACCACTCGTCATAATAGGTATCGGGGCCCAGCGCCTGAATGTTGCCGCGATGGTCGGCGCGGTGGACATGGATCAGCGCGGCGTCGAGCGGGATGGCGGGCATCGCCAGCAGAACCTCGCCATCCGCATAGGGCGACGTCACCGTCTCGAACCCGCCATGCGTCACCACATCGGTGCCCAGCCCGACGCGGGTCGGCAGGAAGGGCAGGCGCAGCGCGGCGGCCTTCAGCCCCCATTGCAGCATCCCCTCGTCCAGCTCGAGCACCTCGATCGCGCCGCTTTCGCGCGCCTTGCGGAACCAGGGCTCGAGGGGGATCGCGTCGAGCGAGACGAAGGCGAAGACCAGCTTGCGCACCTTCCCCGCCGCGCACAGCATCCCGACATCCGCGCCGCCATAGGTGACGATGGTCAGGTCCTTCAGACCCGAACGCAGAATCGCGCGGACCAGCGCCATCGGCTTGCGCCGCGGCCCCCAACCGGCGATGCCGATCGTCATCCCGTCCGAAAGTTCGCCGACAAACGCGTCGAGCGACAGGCGCTTGTCCATCGTCCCCTGCATCCTCTTGTGGGGCGTTTTCCGCCCCGGTGATGCAGCCAGCTATGAACCCGCCGCCCGCCCGGTAAATCACCATTTGGGGAGAAAACCGCGCCGGTTCGAAAGACAGTTTTTCAGGCGTTTGTGCGCAGGTTTGAAGGCTATCCGAGCATCGCCACGCTGCGCAGGATCAGCCGCACCAGTTCGGCCTGCCGGCCCACGCCGACCTTGGCGAAGATCTTCTTCGAATAGGTCCGCACCGTACTTTCGGTCAAACCGGTCTCGCGCGCGGCTTCGGCCAGCGTCATTCCCTGCGAAAGCAGCGCCGCAAGGTTCGCCTCGGACGGCGACAGGTCGAAAAGAGTTGCGATCAATCGCTCGAACGACCCACTCTGCCCGGCCTCGGTGGCATAGACCACCACCGCCGGACCGATATCCGAAGGTGTCAGCTTCTCGCGGCGGATCGCGCGGACCAGGATGCCGAGGCCATCGGCGTCATGATCGGCGCAACGGAACGCCTTGACGAAATCGCTGTCGCCGTCGCCCATCCGCACCGACAGGGCATGGTCGACCATCTCGCGAAAGCGGATCGCATCGGTCCGCCCGCTCAGCGTCAGCCGTCCCTCGACGAGCCGGAACGTATCGCCGCGATCGATCATCCTCCGCGCGGCGCCGTTGGCGCGCACCATCCGCCCGCGCCCGTCGATGATGAAGGTCCCGATCGTCAGCCGGTCGAGCGCGTCGGTCAGCACTTCCAACTCGGATTCGTCGCGATAGATGCGTGAGAACAGCGCCAACGCCTGCTCGAAATGCGGGCGGAGCTCGGCCATGAACGCCTTGTGCGCATCGGTGAAGCGCAGCCCCTCGCCGCCGCTGACCAGTCCGATATTGCACTCCAGCCCACCCGGCTCGCTGACATACATGCCCAGCGCCTGCTCGATGCCATAGGGCTGCATCACGATCCGGTAGAATTCGCTTTCTTCCAGCGCTTCGCGGCTGGCGACTTCCTCCAGCAGCACGATGTCGCCCGAACGCTGGAGCGCGTTGCGCAACGGATCGAGATGCCCGATCGCGGCGTGACGGTCACCGATATCGCGAGCCATCTCGCCATGCACCGGCGTCGGCTTGCCCCAGATCACCATCGGCGCGAGGCCCTTGCGGCTCAGCTGCAGCGTGATCGCGGCATTCTCGCACCCGATCGTGTCGACCAGCGCCGAGAGGAAATCGCGCCAAGGCACGATTTCCAGCGGTCCGCCATAGAGCAGCTTGAGCAGGTCGCTGGTCGGCGCCAGAGGCTGGGTCATTGCAGCACCGCCGGCCGCTCGCCGCCGCCATGCAGCGGAATATTCGCACCGGTCACATAGGCAGCGTCTGGAGAGGCCAGCCAGGCGACCATCGAGGCGACGTCCCCGCCCCGCGCCATACGCCCCATCGGCACCGTCGCGGACAGCCGGGCAATGCCCTCGGGTCCGCCATAATGCTCGTCCTGCCCCTCGACCGCTTCGACCAGCCCGACCACGATCGCGTTGACCCGCACCAGCGGTCCCCATTCCATCGCCAGGCTGCCGGTTGCGCTGAGCAACCCCGCCTTGGCCGCGCCATAGGCTGCAGTGCCGGGCGAAGGCCGCTGTCCCGAGATGCTGGCGATATTGACGATGTGCCCGCCTTCCGCCTGATCGCGCATCGCCGCCTGCGCGGCGCGGGCAAGATAGAGCGGGGCCATCAGGTTCAGCGCGATCACCTTTTCGATCAGGCGCGGCGAGGAGTCCGCCAGATCGGCCTTGGGCGATCCGCCGGCATTGTTGACGAGCAGATCGAGCCGTCCGAACCGCGCCTTTACCTGCGCGACCAGATCGTCGGCGACTTCGGCCGAACGGATATCCGCGGCGAAGAACACGGCTTCGCGCCCGTCGGGCCCGGCGATGGAAGCTTCGGGAGCCGAGCGTCCGCACACCGCCACGTCCCAGCCTTCGCCGAGCAGCCGTTCCGCGATCGCCTTGCCGATGCCGCGCGTGCCGCCCGTCACCAGTGCCACCCGCTTCTCGCTCACGCTTGCCCTCTCCTCAGTCGCTCCGGGAAGCTCTGGTCCCGATCGCTCGCCTCAGTCTCCCCCCATTTGGGGACAGCGCAAGATGCGATCGATCAGGGGCGGGACATATCGGCAAGGCCGCGGCGATAGGCGGGCATCCCGGCGAGGATCAGCACAACGATCATCGGCAGCACAACAGCACCGGTGATCGCGATCGAATAGCGCAGTGCATTCTCGTCGCCGAAACCGAACTGGGTGATCGCCGCGATCACCGATCCGCCAAGCCCCATGCCGATCAGGTTCACGCCCAGCAGGGTCAGCGCGGTCACCTGCCCGCGAAGCTGATTCGGCGTCACGTCCTGGATCGCGGCGAGGATCACGCCCTGCGAAGCCTGCCCCACCAGCGTACCGATGCCCATGAAAAACAGCGCCAGCGTGGGCGTCGGCATCAGCGGGCCGATGATCAGCGGCAGCCCTTTCAGGATGGTCGCGACGAGCACCACCTTCATGTTCGCGTCGGCCTGTCCCTTCTGGACCAGCCGCCCGGCGAACCAGCCGCCGAAGATCGTTCCGATCGTGCCGCACACCAGCATCAGCGTGCCGAAATAGAAACCGACCTGACTGGTCGTCATGCCATAGGTGCGGATCAGGAAGGTCGGGTACCAGACGCTCGTGCCGATCGCGAGCAGCGCGATCAGCGCCGTCGATCCGATCAGCATGCCGTAGAGCTTCCAGCGCTCGCGAATGAACGCGAAGACCTCGCGCAGCGGCATCGCCGCGCTGTGACCGCTGGCCATTTCCTGCCGCTTGGGCTCGCGAATGGTCATCACCAGCAGCGCGATCACGATGCCGGGCAGGCCGACTGCGATGAACACCATCTGCCAGGGCTGATGCGCGCCCAGCCAGCCCAGATCGCCGGCCCCGGGCTGCGAGAAATGATGGAGCAACGCCGCGCCGACGATCAGCGCCAGCCCGCTGCCGATCGGATAGCCGATCGCGTAGAAGCTGATCGCCAGCGCTCGCTTGCTGCGCTCGAAATAGTCGCTGATCAGCGAATAGGCCGAGGGGCTGAGCGTCGCCTCGCCCACCCCCACGCCGACACGCGCCGCGAACAGCAGGCCGAAGCTGCGCACCGTGCCGCACACCATCGTCATCGCCGACCAGAACAGCACGCCCCACACCACCAGCCGCGTCCGCTTGGGGCTGGTATCGACGAAGCGCCCGATCGGGATCGCCGCCAGGCTGTAGAGGATCGCGAAGGCGAATCCCTGCAACAGGCTGATCTCGAAATCGCTGAGGCCCAGGTCCTTCTTGATCGGCCCGACCAGCAGCGTCAGCACGCGCGCGTCGATCGCGCTGAACGTGTAGGCCAGGAACAGGACGAAGACGACGTACCAGCGATAGAGGCCGGGTTTCGACGTGGCAGGCGCGCTCGCCTGTTCCGCGACTGACGCCATTACCAGGCTGACTTCGGATTATCGCGGGCAAGCAGCCCTTCGGTCCTGAGCCTGATCATTGCGTCCCCTTCCTCACTCTCGGGCAACAGCCAGAACTTGCCGCTCCGGATTCCCGCGAGGGCGAAGGTGGCGACCTCCTCCGGCTCCGTCAATTTCATCTTGAGGCCCGTCGTCTTGAGCAGGTCCTCCATCGTCCGGTAGGCGACCGGCTCCTCCGGCTCGTCCCCGGCATAATCAGCGGGGCGCACCAGCCGCGAGGCCATGATCCCGGTGTTGACCGTGTGCGGTCCGGGGAACAGCACCGCGGCGCTGACCGGCTTGCCTTCGCGCAGCAATTGCTGGTGGAGCACTTCGGAAATGCTCGTCACCGATGCCTTGGTCGCGGCATAGATCGGGGTGTTGGGCAGTGAACGTAGCCCCCCATTGGTCGACGAGGTGTTGATCACCACGCCTTCCTCGCCCGATTCCAGCATCCGCGGCACGAATGCCTTGATGCCATGAACCACGCCCATCACGTTGACATCGATGCCCCATCGCCAGTCATTGACCGGCAGCGACCAGATCGTCTTCTTTGCTTCGCCCAGACCGACGCCAGCATTGTTGAACAGCAGATTCACATGGCCGAAGCGAGCGAACACCTGATCCGCCAGCGCATCGACCGAGGCTTCCTTGGTCACATCGACCTGAATGCCGGTCACTTCACCGCCCAGCGGCGCGATGGCTTCGGTCACTTCACCGATCTTCGCCGCGTCGATGTCGGCGACGACGACGCGAGCGCCCTCGGCCAGCAATTGCTCGCAGAGCGAGCGGCCCACACCACTCGCTCCGCCCGTCACGACCGCGACTTTCCCTTCGAAAGACCGCATCAGGCAGCCTGCTCGGCAGGCGCGGACAGGTCGATGCCGATATTGCCCGGATCGTCATAGCGGCCGACCCATTGCGGCGCGATCCATTCGCCCGGCACCTTGCGCAGGATCTGCCCGCTCGTCTGGGTCGCGCCTTCGACATATTGCATCGACACCAGCTTGCGCACGGGAATGTCGATCAGCGGATCATAGGGCGATTCCGCCAGCCGGATCTCGCCGGTCATCGCGCGTCGGGTGGTGTAGTTCCGCTTCCAGTTGAGGCGCGTGAGGAACACGTCGCCATCGAATTCGCCCGGCGTGTCGATCGAGGGCAGCCCCTTGTAGCAGAACAGATATTCCTCGAACTGCTTCTCCGCGTCGAGTTCCTCGCCGATCGTGCCTTCGACTTCGAAATAGGTGATGCCATGCCGCGAGCAGGTGGCGCGGACGTGATCGCCCTGCCGCTCGAAGCTGGTCTCGGCGATCTTCTTGGGTTCGCCGAACCGCTCGCGGCCGGAGGTGACGACCGTCTCGCCTTCCATCGCCATATGGAAACAATAGGCGCCCGGTGTGCCTTCATAGGTTGCGTTGATGCCCATCGTCAGCGCGCCGATCTCGACCGTCCGCTCCTCGGTCACGTGCATCGCGACATGCGCCAGCTGGACCCACACTTCGGGCCGCTCGACCGCCACCAGCGGCTGCGGCAGCAGCGCGCGGACGACTTCCGCGTCGGTCTCGTACGTCGCGCGCACGCCGCGCACCGTGTTGCGAAGCGCGCCCGCATTGCGCGTCGCGGCGGGACCCTGGAGGTAGCGAAGTCGGCTCATCGTCGTTCCTTTCACTCGGGCACAGCTCTCCCGCCCGCGAAAGTCAGCCTTTCGCGCCCGGTCAGTCCGTGCTGGTCATCTCATTCGGCGGCGATGCTGTTCGGCTCGTCCGCGTCGGCGTAGAATTGCTCGAAATAGCGCCGGAAGCGCAGGATCGGACCGTCACCGTCGCACAGCAGCGGACGGACACGGTGGATCTTGTAGTTCCAGATCGGAATGTCGCCCGCGACGCCGGTCTGGCCGCAGGTATTGGCGATGGCGGCTTCGACTGCCTTGGCGTCGAACGAGTCCGGCTCGAACTCGGGATGGGTAAAGCAGAAGCGCAGTTCGACGTCGTCGGCTTCGACCGGAGTCGCCAGCACCATCAGCGACAGCGTGACCACGCCGCTCAACTGGGTGAATTTCTGGCCCGCGCCATTCTGGATCGTGGTGACACTCGAAGGGAAGATCTTGGTCGTGCCGTCGGGCAGTTTCACCGCCCGCTCGCCGGCCGCATGGCTATGGCGGATATGGCCGTCATAATTGGTTTTGCCTTCGGGCACCGCGTCCATCTTGTGGACGAATTCGAAATGCGCGACGTCGACCCCATTCTCCGCGATTTCTTGCGGATTGCTGGCGAAACGCCAGTCGAAACGCGTCGGCTTGGCCCAGCCCGGCTGGGTAAACTCGTCATGCTCGATCACATCGTACATCGGTGCGACGTCATGCGGGTGATACCAGGCCCAGATCACTCCATTGCGTTCGCGCACCGGATAGGGCCGCGCGATCGGGCTGCGCTTGGCGATGGGCGGGAAGGCCTTGGCATAGGGGATGCTGGAGCAGAAGCCGTTGGGCTTGAACGCCCAGGCGTGGAACGGGCAGCGGATGCTGTCGCCGTCAACCACCCCGCCATGCCCCAAATGCGCGCCGAGATGCGGGCAATAGGCGTCGAGCACGCCGGCCTCGCCGGATTCGTTGCGGAAGAGCACCAGGTCGCGCCCGAAATAGTGGAGCGGCTTCACATCGCCGATCGCCAGTTCGTCGCCATAGGCGACGAAATACCAGCCGAACGGGATATCCATCGGGAATCGCTCAACCTGCGGCAACCTACCCTCCATAAACACGTCCCGTCTGTCGCGGGATCGAGAGTGAGATTAGCCGGTTCGAACGAAAGCGAAAGCGCGCAACCGCGGACGTACTATGCCTGTTCGTGAACAATCGTCGGCGGATAGTTGGTCGGCGACATCAGCGGCCAGTCCCACGGCCGGACCTTCTGCTTGGTGAAGCGCTGGGCGAGGAAGTCGATGAAGAAGCGCGTCGCCGCCGGCATGATCCCGGGCGAAAAGACGACCCAGACTTCCTTGTCGTGGAAGCTCCATTCGGCTTCGCAGGCAAGGATATGCCCCTCGGCCAGATCGCTGCGGATCACGCTGACCGGCAGATGCGCGATCCCCAGCCCGCGCCGCGCCGCCCAGCGCAACGCGACGCCGCTGTTGCTCCGCCACCGGCCCTTCAGCCGCGCGGTCGCCCCGCCGTTGAACTCGAACACCCCGCTCGCATCGGTCAGGCATTTGTGCCGCGAAAGCTGTTCGGGCGATTCCGGCCAGCCATGTTCGGCGACATATTCCGGCGAGGCGCACAGGCAGTAGGATAGATAGCCGAACAGCCGCGCCTTCACCGCCGAATCCTGCAACCGGCCGTAACGGATGACGACGTCGAACCGCTCCTGCATGACATCGGATTCGCGCAGATAGGCGATCGGTTCGATGATGATTTCAGGATGCAGCGCACTGAAATCGGCGACCAGCGCCGACATCCAGTCCGATCCGAAGATGTCGCTCAGCCCGATGCGCAGCCGCCCGACCGGCGCGGACTGGAATTGTGCCATTTGCTGCTCCAGTTCGATCAGGTTTTCCTGAAGCGCGCTGCACTGGTCGAAGAACAATTCGCCCGCCGCGGTCAGCGACAATCGCCGCGTCGTGCGGGTCAGTAGCTGGGTGCCGAGCCGCGCCTCCAGCTCGTTGACCGTCTTGCTCACGAAGGATTTGGAAACGCCCAGATTTTCGGCGGCACCAGTGAAGCTGCCCGCAGCAACCACCGCCAGAAATTCCTCGACCCCACGCCACGCCGACACTTCAACCACCTCTCAGCGACCCTTTCCCCGCAAGCTATCGATGGGCGGCAGAAATGGCAAAGCCCGCGCCCCCCTGGGGGACGCAGGCTCGCCACAACCCGCCATGTTTCCGGATTGCGCCCCTTTATTCGGCGGCTTCCTTCAGAAAATGCGCCTTTTGCGGGCCGATCTTCGCCGCGATGTCCCACAGCGCCTTTTCGTCCAGATCATAGACTTCGAACGCGTTGGTCCCGAGCATCTTCTGGATGTCCGTTTCGGGCAAGCCGCCCAGGCTGAGCATCATCTTCTCCAGCGTGCCGGGCCAAGTGCCTTCGGGATGCGGATAGTCCGTGCCCCACAGGATGCGGTCGATGCCGATCTGGTAATAGGATTCGGTGGTTTCCTCATCCGGCAGCGCCGAGCAGCCGACCCAGACGTTGCGCGCGAAATATTCGCTCGGCTTCATCGTCATGTTGGCGTTGTAATCGCCCAGCTTGCCGCTGGTGTGCTTGGCCGATGCGCGGATATCCATCAGCTGCATCATCCACGGAAACCAGAACTCGCCGCCCGCTTCGGTGAAGCAGACCTTGAGCTGCGGATATTCCTCGAACACACCGCCAAAGGTCATCGACCAGAGCGGCCGGGTCATCCAGAAGGCGAATTCGCACAGATAGGTGCCGATCCAGCCGGGCTGGGTCGTGTCGTATGCCGGCGCGCCGCCCGAATGGAAATGCAGCGGCATCTTGGTCTGCTGCAGAAAGTCCCACACCGGGTAATATTTGGTGTGGTTGTACATCGCATAGCCATCGGTGATCGACGGAAAGAACACGCCCTTCAGGCCATTCTCATGCGCCCAGCGGATCTCCTTCATCGTCTCGTCGATGTCGTAGAGCGCGGGGATCACCGCCAGGCCGATGCGGCGCGCGGGATCTTCCGAGCAGAACTCGGCGAGCCAGCGATTGTGTGCACGGGCGCCCGCCCATTGCAGTTCGGGCTTGTTGCCGAACGGACGCAGGCCGATGTCCGCGCCGAAGGGCGGCGCATTGCGTTCGGTGATGCCGTCCGGGAACAGCACTTCGGCCGCGACGCCATCGGCATCGAGCACGCGGTTGCGGATCGCGCCGTCCCATGCGCCTTCCAGACCGTCGCCGACGCGGGCGCGCCACTTGGTGTTGAAATCGTCGATCAGGAAGCGCTTTTCATGCTCTTCGCGCGCCTTGATCTCCCGCTCCAGAACCTCATCGAACTCCGCGTGATATTTCGAGTCGAGATATTCCCGATAGCGTTCCGGCGGCAGGCCGACATGGCCATCGGAGGAAATTACTAGATACCTGTCCACAGCGTCTCTCCGGGTAGAATATGTCGCGCGTTCGCCGCGCCTTACCCCTCGTTTATGAACCCGGAGGATCGACACACAAGGCACGGTTTGTGGACGCATTATCGCCCTCAGGAAACATTGTGCCCCGGTTGCGCAGCGCCGGATTGACCAAGGAATAGAGCGTCACGGCGAACAATCCGGCGCAGGCGAGCACGAACGGCGCCGGCGCCCAGCTCTCGTACAACAGCACCGAAAGGATCGGCGGACCGACGATCGAAGCCCCCGCAATCGACGACACCACGCCGGCCACGCCCGCCTGGCGGCCCGGCCCCGCCGCCAGCGACGCGCCGGCGGAGAAACCCGGCCGGCCGAGGCCATAGCCGAGACAAGCGAGCGAGAAGCCGATCAGCAGGCTGGGATAGCCGCTGCCCAGCATCATCACGGCGTTGCCGATGAACGCCAGCCCCGCGCCCCAGCGCACCATCGCCCAGGGCCCGAGCCGCAGCCAGTTGACCAGCCCCCATTGCGCAAACAGCCCGGCCAGCGCGCCGCCCACCATCGCGGTGCCCACCGCCTTCTGTGCCGCAATCGGTTGACCGCCGAGCCGGTCGATCACGACGAAGCCCAAAGTGTAGAGGTTCATCGCCTGTGCCGAGGCGAGGACGATGCCATATTTGAAGAAGGGCGCGACCTGCGGATCGCGCCACAGCTTGCCCGCCGGAACCGGCTTCGCATCCAGCTGAACGTCGCGCACCGGCATCGTCTCGCGCGGGATCATCCACACGGTCATCACGAGCGCGAGGCACCCGGCGAGGCTGAAGACGAACATCGGCGTCGCCAGCGCGAAGGGCGGCAGGATCAGGAAAGGCGCGATGGCGGGTCCGAAGATCGTGCCGAGGCTGAGCGCCCCAGCCTGCCCCGACAAGGCCCGCACCCGTGCCAGCCCCTCGGTCCGGTCGGCGATATAGGCCTGCACCGCGGTGGCCGATGCCGATCCGAACAGACCGTAGCTCGAACGCACCACGAAGAAGACGATGAAGGTAACAAGCGGCGCCATCAGCCCGAGCAAGCCGCCATAGACGATCAGCCCGCAGCCGATCATCGATCCGATGAAGCCGAGCAGCCCGAGCTGGATCAGCGGCTTGCGCCCGCGCCGGTCCGCTACGCGCGCCCAGCCGGGCGACGCGATCGCCCAGATCAGGGCGGAGAGCGAGAAGATGCTGGCGACCAAAGTGTCGGTGATCCCGATCACCCGGCCGATCGCCGGCATGACCGAGATCAGCCCGGTATTGCCGATCGCGGTGAGGAAAGTGACCGACAGCAGACACGGGAACGCGTAGCGATCGAGGTCGCTACGCGCGCCCATATACTGGTTCCTTTCGTCAGGATCGGATCAGAAGCGCAGCCGCGCTTCCGCCCCGAAGCTGCGCGGATCGCCCCATTGCCGAACGGTGAAGGTCGACAGGTTGATGCCGCTGACCCAATATTCCTCGTCGAGCAGGTTCTTGCCCCACACCGCGAACTCGAGCGCCGCACCGCGGCCCAGCTCGATATCCTTCAGCGCGATGCGTCCGTCGAGCAGGCCATAGGCCTTGCGCATCGACAGCGGATCGCCGTTGATCGAGCTGTACTGCTCGTCGCGCCAGCTATAGTTCAGGCTCGTCTCCAGCGTGGCGAAGCCCAGCGGAAGGCGATGCACTGCGCCCAGCAGGTAATTGAACTTGGGCGAGAGCGGGATCTTGTACGAGTTGGTGACGTTCGTCCCGTCCGGCAGGACGAAATCGGTGTAGCGCGCATCGACATAACCGAAGCCGTAGGTGAGCGTGAGCCCGTCGACCGGACGGACGCTGCCTTCGATTTCGAAGCCGGTGAACTGCGCTTCACCGGCGTTGATGATGTTGGTCGTCACCACCGCGGGCACGAACACGCCCGCCTGGAAATCCTTGTAGATCGAATGATAGACCGCGACGTTGAGATTGAACCTGCGATCCGGGGTCGAGAATTTGGACCCCAGTTCGAACGACAGCAGATGCTCTGGATCATAGGGCGTCAGGAACGCCGAGTTGGTCGCCGCAGTATCGTTGATGCCGCCGCTCTTGAAGCCCGTCGCGACGCGTCCGTAGAAGGACCAGTTCGGATTGACCTTATAGACGAGGTTCAGTTCCGGATTGAACTGCGACCAGCTGTCCGAATTCTCCATCGGGATCAGGTCGCTGGGGCCGATGCCGCCGGCGCCCGGCCGCGCGCCGGCAGGGGGCTGACCGCTGCGCGTGATCGGGACGCCGCCCGCGCCGCGCTGGAACACGCCCGAATTCGCGGCATTGGGATTGGCGGCATAGTTGGTGTTGGACAGGAGCAGTTCGTATGCCCGCTTCTCTTCCCTGGTCCAGCGGCCGCCGACGGTGATGTCGAGGCTGTCGCTCGGCGACCAGGTGAGTTGTCCATAGACCGCGTATGACTTGGATTCACCGCCACGGCGGCTGAGATCGTAGCGATCGCCGCCGAACTGGAAGTTCCAGCGGGGATTGTACACATCGTAATTGTCGCTGAGGAAGAAGCCGCCCAGCGTGTATTTGAACTGGGAACCCGTTCCGATAATCTGGAATTCCTGCGTGAACTGCTCGTAATCGTTCTGCAGGATGATGCGCAGCAGGTCGTTCGCCGTGCCGTCGAAATCGCTCGCCGAATAGCTGTGCATGGTGCGGCGCGCGGTGATCGACTTCAGCACCACCTCGCCCAGCGAACCGCTGCCGGCATCATATTCCAGCGTCAGGGCATGGCCGTTGACGCGGAAATCGCTGGCCAGCGCGCTCTGCGCCGAGATGCCGTTTTCGGGCCGAGAGGTATGGATATTCCCGGCGATGAACGGGCTGGTGATCGGCACCGATCCGCCAGCACTGATCGCGAGGATCGCGGGCGTGCCCTTGCTGTCGGTGATGTCATAGGCATAGGCCGCGCGGAAATTGCTGCTCGGTTCCCACACCAGATCGGCGCGGGCGGCGACCATCTCTTCCTCGCCGAAATGCGTGCCGTTGAAATTGTTGCGATAGAAGCCCTGGTTCTGCCGCGCGGACACGGCGACCTTGGCCTTGAAATCGCCCACCGCGGGCAGATCGACGACCAGCCGCTGGGTGTAGCGGCCAAACTCGCCCGCGCCGAGCGTCAGCGATCCGCCGAACTCGCCCGACGGGCCGCGCGTGATCAGATTGACCGCGCCGCCGATCGTGTTCTTGCCGTACAGCGTGCCCTGCGGGCCGCGCAGCACCTCGACGCGCTGAAGGTCGACCGTATCGAACGCCGCGCCGGTCGACTTACCGATCGGCACGCCGTCGATATAGATGCCGACCGGCTGGTCGCGGGCAAGGCTGGTGTCCGCCGACGGCGCGAGGCCGCGGATCGAAATCAGCGGGCCGAAGGTGTTGCCCACCGTCTGGTTGATCTGAATGTTCGGAATGGCGGTGCCGATATTGGCGACCGAGGTGACGTCGGCGCGCTCCAGCGTGCCGGTATCGATCGCGGAAACCGCGATCGGCACGTCGACCAGCCGCTCCTCGCGGCGCTGCGCAGTGACGACGATCTCGCCGGTGTCCTGGTCCTCGGCCTGTGCGGCCGTGCCCGGCGCATCCTGCGCCCATGCCGGCTGCGCAAGGACACAGGCGGCGCTGGCGGCCAGTGCGATCCGAATCGAACGGGAAATAGTGTTCATAGCCCTCCCCTCCATCATGCCGGAGAGGATGTGTCACCCCACCGGAAGGACCGCTCGTACGGCCTCATTCGCCGGCACCTTAGCGGGGGTTCAAACGGTGATAAGCGCGTCCCTGTGGTCAGTGTGTTGACCTGAGCGCCTACCGTTTGGGGAGAGAAACCGCGCCGCTTTGTCCACGGCCGCGAAGCAATGCACCGGCATCCTGGCGGTCGCAACCGTACCAACCAGATTATTGATTATTATCTATATTCCTATCTTAAATATCTAACCAACCGATCGCTTGAATATGACAAGCCGGATCGCTAGACATCGCCCTCCTCAAGCTCCGGGAGGCCGCCCTGATCGATCGCAATCGAGACCCCGTTCTGACCGAGGTTGTTCGCAATGCGCTGGCAATGGTGGCCGAAGAAGCGGGCATTGCCGCCGCCCGCAGCGCAAGTTCCCCGTTCGTCAGCCAGGCATCGGCGATCGCCTGTGCCCTGTTCGATGCGCGCGGACGGCTGGTCGCGCAGACCGCCGGGGGACTCCTCCACGTTTCGGCGCTGCAAGTGATGCTGCGGGATGTGATGGTCAGCCATCCCGCCGCGACGCTGGTCGAAGGCGATGCGATCATCCTCAACGACCCGTTCCGCGGCGGCATCCACCCGACCGATGTCGGCGCGTTCCGCCCGATCTTTCATGACGGCGAACTCGCCTTTTACTGCGGCGCGATGATGATCGTATCGGACCTTGGCGGGCTTTCCGCCGGGGGACTTCCCGCCAACGCTACCGAGACTTTCCACGAAGGCATCGTCCTTCCGTCGCTCAAATTCTTCGCCGGCGGTGCGCGGGTACCCGAAGTCGAGGCGCTGCTGCGCGCCAACAGCCGCACCCCGCAGCGGATCGTCGGCGATGTCGAGGCGCTGGTGATCGGCGGCAACATCGCCGCCGCGCGCATGGCCGCGCTGATCGGGCGGCATGGCATCGAAACGGTGCGCGGGATCATCGAGCAATTGTTCGACCACGCCGAACGGATGACCCGCCACGGCATCGCCGCGATGCCCGACGGCGTTTATCGCGGGCGCTACGATATCGAGGAGGACGGCGCGGAGAGCGGCCGGCTGTTTCGCGTGGCGGCGGAAGTAACGGTGACGGGCGACCGCTGCCGTTTCGACTTTACCGGCACTTCGCCCCAGGCGCGCGGGGCAATCAACTCCTCTTTCTCGCAATCGCTGTCGGCCGTGGTGTTCGCGCTGCGCTGTTACCTCGATCCGGAGATTCCCCTCAACGAAGGCTTTTATCGCTGCATCGAGGTGACGTTGCCCGAAGGCACGCTGGTGAATCCGAACCATCCCGCCGCGTGCAACCTGCGGATGGCGACGGTCCACGCGATGATCGATGCGGTCAGCCGCGCCTTCGCGGAAGCCTATCCCGATCACGCCATCGCCGCGCCCGGGGTGGTCGCAACCGTCACCGCGCATGGGAAGCAGCCCGGCGGCGGCGCGAACTGGAGCTTTCTCGACGTCTTCTTCGGCGTCGGCGGGGCACGCACCGGCGCCGATGGCGCGGATGGGTCGCCCTTCGTCCTGTACGGCGCATCCAATTACGACCGGAACATCGAGTCCTACGAACTCGAATTCCCGATCCTGTATCACGAGTACCGCCTGCTCACCGATTCCGGCGGGGCGGGACGGCAACGCGGCGGATGCGGGCTGGTGAAGACGGTCGAGTTCCTCGTCGATGCGGACATCACCGTGCGGGGGACGGATCGCTATCTGGTCCCGCCGCAAGGCGTGGCCGGCGGCCTGCCGGGAAGCCCGGGCGCATGGATCCTCAACCGGGGCCGCGCCGATGCGCTGGACCTGCCGCCCAAGAAGACCAACCACCGCATCCGCGCGGGCGACACGCTGACGATGATCGCCGCGGGCGGCGGGGGCCTCGGCGATCCGCGCGAGCGCGCGCGCAACGCGGTCCGCGCGGACATCGCCGACGGCTATGTCAGCCTCGCGGCCGCGCGCGACATCTATGGCCATGACGCGGAGGGAGGCGCGTGACCGGGCGGCGCATCTTCATCGGCGTCGATATCGGCGGCACCTTCACCGATCTCGTGCTCGCCGACACGCTGAGTGCGGTCCACAACGTCAAGACCCTGACCACGCCCGACGATCCGGTACGCGGGGTGCTGACCGCCGTCCGCGAGGGCCTCGACGCCGCATCGGGCGATCCGGCGCAAGTCACCCGCTTCGTCCACGCCACCACGCTGCCGACCAATCTCGTGCTCGAGCGAAAGGGCGCGCGGCTGGGCCTGATCGCCACGCGCGGCTTTGGCGACCTGTTCCATATCGGCAAGCAACACGCGAACGGTCCCGATCGCTTCAACCTCGCCTACACCCCGCCTCCGCCGCTCCTGCCCCGCGCGATGGTCGCCGAGGTGGACGAGCGGATGAACGCGCGCGGGAACCCGATCCGGCCGCTCGACGAAGCCGACACCGAACGCGCGCTGCGAATGCTCATCGATCGGGGCGCCGAGGCGATCGCAGTATGCCTGCTGCACAGCCACGCCAATGCGGAACATGAGCGCAGGATCGGCGAGATCGCGGCCCGCGTTGCGCCGCAGGCCTATCTCTGCCTCTCGTCCGAAGTCTGGCCCGAATTCCAGGAATATGAGCGCGCGGCGACCACGCTGCTGTCCGCCTATATCGGCCCGACAATGGCCAGCTATGCAGGGCGGCTCGAGGATGCATTGCGCGAGATGGGCATCGGCGCCGAGCTGCAGATCATGCAGTCGAACGGCGCGGTGATGAGCGCCGCAATGGCCGCGCGGAAAGCCGCCTATGCGATCGAATCCGGACCCGCGGCGGGCGTGATGGCCGCTGCCCATCTCGCCCGGCAGACCGGGCTTTCGGGCCTCGTCTCGTTCGACATGGGCGGCACCACCGCCAAGGCGGGGCTGGTGCTGGACGGCGCGCCGCGCATCACTCACCAGTTCCGCGCCGGCGGCGGCACCAGCGCGGCGGGCCATGCCGATGCCGGGGAGCCGATCCGCATCCCGGTGATCGACCTTGCCGAAGTCGGCGCGGGCGGCGGCAGCATCGCCCGGATCGACAGCGGCGGCCTGATGCGCGTCGGCCCGCAAAGCGCATCCTCGGTCCCGGGCCCCGCCTGCTACGGCAAAGGCGGCACGCTGCCGACCGTGACGGACGCCAATGTCGTGCTGGGCTATATCCATCCGGATTCGTTCGCGGGTGGCGCCGTCAGGATCGATCCCGAGCTGGCGCACCGTGCGATCGAAACGCACATCGCCCGGCCGCTCGGCATCGACGTAGCCGCCGCCGCGCGGGGCATCCACGCCCTTGCCAACACCGCGATGGCAGCCGCGATCCGCCTCGTGACGCTCCAGCGCGGCATCGATCCGCGCGATCACGCACTGGTCGCGTCGGGCGGCGCGGGTCCGATCCATGTCGCCGGGCTGGCGGAGCTGTTCGGCATCGGCACGGTGATCGTACCGCCCTCCCCCGGCGTCCGCTCGGCCTGGGGGCTGCTGATTTCCGATCTCGCTCATGATTTCGTGGCGTCCGCGATCCAGCCCGCCGCCGGGGCCGACATCGCCCGCATCGCCACCCTGTTTGACGGCATGGAAGCCAAGGGCCGCCAGGCGCTTGCCCGCTCGGCGCAGGCCGGGACATCGCTGGTGATCGAGCGCAGCATCGATATCCGCCTCGCGCATCAGCATCAGGAACTCACCGTACCGCTTCGCAAGGGACCGATCGACGCCGCGCTGCTGGCGGCGGCCGTGTCGGGCTTTCGCGACCTGTACGCCCGCAATTTCGGCATCCGCCCGGCCGAGCCGTGCCAGTTCGTCAACTATCGCCTGCGCATCTCCGCGATCGTCGAGAAACCCGCGCCACTGCTGCCGACCCCAGCCTCGGGCACGTCCGAGCGGGCGAAGCGGGGCGACCGGCCCGCGCATTTCGAGGGTGAGGTCCTCATGACCCCGGTGTTCGACCGCCAAAGGCTGGCCCCGGGCGACCGGATCGAAGGCCCGGCGATCATCGAGGAGCCGGACAGTTCGACCATCTGCCTCCCGGATCATGCGGCGACGGTCGACGACCAGCTGAATCTGGTGATCCGAACCTCAGGCTGAGGCGGTCGCGCGTCCCCGCCGCTTGATCCAGCTTCCGATGAGCCAGAACACAAGCATCAGCGCCAGCGCGAGACCGATGCGCGGATAGAAAGGCGCGGGATCGAAGTCGCGGACTTCGGAGACCAGTTCGGGCGCATCCGGATTGAACGGCGTGTTGACCACCACCATCGTGTCGCCGACCTTCGTCGCGGCATAGCGGTCCGCGGGCACGAACATCACCCCGCCATAGTCGATCTCGTCCGTGCTGTTCGCCACCGGGGGCGGCGCGGCCGGGAGTTCCGCTTCGGCGACCTTCGCGGGGAAATCGGCATAGGCCACCTTCGACTTCTTCACGAAGCGAACCCGGAGGATATTGTATTCGACCGTCCGGCTGCGCCCGCGCCGCCCCTCGAAGCGCGCCTTGTCGACATTTTTGTCGACCACCACCGCGCGCGAGACCACGCCCTGATTGCGTAGGCGGGTGATGTCGCCTTCCTCCTCCTGCATCCGCATGAAGAAGATGAACGCGAAGATCGCCGCCAGCAGCGCAAGGCAGCGGAACACGATAACGACAAAGGGGCGAGCAGCAGTCATCGAACGATCCCTCCCGATGGAATGACGTTCGTGACTAACGGCGCCGGGGTGGCGCTGGCATTCCCTTCAGATGAGGGGAGCCGGCGCCTGATTCACCGCTCAGGCTTTGGAAACGCCCGGCCGGTCCGGGCTGATGACATATTGGCCCAGCGTCGAGATGTTTCCACCCGGCTTGAGCGCCTGATCGACCACGCGGACGCTGGTGGTCCAGCGCTTCGCATCGACATCGAGCAACAGATAGCCACGCTGATCGTGGATCAGCGCCATATGCGGATTGCTCGCCGCGCGGGGATCGGGGCCGATCGGCAGTCCGTTGCCGCTGTTCGAGGCGATCGAGGTCGCGTGCAGTTCGGACGCGACGGGCGCGCTCTCCAGATCGCCGCGCCGCGACGGCACATTGCCGATGAAGCACATATGGCTGTCGCCGCCGGTGATGACGACATTCTTCAACCCGCGATCCTGGATCATCTTGACCAGCCGCTCCCGCGCATCGGGATAGCCGGACCAATTGTCATAGCCCTTGGTCGGGACTCTCTGCAGCGAACGGTCGAAGGGCATGACGAGCCCGCCCAGCCCGAACATGTTCCACGTCGCGCCATTGCCGAGGCCCTCGCCGAGCCAGCGCTCCTGCGTTTCGCCCAACATCGTATCGGGCTGGTTGCGGGTCTCGACGCAGTTGCGGCTTTCCGGCTTCTCGCAAAGCGGAATGCTGCGATAGGATCGCCGGTCGAGAATGTTGATGCGCATCAGCCCGCCATAGTCGAGCCGCCGGTACATCAGTTGCGCGCCGTTCCGGGGAAGCTGGCTGAGGCGTACGGGCATATGCTCGTACCATGCCTGCATCGCAGCCGCGTGGCGAAGCGCGAACAGTTCGGGCGGCGTATCGCGCTCGTCCCACTCGTTCGCCCAGTTATTCATCACTTCGTGATCGTCATAGGAGGGCAGGAACGCGGCAGCAGCGTGCGCGGCCCGCAGGTCCGGGTCGATCTTGTAGAGCGCATAACGCAGGCGATAATCGTCGAGGCTGTAGATCTCGTCGCCCAGATGGCGGCGCACCACCGGCGGCTTTCCGGCCGCAGGGGTCCCCGCCGCCTTCCCTTCATAGATATAGTCGCCATAGTGATAGACGAAGTCGAGATCGGCTTCCTTGCCGATATGGCGCCAGGCGGTGAACAGGCCCGCCTGATAATTCTGGCATCCCGCCACCGCGATCCGCAGGCGATCGACCGCAGCGCCGGCGGCCGGCGCGGTGCGCGCGGTGCCGATGTCGCTGGGAATGCCGTCCACCTGGAAACGGTACCAATAGCGCCGGGCGCTCTGCAGCCCGACGACTTCGACATGGACCGAATGCCCTAGCTCGGGCCGCGCCACCGCCGTGCCCGTGCGGACGATCCGCCGGAACGCGTCATCCTCGGCGATTTCCCAGTTCACCTTGACCGCCACGGCCGGCATTCCGCCATGCGTCTCGAGCGGCCGGGGCGCCAGCCGGGTCCAGATCACGAACCCGTCGGGAGCCGGATCGCCCGATGCCACGCCCATCGAAAAGGGATCGGCGGTGAATGCCGGGGACGCCAGAGCGGGCGCGCGCAGCAATGCCGCCGCAACCGCGCCCTGAGCTCCCGCCAGAAGCAGGCCACGCCGGGAGAAACCGAAACCGGACATCAGGTAATCCTTTACTGGCGGTCAGCCGTCAGATGCTGGCCGGTGGGTGCGGACGGCGCAAGCCACGCCGTCCGCAGCAGGGGGTTTGCCGCGCTTCGCCTTAGAAGCGCGCCCGGAAGCCGAACGTGCCGGTACGCCCGTTCTGCACATAGATGGCGCTGTGGTTGCCCAGCCCCGCCGCGGCCGCGTTCGGGAACGAGCTGCTGGGGACCATGACGTTGTAGGGCGAGCCCAGCAGGTTGTTGACGGTAAAGTAGGTCTCGAAATTCTTGGTGAGCTTCACCCGGCCGGAGACGGTCAGATCGGTACGCGCCTGGAACCAGGTCGGTGTATCCGAACGATATTTGTCGTCGTTCCACAGCATGTTGGCGAACAGCCGCACCGGACCCTTTTCGTAGATGATTCCCAGCGAGCCGATATTGTTGCCGACGCGCGGGATCGGCTGGTTCGGCTCGTTGTGCATGAAGGCGCCGCGGATCGACAGGCCGTCGAACGGCGCGGGCAGCCAGGTCATGCTGTGCTGGAAGGCGACTTCGACGCCCTTGATCGTGGTGACGTTCTGCTGGCTGTAGGTCGCGAAGGAATAGCCCGCGAAGGTCGGATCGGCGGCATAGGGCGCGATCGCCGGAATGTTCGCGCCGTCGGCTGCCGAATATTCCTTCACCACGGCCAGACCGTCGATGCGGTTATAATAGAGGCCGACATTCAGCATCCCGATCCCGCGCCAGTAGCGCGACAGGCGCAGCGAGAAATTGTCCGAGAAGGCCGGTGTCAGATTGGGGTTGGGCACGACCAGCAGCGGGCCGCCGACCGAGCTGCCGCTCAGATTCTCTGTCGGCGAGCTGCCCGTCGCATCCACGCCCGGTCGCAGGATCGTGCGGCTGTAACCCAGCTGAATGTCGTTCTGCGTGCCGAACGTGTATTTGATCGACCCGCTGGGGAAGAGCGTGAAGTGCCGCCCCTTGATCACGCTCGGCCCGCCCGAGAACTGATAGTCCACGCACGGAATGGTGGTCGCAATGCCGGTCGATGCGGTGACCGCGCACGGCACCGCCGCACCGGCGGGCGTATAGGCTCGCACCTGGGCGAGCGGCAGCGAGCGATAGACGTTGGCCGAATTCTCGGTCCATTCACCGCGAAGCCCCGCGCGAACCTGCAGGTCCGGCGTGATCATCGCGGTCACCATGCCGTAGATCGCCTTGATATTCTCGTCGACGTCGGTGCGGCGATATTTGGCGGTGGCATAGTTGGCCGCGGTGGTCGTGCTGGTCCACTCGCCCGGATTCTCGCGATACATCGCCAGCAGCCGCGACAGATCGATCGCCGGAATATACTCCGAGCCCGACAGCGAGGTGATGCTGAAATTGCTCTTGTTGGTGATGCCGCTGATATAGGGATTCGTGGCCTGCGCGATGAACTGGGCGTTCGTCAGCGGGCCGCTATAGCTATAGTTGTAGAGCGCGTTGTTGCCGAACTCGTAGCTGGTATCGGTGATCTTGAAGCCAGCCTTGAAGCTGACCGGCACACTGCCGAAATCGGTATCGTACTTCACGTTCAGCGCGCCGGAACGCGCCGAAATCGTCGCATAGGAACCCGTGGTCAGCGTCATCGTCGGCCGGCCGGCAAAGGTCCATGAGGCGGGATTGGACCAGTCGGGTCCGCTCACCTGGGTGATCGACCAGTCGGCATCGGCCAGATCGGGGCCGCCCTTCACCGCCTTCGAATTGCCGGTCGAGGTAAAGGTCGGTCCGGTCGAGACCTGACCGCCCTCGGGCGAGTCATAATAGGACTTGCTGTCCGAATAGGCGAAATAGCCGTCGACGGTCCAACCGCCCGAGGTCCAGTCGAAATTGGCCGCGAGGATGTTGCCGTTGTTGTACTTGTACTGGTCGCTCGCCGCCGAGGTGATCGACTGGGTCGCGCCCGGCAGATTGGTCTGGAACGCCGAAATCGCATCCGCGGCGGTCGCCGGCTGGCCGCTCAGGTTACGCAGGCCATAGGTGCCGGTGGCCGTATCCAGCGTGACGGTGGTCACCTGATTGTGCAGCTGGATGTTGCCGCGATAGGCCATGCCCATCACCGAGACGTTCAGAGTGTCGGTCGCCTTGAAGTCCAGCACCAGCGATCCGGTGCGGCGCGTGGTCCGCCGCGCGCCGGTCTGCCCCTGCATCCGGTAGAATTCCAGCGGATAGGGCGCGTTGGCCGACTGGGTATATTGCCGGTCGAGCGTGATCTGCTCGCGCTCGACATACTGGTCGTTATAGCCGAGCGAGAACATCACCCCCAGCCGCTTGTCGAAGAAGCTGTTCGAATAGAAGAGCGACGCGTTGGGCAGGAAGCGCCGGCCGCCCCATCCGCCCGTATCCGGGCCGACATTGCGGTAGCTGTCCCACATATTTTCCTGGGTGAAGCCCTCTACCGAGACGATGAAGAGCGGCTTCCGGCGGTCATAGGCGCGCTTGGTGCGCAGATCGATGATGCCCGCGGGGGCGTCCGCATTCTGATCCGCACCGGTCGTCTTGTAGGTAGTGACCGCGTCGATCGCGGACATGGACAGCGTTTCGTAGTTGAAGATGCGCGCGGCGGCGGCGGCGCTGGCATAGCCGGTCGGCGTCGCGCCGTTGGCCGACACCACGTCCATGCCGTTCAGCTGGGTGCGGGTGAATTCGGCGGGCAGGCCGCGCAGATAGGCATAGACCGACGTGCCGTTCGAGCCGTCGACGTCGACGCCGGGCATATATTTCATGAATTCGGCCGGATTGCCGCCGGCGATGTCGCCATAAGTGTCGGTCGAGAGCATGTCGGCGATCTGCAGCTCGTTGCGCTGCGCCATCAGCTCGCGCGCACCGGCATCGCGGACGCCGCTGACGACGATCTCACCTTCGGTCGCCGCCTGGCCGTCGCGGCCGCTGCGCACCAGATCGAAGTCGAGCGTCGCGGCTTCGCCCGAGGCGATGACGACGTCGCGCCCCTGGGGAAGATAGCCGAGATAGGTGACGGTGACCCGGGCCGGGCCTGCCGGGAGATTCTGCACGCGATAGGTGCCGGCCTCGCCGGTCGTCGCGCTGCGCTTCTGGCCATCGGCGGTTTCGATCTCGACGACCGCGTCGCGCAGATACTCGCCCGTCGCAGGATCGAAGATCTGGCCCGACAGCGCGCCGCGGCCCTGCTGGCTCGCAGCGGGCTCGCCGGACGAAGGCTGCGCGTCCTGCGCATGGGCCGGCGCCGCAATGGCGGCGAGCATCGCCACACCCGATGCCGCGATGAACAGCTTTGCTTTCATTTTCATTCTTATCCTCCCCGATATCCTTGGCGACCGTCAGGACTCATCAATATCGCTAATGTTACTTGCCACAGGCCGATGAGGCCGTCAATTTTCGCAATATAGCACTGATATTACAGTTTTTTGAAACGAACCCGGAGAAATTACCTCTCCGATTGACGGTTCAGCTAAGTGTATTTACGATAACGCTAATGTTACTCATCAGGGGCGGAGAGGATCGTCATGTCAGCGCCGTTCCCATCCACCCGTTCATCCAGATCCCTGTTGACATACTGCTCGGTTGCGAACATTGGTCCATATTATGGACTGCAATCCACATATTGTTGGGAGCGCTGAATGTCAAACCGAATGTGTTGCAAGGGCCGTGTGCGGGAATCGAATCGAGCCGCGCGCCGGAAGGGGTGCGGGCGCGGTTTCACTCCGGGTAAGGTGAAGGCGGGATGCTGAAGATCGCCTCCATCGCCGCATATGAGATGCGCTACCCCTTCACCCGGATCTACGGCGAAGGCCGCGTTCCGAAGGAGTTGCTGGCGCCGGCCGCACATTTTCAGAGAATCCAGCGCACCGGCCAGACCGCGACTCTGGTCGTCGTGACCGATCGGGACGGCGTGAAGGGATTCGGCGAATGCTTCGGCCTGCCGAGCCCCGCGCCGAATCGGGCGATCATCGAGGAGGTCATCGCGCCAGCGCTTGCCGGAGCCGAGATCGCCTCGCCGGAAGAAGCGCTCGAGGAATTCTACCGCTTCTTCCTCGCGCTGGGGAACAGCCGGGGTCCGGCGATGGAAGCGCTCGCGGGAGTCGATATCGCGCTGTGGGACCTGCTGTCGAAGCGAGCGGGCAAGCCGCTCGCCGAGATGCTCGGCGGCAAGGTTGCGCCGGTGAATGTCTATGCCAGCCCGGTTCCCTTCCTTGCCGACCCGAACGACAGCGCGGCGAAGGCGCTGGCGTTCCTCGATCAGGGCTATACCGCGCTCAAGCTGAAGATCGGCCGCGGCGTCGCAACCGATATCGCCCATATCCGCGCGATCCGCGAAGCGATGCCCGCAGACGCAAGGCTGATGCTCGACGCAAATTGCGCCTATGAACGCGACGAAGCGCTGGCGCTTGTCGATGCGCTTGCCCCCTATGACATCACCTGGCTCGAGGAGCCCGTGCAGCCCGAGGATTTCGAGACGATCCGGATGCTGTGCGAGCGGTCGCCCTGCCCGGTCGGCGGCGGCGAGAATGATTTCATCCTCTCGGCGTTCGAACGGCTGGTCGATCTCGGCATCACCTATCTGCAGCCCAACGTCACGCGCGCACTTGGCGTGTCGGGAATGCGGAAGCTGGACGCGCTCGCCAAGCGCACCGGTGTCGATGTGGCGCTGCACGGCGTGGGAACCAGCATCGGCGTGGCGACGGCGCTGCATTGCTGCGCGGGGCTGGAAAAGCTCACGCTGTTCGAGCGCAATCACCTGATCAACCCGATGCGCGACGATGTCGGGGTGGCCCTGACGGTCGATCGCACCGGGCATATCCTGCCCCCGGCGGGCAATGGTCATGGCGGCGCCCCCGCCCCGGCCGCCGCGGAACGGATTCACGATCCCGCCATCCAGCGCGCGCTGCGCCCGTCCGACCTCGAAGTCGCGCAATGAAGCAGGTGACGATGCTCGACGCGGCGGACGCCCGGCTCCTGATCGAGTTCGCGATCGGGGCCGCCGATATGCTGAGCGTGCCCCAGAATATCGCCGTGGTCGATGCCTCGGGCGCGTTGCTCGCCTTTCACCGCATGGACGGCGCCAAGCCCTATACCGGCGATTTCGCCATCGCGAAGGCGCGTACCGCGGCCGGGCTCCACGCGCCGACCGAAAGGCTGGGCGAGATTGCCTTGCCCGGTCAGCGCGGCTTCGGCCTGAACACGCTTCGCAGCGGGGACGTCGCCATTCTTGGCGGCGGCGTACCCGTAACCGTGTCCGGCGCGGTTGCCGGCGCGATCGGCATCAGTTCCGGCACGGTGCATCAGGACGCGGACGTCGCGAACCGTGCCGTGCAGCAGTTCGAGATCCAGGCAGCGTCTGCCCAAACGATTGGATGAACCACATGACCCAAGCATCGACAGACACCGCCAGGGCCGCGCCGGCCGGGAAAATGCCCCGGAAGGTTTGGCTTATCCTCGGGCTGTTGATGTCGCTTGTGGTGCTCAACTATTTCGACCGGCAGACGCTTTCGATCCTCAAGCCGATCGTCAAGACCGCGCTGGACTTCGACGATCACGCCTATTCGCTGCTGACCTTCGCGTTCATGCTGCCCTATATCGTGATGTACGTGGTGAGCGGCCGGCTGATCGACAGGTTCGGCACGCGGATCTGCATGACCGTGTTCGCGGTCGGCTGGTCGATCGCGAACATCGCTTCGGGCATGTCGCACAGCTTCGCGCACCTTGCCGCGTCGCGCGCCTTTCTGGGCGCGGCCGAGCCCGGCGTGTTCCCCGCGCTGCAACGCGCCATCCTGAACTGGGTGCCGGTCGAACGGCGGACGCTGGCGATCAGCATCGTCACCCCCGCGGGCAATCTGGGCGCGATCCTCGCGCCGCCGATGATCGCCTTGCTCGCCACGGCATTCAGCTGGCGCGGGGCATTCATCATTCCCGGTATTATCGGGATCGGCGTCGCGCTGCTGTGGTGGTTCACCGACAGCAGGGAAGCGCCGGCGGCCAAGCGCGTCGAGCAGGCGCCCGCAGCCGCACCGGCTTCGGCCACGTCGCTGCTGAAGGACAAGCGCTTTCTCGCGATCGTCGCGGTGCGGATGATCAGCGATCCGGTCTGGTATTTCTACCTCTTCTGGATCCCCGGCTATCTGCAGGAGCGCGTCGGCCTGTCGCTGTCCGAACTGGGGCTGGTGGGCGGCATCCCCTATCTCGTCGCGATGCTGAGCTGCCTGATGCTCGGCCGCTTCGTCGATCGCCGCACCGGGCGCGGCCATGACACGATCCGGGTCCAGCTCTGGCTGCTCGGCATCACCGCCGCGCTGATGCCCCTGGGCGCGCTGATCACGATGACCTCGAGCGCGTTCCTCGCGATCCTGATCATCACCATCGTCATCTCGGTCTGTCAGATCTGGTTCGTCGGCTTCAATGTGCTGCTGGCCGGCCTGTTTCCCGCCAATGTCAACGCCTCGGCGGTCGGCATGCTGGGTGCGGTCGGGGCCAGCACCTCGCTGCTGCTCAACCTCTTCGCCGGATCGATCGTGATGCAGTTCGGCTATCTCGCGATCTTCGCAGGGCTGGCGGTGCTTCACCCGATCTCGGCGGTCATCCTCGCGCTCGTCATCGGCCGGACCCGGCCGAAGCACGCGACCGCCTGAACCTCACTCATCGATCAATAAAAGGAACTGCCGCGCAATGTCTGCTGAACCGATTCAAACTCTCCGCGGCCGGGTCGCGATCGTCAGCGGAGGCGGCAACGGCATCGGCGGCGCGATCGCAAGTGAACTGGCGGCGCGGGGCGCCAAGGTGGTCGTGAACGACATCGATGCGGAGCGCGCGCATCGCAAGGCCGCGGAGATCGGCCCGGCCGCGATCGCCGCGCCGGGCGACGCATCCTCCTCGGCCGATGTCCGTGCGGTGGTCACGCTCGCGATCGAAGCGTTCGGCAAGGTCGATATCCTCGTCAACAATGCCGGCATGGACCAGGCGGTGCCGATCCTCGACCTCAAGGAAGAGGATTGGGACCGGCTGATGGCGGTCAATCTCAAGAGCGCCTTCCTGTTCTCGAAGGCGGTGCTGCCCGGCATGATCGAGCGAGGCTATGGCCGGATCGTCTGCACCTCATCGGTCGTCGCGCATCGCGGCGCGATGAATGGCGGCATCCACTATGGCACCACCAAGGGCGGGATGCTCGGCTTCACGCGCACGCTGGCGCGGCAGATGGCGAAAACGGGCGTCACCGTGAATGCGATCGCCCCCGGCGTCGTCGATACCGACCTGATCCGCACCCATATGCCCGACGATGTGCGCGAGCAGGTGATCAAGGACATTCCGCTCGGCCGCCTTGCCGAGCCGTTCGAGATCGGGCGCGCGGTTGCGTTCCTCGCTTCGGACGATGCGGCGTACATGACCGGCGCCACGCTGAACGTGAATGGCGGCTTCTGGATCGGCTGATGACTCGTATCGACTATATCGTCGTGGGCGCAGGCAGCGCCGGGTGCGTGATCGCCAGCCGCTTGTCCGAGGATCCCCGGCTGAACGTCCTGCTGATCGAGGCCGGCCGCGACTTGCCGCCGGGAAAGGAGCCAGCGGGCTTCCTCGACATGTATCCCGGCATCGTCGCCTTCGATTCCGCCAATCACTGGTCGAACATCAAAGCGCGCAACCTGCCCGTCACCGGCAATGATCCGAACGCCGGTCCCGCGCCGAAACGCTACGACCAGCCCCGCGTCGTCGGCGGCGGATCGAGCATCAACGGGCAGGCCGCCAATCGCGGCACGCGCGAGGATTATGACGAGTGGGCCGAGCATGGCGCAAGTGGATGGGACTGGGAGAGCGTGCTCCCCTATTTCCGCAAGCTGGAACGCGACCTCGACTTCAAGGGGCCGCTGCACGGTTCCGATGGACCGATTCCGATCCATCGCATTCCGCGCAGCCAGTGGCCGGAGTTCACGCTGGCGGCCGAACGCGCCTTTGTCGCGCGGGGTCTTCCGGCGATCGACGACCAGAACGGCACCTTCGAGGATGGCGTGTTTCCGCTCACTCTGTCCAACGACGGCTGCCACCGCGTATCGACCGCGCGCGGCTATCTGACCGAGGCGGTTCGCGCCCGCCCCAATCTGATGATCCTGCCCGACACCGAGATTTCGGGGTTGATCCATCGCAACCGCCACATCCTGGGCGTCCGGATCGGCAAGGGCAGCGATGCGACCGAGATGCTGGCGCGCGAAACCATCGTCTGCGCCGGTGCGCTGCAATCGCCCGCGATCCTGATGCGTGCAGGCATCGGCGCTGCACCCCGCCTCCACGCGCTGGGCATCGATATCGTCGCGGACCTGCCCGGAGTCGGCCAGAATCTGCAGGAGCATCCGGGCATTTCGCTGTCGGCCTATATCCGCCCGCACGCGCGGCTGGGGAAGAAGACCCGCCGACACAGCCATATCGGCCTGCGCTATTCCTCGACCATCGAGGGGTGCGAGCCGGGCGACATGTTCGGGATGATCGCCACCAAATCGGCATGGCACCCGCTGGGCGAGCGGATCGGGACATTGCTCTACTGGATCAACAAGCCCTATTCGCGCGGCTTCGTCGATATCGAGAACGCCGATCCCGCCACCGGGCCGATCGCCAATTTCAACTGGTTTTCCGACCAGCGCGACCTCGATCGCCTCGTCCAGTCGACGATCATGATGGCGTCGGTCGCCGCCTCGCCGGAACTGGCCCCGCATGTCGTGACGCCGTCCCCCTCCAGCTATAGCGGCTGGGCGAAGCTGCTGGGGCGCCGCAGCGTGACCAACTATCTGATGACGGCCCCGGTCGCCTTGCTGCTGGATGCCATCCCCGCATTGCAGCCGGCCTTCGTGAAGACCTTCATCGGCGGCGGGCGAACCCTCGCCAATTTCGTGCAGGACCGCAGCGCGATCGAAGCGTTCGTGCGCGCCGGCGTGTTCGGACAATGGCATCCCTCGGGCACCTGCCGGATGGGGGCCGCGACGGATCGCTACGCGGTGACCTCGCCCGAAGATGGGCGCGTACTCGGCATGAGCGGCCTGCGCGTCGTCGACGCGTCGCTGATGCCGACCATTCCGCGCGCCAACCTCAACATTCCAGTGATCATGATCGCCGAGCGAATGGCGGACCAGATCAAGCGGGCGGAGGCGCGGGGGCAATGAGCGGCCATTGCGGCGGAGAAACTCGTTGACCAACGCCGCGCGGCGCTGAACTAAAGTCCATCAGGTGGAATCGTCCACGCTCCGGATCATTCCCGCCATGCAAGATCGCGACGAAAAGCAGACTGGTGGCGCGAATGCGGTTCGCCGCAGCCTCGCCGTGCTGCGCGCGGTGGCCGAGGCGCGGACCGACATCACGGTCGCCGAACTGGTGAAACGCGTCGGCCTGACCAAGCCGACCGTGCATCGGCTGGTCTCGACGCTGGTCGAAGAGGAATTCCTCCAGGCGGATTCCGCGCCCCAGCGCCTGCGGCTGGGACCGCTGTTCCTCGAGCTCGCCCATTCGGTGTGGAGCCAGTTCGATATTCGCGGCGCCGCTGCCCCCGCGCTCACCCGGCTGGCGCAGACGACCGGGTTCAGCGCACGCCTGCTGACCCTCGCCGGCGACCGGCTCATCTGCGTCGAAGCAGCGCATCCCGGCGAGCGCATCCGCGCGCTGGACGTCGGCTCGACCGAACCGGTCCGGGGCTCCGCCGCGGGCCGCGTGGTCGCCGCCTTCTCGCACGAGGATTCCGTCGATCCCGAGCCGGAGGAAGCCCTGGCCAAGGCGCGCTATTACGCGATCGACGGTTCGGCCCAGTCAGAATGGCGATCGGTCGCCGCGCCGGTGTTCGACGAGCGCAGCGAACCGGTCGCCGCGATCGTGATGACCGGGCCCGCGCACCTTCTTACCGACCAGCAGCTCCACGCCTTTGCGCCGCACGTGCTTGAAGCCGCGCGTCAGACGTCGCGCGCGGCGGGCGGCTATCCGTTCGCCATCTATCCGGGCGAGCCGGGCACCGAGGGGCGCAGCGCGGCCGTTCGGCCGATCAGCCGCCTCGCCAACCTGATCGGCGATTCCCCGCTCTGGGTCGGTTCGCCCGGCACTCTCTACTGGATCGACATTCTGGCGCCCGCGATCCTGCGTCTGGGCGCGGACGGCAAGACCGAGAGCTTTGCGATGCCTGACGTGATCGGCGCGCTCGTCCCCCGCGCGGACGGAAAGCTGCTCGCGGCCTTTTCGGACTCGATCGCGATCTTCGATCCGCAGACCAACACGCTGGGCAAGCGCACCAAGGTCGACGGCATTCACTTCGGCGACCGCTTCAACGACGGCGCGACCGATCGCCGCGGGCGGCTGTGGCTCGGCTCCGCCGATCCGTCACGCGAAGGCGCGCAGGGCCGGCTGTTGTGCGTGGCGGAGGACGGCACCGTCACCGCCGAGCTCTCGGGCTTGGGCCTGCCCAATGGCGTGGTGTGGTCCGACTGCGGCAGCCGGGTCTATCTGATCGACTCCGCGATGCGCCAGTTGCGCGCCTATGCCTATGACGAAGCGAACGGGCGGTTCGGCGAGTTCGAGGTGCTGCACCAGTTCCCGCCGGGAGGACCGCGTCCCGCCGGCCTGGCCATATCCCCGGCGGGCGATCTGTGGACGGCCATATGGGACGGGTGGGAACTGGTCGAGCTGAACGCCGCGGGCAAGATTCTCGACCGGATCGCGCTGCCGGTCCCCCGCCCCTCCGGCCTGCGCTTCACCGAGGACGGCCGCAATCTGATCGTCACCTCGGCTTGCGTCCGGCTGGGCCCGAGCCAGCTGCTCCGCGCCCCGCTCTCGGGCAGCGTGCTCATCTGCGAATTGTGAAGCGTCGCCTCAGCGCGTGGTCGATGCGCGCAGCACCAGTTCGGGCACGATCCGCTCGGTAACGACCCGGTCGTCCGCCCTGCCCTCGATCCGGTCGAGCAGCCGGCGCGTCGCCCGGCTCGCCACTTCCTGAAAGGGCAGGAGCAGCGTGGAAAGCGGCGGCTCCATGAAGCGGGTGAAGGGATCGTTGCCCCAGCCCATCACCAGCACATCGGCGGGAACCCGGACGCCGCGCTCGCGAAGCGCACGGTAGAGGCCGAGCGCGTAATAATCGTCACCGACGACGAAGGCATCCGGCCGCCGGCCGCGGTCGAGCAGGTCGCTGGCGACGCGATAGGCGTCGTCGGCGTGCCACGACTGCGAAACGCGGAACGACCGCGGCGGCGGGACGAGAGCCAGGTTGGCGCGAGGATCGAACGGCAGGCCATGCTGCTCGAGCGAGCGCCGGAACCCCTCGATGCGCAAGCGGATCGTCGAGAAAGGCATGTCCTCGTCGATCAGGACGACATCCTTCGCCCCCTGCGCCAGCACAGCGTCGGTCGTCAGGCGGATCCCGGCTTCGTTGTCGGTCGAGAAGAAATCGACGCCCAGTTCGGGAAGTTCGCGGCTGACCAGCACCAGCGGGATACCCGCCTTGATCACCGGCGTCCACGCATCGAACCGTTCCTGCACCGGCGCGGCGATCAGGCCGTCCAGTCCCGAGCGCAGCGCCCGGCTGATCGCATCCTGTTCGCGTTCCGCCGATTCATAGGACAGCAGCAGCAGCACTGTGTACCCCGCGCTCTGAGCCTGAAGCTCCACTTCGCTGACCAGATCCGAGAAGAACGGATTGGAGATGTTGCTGACGATCACCCCGATCGTCTTGCGCGATCCCAGCACGAGCGAGCGCGCATGGACGTTCGGCACATAGCCGAGCCGCTCCGCCTCGGCCTTGATCCGGGCGCGCGTCGTCGCGCTGACACCTGACTTGTCGTTGAGCGCGCGGGATACGGTGTTGGCCGTGAGGCCAAGGATATCCGCAACATCCTGAAGCGTTGGCTGACGACGCCCGTTGCTTCCATCCGCCATGCTTGTCTGTGTCTCCCGTTCGAGATCACCGTCTAGCGATACGCGGGCACCACGCCAAGCCTATGCCCCATATGTAGCGGACTACATTATCGCTATCTTAAATCTACAACACTCCGCGCACGTTGGTGCCACCTCTCGGCGCACAATAGCGATCTAAAGTAGGGTGATATCGACGAATTTGACCATTGCGCCAGTCTGTGTCAGATAAACATTATCGTTATTTTTATATCACGGGCACGACGCCCATCCAGCACCACCCCAACAATAGGAAATTCCGTGCCATCAGCATCTGGAGAGAATTTGTCGATCAGCGCCCCCGAGCGGGCCGTGCCGGTGGCTGACGCGTACGACGTGATCGTCTGCGGCGGCGGTCCCGCGGGGCTGATCGCGGCGGTGGCGGCGGCACGAAACGGGGCGAAGACGCTGCTGATCGAACGCTATGGCTTCGTCGGCGGCATGGCGACGAGCGCGCTGGTGACGCCGATCAGCGAGTTCCGCCATTTCGGCAAGCAGCATATCGCCGGCATCCCGCTCGAATTGATGCGCAAGGCCGCCGCGATGGGCGGCGCGAACGTGTCGCTCGAGAGTGGCAACTATCCCGTCAACGACGAGATCATGAAGCTCGCCGCCCAGCGCCTGCTGCTCGAGAGCGGGGTGACCCTGCTCTACCATAGCTGGTTCTCGGACTGCGCGATGGACGGCGACCGCGTCAGCCACGTCATCGTGCAGAACAAGGCGGGCCGCGTGGCCTATGCGGCAAAGGTCTTCGTCGATTGCACCGGCGATGCCGACCTCGTCCGCGCAGCGGGCTTCCCCACCACCAAGGGCGATGTGCTGCAACCGGCCACCCTGTGGTTCCAGCTTGGCGGCGTGGATACCAAGGCGCTCGACTATCTGTTCGGCGATGCCGTCGACGGGATGCTGCCCGTTTCGAACACGATCCGCAGCCGGCTGCTCGAACTCAATGAGCAAGGCGAGATCCCGATCTTCGGCGGCCCCTGGATCAACCGCTTCTTCCGCGACGGCATGGTCAGCATCAACCTGTTGCGCGAGGCGACCGATGCCAGCGACCCGGAATGGTTCACCAAGACCGAATGCAGCCTTCGCGAGACCCTGCAACTCGTCATCGACATATTGCGCCGCGAATTCCCGGCGTTCCGCGACTGCTGGCTGGCCAAGTCGGGCATTCAGGCCGGCGTGCGCGAAACCTACCACATCGTCGGCCTCTACGAGCTGCAGAAAGACGACATCCTCGTGCCCAAGGCGTTCCCCGACACGATCGCCAAGGGCGCGCACGTCATCGACATCCATGCCAGCGACAGCAACGAGCAGAACGACCTCGTCATCCCGCGGCAGGAATATAATGTCCCCTTCCGCTGCCTTGTGCCGCAGGGCAGCATCAATCTGGTCACGGCGGGGCGGTGCCTCAGCGCCGATGGCCCCGGTTTCGGATCGGTCCGGGTGATGGCCACCTGCATGGCGATGGGCCAGGGCGCCGGCACCGCCGCCGCGCTGAGCAGCCGGCATGGCTACAGCATGTCCGACATGGATTTCGGGCAGCTGCGCGAAACGCTGATCGCGCAGGGCGCGGTGGTGGATTTCGACAATGTCATCAACCCCGGCGAACCGATCGAACTGTCGGTCTATCCGGCGGTCAACGCAGCCTGACGACGGAGCGCGGAACATGAGGCTGCAAGGCAAGACCGCGCTGATCACCGGCGCGGCGCGCGGCATCGGTCTGGAATTCGCCCGGGCCTATCTGCACGAAGGGGCGCGCGTGGCGCTGGCGGATATCGACGGCGACGGCGTGCGGCGATGCGCCGCCGCGCTCGGCCCCGGCGCAATCGCAATCGAGATGGACGTGACGCGCCAGACCTCGATCGAAGCGGGCTTTGCCGAGGCGATCGAAAAGCTGGGCGGGCTCGACATCCTGATCAACAACGCCGCCCTCTTCACCGCCGCGCCGATCGCGGAGATCACGCGGGCAGAATATGACCGGACCTTCGCGGTGAATGTGGCGGGCAGCCTGTTCTGCCTGCAGGCGGCCGCGCGGCACATGATCGCGCGCGGACAGGGCGGCAAGATCATCAACATGGCCAGCCAGGCCGGCCGCCGCGGCGAGCCGCTGGTCGCGGTCTATTGCGCGACCAAGGCCGCGGTGATCAGCCTGACCCAGTCCGCCGGGCTGGACCTGATCCGCCACGGCATCAATGTGAACGCGATCGCTCCCGGCGTGGTGGATGGGGAGCATTGGGATGGGGTCGACGCGCATTTCGCTCACTTCGAGAAGCGCGAGCCCGGCGAAAAGAAGCGGATCGTGGGCGCATCGGTTCCGATTGGCCGAATGGCAAACGCATCGGACCTGACCGGCATAGCAATCTTCCTCGCCAGCGCCGAGGCAAACTATATCGTTGCCCAGACCTATGGCGTCGACGGCGGCAACTGGATGGCATGAGATGAGCGTCGCGCAGCCCCGCTATGACCGGCGCCAGCTGAGCCCTGGGATCGTCCATATCGGCGTGGGCAATTTCCACCGCGCCCATATGGCGGTGTATCTCGACGACCTGTTCGCGCTGGGCGGCGACCGGGACTGGGCGATCCTCGGCGCGGGCGTGCGCCCGGCCGACACAGCGATGCGCGATGCGCTGAAGGCGCAGGATTGCCTCTCGACGGTGATCGAGCTGGACCCCGAAGGGAAGAGCGCCCGCCGCGTCGGCGCGATGATCGACTTCCTCGAAGTCGACCCCGGAAACGGCCCGCTGATCGCGGCGATGAGCCGGCCGGAGATCCGCATCGTCTCGCTGACGGTCACCGAAGGCGGCTATTTCATCGATCCCGCGACCGGCCGGTTCGATTCCCGCGCGGCGGAGATCGTCGCGGACAGCGGGAACCCCGATCGACCAGCGACCGCTTTCGGCGCGATCATCGCCGCGCTGCGGATCCGCCGCGATGCGGGCGCAGCGCCCTTCACCGTGCTGTCGTGCGACAATCTGCCGGGGAATGGCGATGCCGCGCGCGCCGCGACCGTCGGGCTGGCGCGCCTTTCGGACCCCGATCTCGCCGGATGGATCGAGACTCACGGCGCCTTCCCCAACGGCATGGTCGACCGGATCGCACCGGCGACCGGCCCGCGCGAACGCGCGATGGCCGCGACGTTCGGCCTGGCGGACGACCCGGTTCCGGTGACGTGCGAACCGTACCGCCAATGGGTGCTGGAAGACCGGTTCGCGGCCGGCCGCCCCGCCCTCGAAAAGGCCGGCGTCACCTTCACGCGCCACGTCCATGAATTCGAGGCGATGAAGATCCGCATGCTCAATGGCGGCCATGCGATCATCGCCTATCCGGGCGCGCTACGGGGCATCGCCTATGGTCACGAAGCGATGGCCGACCGGAGCATCGCCGCCTTCCTGGACAAGGTGGAGACCGACGAGATCCTGCCGATCGTGCCGCCCGCGCCGGGGCAGGACCTGACGGCGTACAAGACGCTGATCCTCCAGCGCTTCGCCAATCCCGAGATCGCCGATACGCTGAAGCGGCTTTGCCATGACGGATCGAACCGCCAGCCCAAGTTCATCATCCCCTCGATCCGCGACAATCTCGCCCGGGGCGTGGTGCCGAAGGGGCTGATCCTCGCAAGCGCCCTGTGGTGCCGTTATTGCTACGGAATCGACGAGCGCGGGCAGGAGATCGAGCCGAACGACCCGGATTGGGAGGTGCTGACCGCAGCCGCGCGCGAAGCGCGAGCGGATCCCGCCCGATGGACGGGGATGCGCACCATCTATGGCGACCTGGGCGACGACCCGGCATTCGCCGCCGCCTTTGCCGAGGCGCTCGACGCGCTCTGGCGTGACGGCGTCGACGCCACGCTGCTGCACTATATCGGCCGGAGCTGACGCCATCATGGCTTCCGCTCCGTTGATCGCCGGCCTCGAACTGGGCGGCACCAAATGCGTCGCGATCCTCGCGACCGGCCCGGACGATATCCGCGCGCGCGAAACCGTGCCCACCGCCGATCCCGCGACGACGCTCGCGGCGCTCGAAGCCGTGGTCGATGGCTGGCGGTTCGACGCGATCGGCGTGGCGAGCTTCGGCCCGCTCGACCTCGATCCCGCCAGCCCGGCATTCGGATCGGTCAGCCGGACGCCCAAGCCCGGCTGGTCCGGCACCGACCTGACCCGGCGCCTTGCCGCCCGCTATGGGAAGCCGCTGGCGATCCAGACCGATGTCGTCGGCGCGGCGCTGGCTGAAGGGCGCTGGGGCGCGGCGCAAGGACTCTCCAGCCATTGCTATATTACGATCGGCACCGGCGTGGGCGTCGGGCTGATCTCGGGCGGACAGCCCGTACAGGGCGTGGCGCATGGCGAGGCCGGACATATGCGCGTGGCGCGGGCAGCGGGCGACAGCTTCGCGGGCGCCTGCCCCTTCCACGGCGATTGCGTCGAAGGCCTGATCTCCGGCCCCGCCCTCGCCCGCCGCTTCGGCCGGCCGGGGCAGGAACTGCCCGACGACGGGCCGGAATGGGATCATTTCATCCACGATCTGGCGGGGCTGCTCCACAATCTGGTGATGGTCGCGGCGCCTGAGCGCATCGCGATCGGCGGCGGGGTGATGGCGGCGCGGGAGGCGCTATTCCCCCTCGTTCGCGCGCGGCTCGCAGCCGGTATCTGCGGCTATGGCTCGCTTTCGGACTATGCCGGGCAGTTGGACCGGCGGTTAGGCCCGCCGGGGCTCGGGACGCTGGCGGGGCCGATGGGGGCGGTTGCGATGGGGTTGGAGGCGATCCAAGTCTGAGGCCGACAGTATCGACCCCGTCGTTCCAGCGAGCCCGAACCGCCCCGGCCAACAGGTTGCGAGGGAGTTTTTGGTCGCTCGAAGAGAGCCTGCTGCCGCCGATTGCCAGATTAGGCATATGCAACGATAGCCGAATAGTCGATGGACAAGACCGGCCATACATGATCGAAATTATTCACATGAATTAGAAATATCTTACGCAGCCAAACCAATAAGGTATTATTATAATACATTTTCAAACTAAATGAAGTGATTTTTGAATATTTAGCAATCGACTTTATTATATTTATGCATGATCATATCGGGAAAAGAAGGTATTGTTATAATTATGCCTTTTGCAGATCTGTCCACATCAAAGCTGAAATCCCTGCCTTTTTCTTCAAGATATTTATCAAATTTATAAAATTCTTTTCCACCTGAATCGGATATTTTAATTAATGCGTTTCTAGGAAAAACGACGATTACAGGATCATTGTTTCTACCTACAAGCCCATATTCATATTCGCTATATATTACATTAGAATCACTCACGATATTTTCCAGATTTAATTTAATATCTGGCGCATCGTGCGATTTATAGCATCCAATTATTTCATGCTTATCAAGTTTATCATTCAATGGATCTGATCCAAAATTGGAACACGATCCACCGATGATCAAAATGACAAACAAACTCGAAATTATTTCTTTGGCATTTTGCATCCAAAAATACTCGTGTTAGAAAAACCGGCTGTTAGATCAACATTTACACGCCAAGATTTTGGATTGAATGGATTATTAAATGAAATATTGAAACCCCTACCATTCTCTTTCTTGGTATTAATGTCAATTTGACTAGAGTATCCAATTGAAGCCCCAGGAAAGGATACACCAACGGAAACCGTATCCGACCCGCCTACAAATCCTCTTAGACCAGACCTAGAAACGGTTCCTTCAAAATTTGCGCTACCGGCTGCAATACCCTCCAAGAATACCGTACTAGTAAAATAGCCAGTAGCTCCAGTGCTATCATCTTTCCATCCACCTGTAACTACGCCCATTCCCAGTACAAATGCGCCCTGCTTGCTAATTCCCCACGTAGTTATTTTTCCATTTCTTGCACTTGCAGCCAATGCCGCTCGACAAGGATCAGGTTCGTTTTCCGGTTCTTCGTTTTGCTCCTCGGGCCTAGGTTCGATATACGGTGTGCTATAGTCTTTCAGTCCAGGAATGCATCCTACAAAATCAAACCACCCGGATGACGGCCGACATTCTTCTTGACCATCATCGTTCCAGCCACAATCGCTACCGTAATCTGGCCAAGTAACACAGCTCCAAACGCGACCTAATCCAGACGGATCTCTAAAATTCCCCGGATCATTTCTTACGTAAGCATATGTATTCATCCCATCGCCATATCCAATCGGATCGGTCTGCAAGAACCGCCCCAGCGTCGGCGAATAAACCCGGGCCTTGTAGTAATACATGCCCAGCTCCGGCAGCCACGCCTGCCCGGTATATTGGAACCGCCCGGCATTCCCGCTCGCCGGAATCCCATATTCGTTATAGCTGTTGATCGCGACCTTCGCGCCGGTCGCGTCGGTCCGCGCCACGATCGATCCGCGCTCGTCGGTCTGAAGGAACGTTCGGGTAACCGTCCCAGAACCCGTATATTCCACCAGCACCTCGTCCGCGCCGGGGCCGCGGACATAGCGGCGCTGCATGATTCCCGCGTCGTTCATCTGCGCGATTTGCTCGGCACCGTCATACAGGAAACGCTGACCGACCGAGCTGACCGCAATCTTGTACAGACGGCCCAGCGGATCATATTGCAGCGTCGAACTGGTACTGCCGACCGTCGCGCTGGTGAGTAAATTCTCCGAACTATAACCGAAGCTGTCGCTGCCCGATGAAGTCAGGTTGCCGCGAGCGTCATAACCCAGGCTGGTTCCACCCGCGGCGGTAAGCTGGTTGAGGCCGTTGGAAGTGTAGTTGCGGCCGACATTATAGTGGCCACCCCAGGCATAGCCGTCATTGGTCCGGGTCTGCCCGGCGATCTGGCTGGCGGGGTTATAGGTGAAGCTGGTAGTGACGTCGTCGCCCGAACCCGAAAGGTTGTGCGACAGCGACGACAGGCGCGAGACACCATCGACCGAATAGGTCGTCACCACGCCGTTGCCGAGGGTCAGGCTCGTGCGGCGGCCCAGATCGTCATAGGCATAGGTGGCGAGCACGCCGATGCCCGAAGTCGCGCCATTTTCGCGGATCACCGCCATCTCGCCGGTGACGAGATAGTCATAGGTGACATATTGGCCATTGGGCCAACTCAGCTTGGTGCGACGTCCGGCGAGATCATATTCGTAGGACACTGTCCCGTTAAAGTTGATCGTATCGAGTCCACTGCTCCGGGCGCTCAGGTTCCGGCCCAGTGCGTCGTAGGTGAAGGTCAGGTCGTTGCCAGTGTGGCTGGCGCCCGTCATCCGCCCCAGGAGATCGTAGGTGTAGCTGACGTCGGGTTCGCTTCCGGGCAGGTTCTTCGCGGTCGGGCGGTTGAGCGTATCGTAGGTAAAGCCGATCGACGTGCCGTCGCGCAGCCGAATGCTGGTCACGTTGCGGTTCGCGTCATAGGTCGGCTGGATGTAGTCGGTCGTCGAGCTGGTGCCCGCCCCCTTGGTGGTGTCGGGCAAACGCGTCTTGGCGACGCGATCGAAGCCATCATATTCGTAGGTCGTCTTGTTGCCCTCGGCGTCAGTGACAGTCGCGAGCTTGCCGTTGTCGGTGTAGGTCGAAGTCACTTCATCGGCCTCGACACCGCTCACGCCATAGCCGGTCTGCACCTTGGCGACCTGACCGACCGCGTTGTAGGTGTATCTGGTGATGCGGTCCGGCCCGGACGAACCGGTGGTCGCCAATGTACACGCCGATCCCGGCAGGGAGCTCCAGGTCGAGGGGTTCATCCGCTGCGCGGTACATTCGGGACGTCCCAGCGCATCAAAGCTATATTGAGTCACCTGATGCGTATTGCCGCCGGCGGTCAGCACCACCTTGGTAATGCGGCTGTTTGCGTCATAGGTGCGCGTGATTTGCTGAGCGGAAGCAAACGCCGCCCAATCCGTGTCCGTCGTACCATCGACGACGCCGATTTCAACGACGGTCAAGCGGCCTGCGGAATCATAGGTCCGCTTTTCGGCGCGACGCTTGAGCGCGCCCGCGCCATCGGGATCCGCGGATATAATCCCCGTCGTCCGCCCGGCCGCATCGTAACGATAGGTGACCGTATCCGCGGCACCCGAAAGCGGGCCATCCACAGTCTCCACCTGGCCGATGGGCGTATAGGTAACGCCGGTCGTGCTGGTCAGACTGCCGTCCCCCGCCCCCACCGAAGTGCTGGTCGGAATCCCCTGGCCGTTATACGCGATCGTCGTCTTGACTTCATCCGCCACACCGCCGGTGCACGTCGCTCCGGTCTGGCAGGTCGACGTGCCGGTGGGGAGATATTCGCCACCGCTGAGCGTGTAGCTGTACCGCGTCTCGGGCCGCGTACCACTTCCGCCTGGCGCGGGCGCGGTCACTGCGGTCACGCCACCATGCGTGCTGTCATAAGTGAAGTTGGTGGTGTTGCCGCGCGCATCGGTAACGCTGTTGGGCTTGTTGCAGGTCAGGGCGTTCGAGCAGGTCGAATCATAGCTGGCGGAGATGACGATGTCCGCCGGGCCCGAACTTTTTGCGACCTGCCGCGTCTCGGTAACATTACCCCGGGAGTCATAGCTGGTGGCGAGATAATTCCCTTCGGGCTGGGTAACGCGCGTAACTCGCCCCTGACCGTCATATTGATAGGAGGTGGTCTTGCCGCGCTCGTTCGTGTCGGAGGTTACGGTCAGGTTCGTCTGATTCGACACGATGACACGCTGATTGCTCAGCGGATCGGTTACGGTCGTGGTGCGCGTCGTGCCGACATCGGAATAGCCATAGCCCCAGGTGCCGCCGCCGTCCGTGACGGACGCGACCCGCCCATTGCCATCATAGGTGATGGACGTCGTGTCCGCGCTGGTGGAGGTCGGATTTCGGATACCCACCAGCTGCCCGGTCGAACTGTTGCGGGTATAGCGCCACTCGCGGCTCAGCGGGTCCGTGACCGTCGACTGCGTGTAACCGCCGGCGGTGGAGGATGCATAGCTGGCATAGGGCCACGCCAAGGTGTAGGTACAGGTATTCGCCGTGGCCAGACAGCTGTCGACATTCGTATCGGATGCCGTGACGCGCGTCAGCTGGAGCCACGGATTGAGGTCGGCGCGCACCGTCGGATTATTGAGCGCATAGTCGAAATGCAGCATGTAACCATTGCTGTGAACGACGCTTTGCAGGCGTGTACGCTTGGTAAAGTTGGGACATGGTGTTTCATAGTCGATGACACAGACTTGCACCGTCTTGAAGGTCAGTGAAATCTCTTCACCCGACGGATAGACGATACGGGTCGCGCGGCCATAACTGGGGTAGGTTACAGTCGATCCGTCCCAGCGCAGATCGATTATCGCCTTCACACCCGTCGGCGAGGTATATTCGTACATGTCGGTGGAGCTGTTGTAGATCAGCTGCGATCCCTGCCCCTCCGCCGGAACGAAGGCGCCGCCGGAAAGCGTGAAGCTTTCGGATCTTCCGCCCACACTCACCGTATATACGGTACCCGAGATTTTCATGCTGATCGTCGCGGAATCGTAGCTGTCCACCCCGCGGCCATTCCGCGCATAGCTGAGGCCCGACGGACCATCCGGTCCGATCGCGACGTCAACCGTATCGAAGTTGAAGGTGCCGCCCATCACATCGACGCCGTTCCGATCGACGGCCTGACGGATCGGCGGGACGTTCTGCGCCTGCGCGATCGCGGGTATCGACGTTCCCAGCAGAACGGCCACGGACGCGCGAAATCCCTTTGCGACAAAAGCCATCGCAATTTCCCCCTTCACTGAAATGTAGAAACTCAGGCCGCGACGATACTCAGTTCGGCGACCCGGTGACGTTGACGGTCACGCGGTTCTCGGCCTTGTCGTAGGTATAGTTGGCCTGAAGATTGTTGTTGACGCTGCCGCTATGCTCGACCTTCACCAGCCGGCCGCGCGCGTCATAGGTGTAGTTGATCGTTTCGTTGGGCGGCGCAGAGGTCGCCGCAGTCATGGATGCCGAAGCAACGCCCAGGATAACAATCGTGAGAGGAAGCACCGCTTTTCGAAAAAATCGCATCGTGTTCCCCTACGCAAGACGGCGAGTCTCATCTCGTGACGCCCACGATACGAGTTGACGGACCGTCAGCAATGCCCCGGCGACGGTATTTTTAGGCCGGAATGGGTCTATCTCGTCTGCGCGCCCATCGACGATAGTCTTCCTCATTCACGCTTTGGCGTCGGAAATATTGCACCGTGAATCCTGTCATTATTGCCATCAGGGCTGTTAAGCATGCGCAGCGATCATACGCAGGAGGGTTCATGGCTCTTAGGTTTTCGGGGAATGCTCGACTTGCTTCCATCTTCACCGTTGCCGCTGCAATCATGGCGGTAACGATCATGATGTTTTCCGTGATACTGGACCTGGAGGCCCGCAGGCAAAGGCTTCCCGAACTTTAGTCGATCGAGCGCGACTCCGTCCGCCAGACCATTACCGATCTTCGGCACAATGTTACCGAGTTGCGCGCGCAGATGGAGAAGCTGAAGGGCCCGTCGGGGCAGATCCCGCATGACAGCCAGGTACAAAGGGCGGAAATCGCCGCTCTGGACAACCGGCTGCGCAAGATCGAAGCCGTTATTATCGAGGACCCCGAAAAGGCCCTGTCCATCCCGATGCTCAGAAAAGAGATTGGCCTGCTGCGGGAGGGCGGCTCGCAATCCGCCGCTGCGCTGAAGCAAAGCGTGGATCAGGTTTACGACATGAACAAATGGCTGCTGGGCGCGATGGCTCTCAGCGTTCTCGCTCTGGCCGTGAGCCAGTTCTTCCGAGCACGAAAGGAAGCGCCCGCCCAACCACCGGTGGGTGTGAACGGGATCGCCTAAATCAGCGCGTCGGCATCGTAAGCGCTGGCGCAGGAAGAGGGCGCGAGGCGCTGTCCAGCGCCTTCCGGCGAATCGCCGTCGCTGCCCATGCGGGAAACGCAAATTTCCTAGGATGTCGGTGGTGCGCCTACAGGAGTCTCGGTCGCGACCTATCATTATGAAATAACAACATAATATTGATGTGATTTTCCCGGACGCCCCCGCCGAGGCCCCCAAGAATTTTTGCTCCGATGCGGACTCGAACCGGGTCCGGACAGGTATCTAAGTGATTGATTCTAAGGACGCAAAGATCGGGGATTCGAGCGAGATATTTCGAAACACTTTTTGTCAAATCGCGGCGATTTGGCCCTCGAATGCGCGCCAAATTCCTGCACTATGAAGTCGCAAAGGCCAGGGTCCGGCCGGGCGATTAGCGTTCGATCCGCAGGCGAGCGTCCTCATCTTCCCGATCGGCTTCCCGCTTGTACGCGTCTACAAGCTTGCGCAGGAGTTCGGCAGTTTCGGGCCAGACGTCCGCGATGGCGGCTGCTCTGGCCTCATATTTCGCGCTAAGCCTCCGCTCCTGGTCGCCGCCTTCGTTATAGGCGCGTGTCGTCACCCCCCGCTTGTTGCGAACGCCGACCAGGAAACCTTCGCGAATGACGTCCGCATCAGGAAGCTCGATTACTTCTCGCACCAGCTCATGCGGCCAATGCCCGTCGGTGCCGCCAGGCGAATGCGCAAGCATGGCGCCGATCAGATCATCTGCCAGCTTGGCTTGATCACCGCCCCGAAAATACTGCCGGACGGCCTCGATCCAGCTGCGGAACCTGCTCGCCTCGATCCGGCCCCCACGATCGGTGCCGGGCAGCACGTTCAAACTCTGCAGCAGCCAATACGCATTGTGCGAGCGTTCCCTGGCCGCAGCGTTGCTGACTTCGTCGTTGCTGTCGGCGGGGTCCGCGTGATCGCTCGCTTTGGGAAAGGCGATCTCGATCAGCTGGGTGAACAGCTCGGCATGGTTGACCAGTTGCTCCGCTAGAACTTTGGGCGTCTCGCGGCCATGCTTGAGGAGGGGGTAGAGCGCCCATTCCATCGTCGCGAGCTGGATCCGATCGACCACCTCATTTTCTTCCAGCACCTTGATGATACGGTCGATCCGCCAATAGTCGAGCATCGGCCCGTCAGGCTCCTGGCCGGATCCGAAAGCGCTGAGCATGTCCAGAAGCAGATCGGGATCGGCTTCACCGGGCTTGAACTGTGCAAGCGCCAGCGCGGTTCGTGGCCGCTCAAATTCCATCAGACGGCCGAGGACGAATTGAGTGTCTTCCGGTTGCCGACCGGGGCGAGGGAACATCTGCCGCCAATATGCGCCGCGCACTTCCGCGCTCGCCTGATCGGCGCGCTCCCAAACTGGCGGACCGGGGGGAAGGCGCAGCAGGAGGCTGATGAAATTGCCATCGCTGTTGGCAATTTCGGGCATCGTCTCCAAACTCGCGACGAGCGCCGCAAGCCTTTCGTCGGTCAGCCCATTGAAATAACCGCGGAGCAGCAGCACGTCGGCCGAATCGGTGTCCGGTTCCTCGATCAGCGGAAGCAGCGCCGCGGTGTCGATCTCGAATTCGGGGTACCTGCCGAGGGTCCAGCCGACGAGATGCGGCTGCGCGCTGGCCCGCGCCAACGCCATGACGGCGGCTCCGCCGAGCTGGTCCATTATCTCGGCGAGCGCGGACTTCCGCAACCTGTCGGCCAGCGCTTCGCCGTCGTCGTCGAGGCTGTTTCCCTCGGGCGGTTCGATCCAGTCGGCTGCAAACAGCCACGCATGGCGTACGATCAAATCCTCCGGCGCCAACGAATGGTAGATCTGCTCGGTGCGGTCGAGGTGCGGCTGCACGCCATGCTCGTGGGTGCCGTTGAACGAATGCTCCCACCAGAGATACTTGCGCAGCGCCGCGCGCAGCAGCTCGCGATCGGCGTCGCTCTTGTCGATGAACGCCTCGGCCTGGTCGAGAATCGCGACCTGATCCTTGCCGTGATAGGATCGGAGTTCGCCCAGCAGGTCGGCGAGCCGGTCGGCGCGGTTCCCTGCGAGCGCGATGGTTCGCGTGCGTATCGCGCGCTCATAATTGAAGGATCTGGCTTTTAGCGGCCGCGTATGTCCCAGATCGTCCGTGCGCCACCGCGGATGGGCATTCGGGCTCGCGAAGCTGCCGCCGCCGGTGCTCAGGTCGTTGAGCAGCGTCCAGCATTGTTCGGGATAGCGTTCGATCACGCGGTCGATCGCGGTGATGCGGGCGCGTTCGTCGGCAGCCGTCTGCGGCCACCACGGGCGGAATAGCGATACCAGCGCAGCCATAGGCGTGTTTGCCCAGTTGCCGGCGACCGGCGTGTCGCTGAGTGCCGCGAGCAGTGACGCGACCTTCACCAGTCGGCGCGGGGACCATGCCAGCAGTTCTAACGACCAGAGCAGGTCCGCGTGCCAGCACCCGCCGCCGCCGGGTCCGGCGCGGCCGGTCTCGCGAATGAGCGCGGCCGGACCGTCGTCACCGCTGCGGATGCCCGCTTCGAGCTGAAGCAGATATTCTTCCGGCGCCGCTTCCGCCAACTCACGCAACACGTTGGAAAGCGACAGCCAACGATCGCGGTCCGCATTGGAGAGAAGTCGGCGGACCAGCAACGCGGCGCGGCCAGACGGTCTTGCCGGGGTGAGCGCTCCCATCACGTCGCCGACGACCGACAGCTTCACGAGGGAATCCCCCATGCCGTCGATCACCAGGCCGGACGCAGTCCGCTTCTTGCCGTAGATCGCCGCTGACCAGCGCTGGTCGGCCGCGATGTCGAGCACGGGATCACGTTCGGAGAAGATTCTTTCCAATGCCTCATAGAAGCGGTCGAGCTCATCGCTGGTGATCCGCGGGCCGACGAGATGGAGCAGTTCTATTGGAGACAGCGCCATCCAGACATCACCGATGCGCAGGATCGGAGAATCGTCGACGTTCGCCAGCTCGCGCAGCTCGCGTTCGATGTCGGCATACGCGCGCCCAGCTATCCGTTCGACGATGGCGGTATCCCGGGACTCGCTCGAGATCCAAGCGCCGACGAGACAGAGCGTCGTGAGACTGCGGGCGGCCGGGCGGTCGAGCCACGCAGGATGCGCCAAGGCAGGATTGCGGGCCTCGACGCGGCGATAGATCGACCAAGATCTGCCAGTGTTGCGGGACAGACGAGCGGCATCGGCCGGATCGTGCCCAAGCTCGACCAAAGCCTGCTCGAAATCATGCCGCAGGATTCGGGGCAAGGAGACATCGCTTCGCGTTTCGTCGCCTGTCCGCCCGGCGCGGGACGGATTGGAGGGGACAATCAACTTGACCCCGTCGCGGGGCCGCCACTCTGAGCCGATCTCGGGCGTCGCGGCGATAACGAAGCTGAGGCCTGGATTGGCATCGATCCAGCGATACGCGTCGACATCCGAGACAATTACGGCTCTGTCGGCAAGCTGCACGTCGATCAGTGTCGCGCACGCGAACGCTGCAGCCTCTTCCGCGCTATCACCTCGGATCCCGACGAAGGGCGTTTCAGATTGCAGGTGCCGGACAAGTTCTGCCTGAGCGGTATCGCGACCGGTGAAGATCGCGGCCGCCGTGATGGCATGGCGCGTCTGCCCCGACCAGCGGTCCCACCAATGCTCTGGCGAATGAAGCCCGGGACCGGCAATCCCGAGCTTTTCGCTCAGCCAGATCCCGACCCCCGGAGCGCGCTCGATCCATTGCTCCAGGTCATCGGCATCCAACAAGATGACATCGCGCCATAGACCCTCCGCCTGCTTGCTGGTTGCCCATTCCTGCTTGCCGCGCCAACGCCTCGGGGTGACGAATACGAAGGAAGTGCCGGCATCCGCTTCGTCCCGGCGGCCCTCATAGTCACGCGTCGCCTTCGCGCCGGGAGACTGGTCGCAGCCCATTTCCCAAACTGACTTTCCGCCCGGCACCCAAGGGGCGGCACCCTTGGCGTCGAGCATGCCATCAACGCCGGGGCGGCTTACCAATTCGCCGCTGGGGAAGAAGATGCTCTCGACCTCCGCGGTCGCGTGGATGAGCCGCCGCACCAGCGCGGGCAGCTGGTCCTGTGCTTCCCGGCTATCGGCCCAATCGATGATGTGCAGTGCGCGAACGTTCATTTCAGCGTCCGATCAAGCCTTGCCGGGATCGGCTTGCTCCTTGCCCGATGCCTCGCGCTTGCCCTGAAGGTGCGCGTCGAGCACGCGCTTGCGCGCGCCGTCCCCAAGAAAGATTTCGGCATAGTGCGTGAGGGAGAGCCAAGGGGCATCGTCCTCCGCTTCCTCTCCGGGAGCGAGGTCGCTCTGATTGGACGCAAGCGCCGCCGGAGATTGGCGACGCATGTTCATTGCCTGCGTGAGCGTTTCCTTTGCGGCAATCCAATGTTCGTCGAGCGGAACGACGCACAACAGATACTCATGCCACGCTTGCCGATTAGCATCCGGGTGCTCCGCCAAATCGTTACAGCCACCGTGCAGTTTCAAAATCCCCGGTTTCGAATGAACCGGCCAGTGGCGAAAGCGACGCCGCTCGCTACGAAGCGCATTCTGCACCAAAACAAGATACTCGCGAGGCGTTTCACCGCCACCCGCCTGACCGATCAACAGATGACGCCGTGGCTCGAAGTGTTCGTTCTCCCACACAGCACAGCTTTCATGAAGGCTCCGCGCCTGGGCTGCCAGGGCGAGCTGGTACTTGCACATCATAAGCCCGCGATCGAACGGCGCGAGGTCATAGTCCGGCTGGGTCGGGCGGTCCGGCTTGCCATGACAATCGAAGTGGAACCAGTGCTGCTGCTTCGACTGGACAAGCAACTGCGGGAATGATGTGTCGAACACGCATTCCGGCATCGCCACCATATCAATGAACGACTTGATCGCTGTCTGAAGATACTGCTCTAGCAAATCGATCTTGGTACGGGCCTGGTCTTTGCTACTATAAGAGATGAACACGTCCACGGCGCGCAGGACCACCTTGCTTGCAGCGCCGGAACCGATCGGTGCCACACCTGCGATATCGCGATCGACGACCAGCACCGCGGCGCGCGCGGCTTCGTCGATGAGAGGAGAAATTTCGCAGGCCGTCATGCTTCCAGGCCCTTGCTGGCCATCACCGGGGTGATTGCGTGTGGCTCAAGCGGCTGGATGATGTCCATCATGATGCTGTGGAGCAGGGGTGTGCCGACCAGAGGGCGAAGCCGAGTCTTGAAGGTGTCGCGCACGACCAGGTCGTAGATCTCCGCGGCTGCGACGATCGTGCCGATTCGGGTATTGCTGGCGCCGACATCTTTCTTGTTGCGAGCGAGCTCTACCCCAAGCGCGTAGCAGGTGAATTGGCCGGGACCGTATTTCCGCGCCAGGCCGGCCGCTCTCAATTCTTCGTCGGTGATCAGTCCCGACTCCTTCCAGATGATTTGCAAGACGAGATAGGACTCCGCGCGGAGGAGTATCTTCTGATGCTTATCCCTATCTTTTACGTCACACGGCACGGGTTGTACGAACACATCGTCTCTGAGCGTCGATTCGAACCGGTGCATCAGTTCGGCGAAGTCTGCATGCCCGCGCAGGGCCGCAACCGTCCGTTCGTCCGGACGGACGCATGGGGACGATAGTGCTTCGTTCGCTGTCGCCATGCGGTTTCTCGTTGCGGCGGCGGCACCATGCCATAGATGTTAGCTGCCAAGCCATTTCGGAATTCCGATAATCAAACCGACCAAGCGAATCCGATATCGGAGCCCGTCGGCGGAATTCCCCAAGCAAATCGTCAAATCGCAACCACTCTCCTCGCGCATTATGCCCGGGCGCGAAAGGATACGCGCATGAAGGACGCCGAACAGCTCGAGATCAAGATTCCCGTGCCGTGGTCGAGCGAGCCGGTCGGGATCGTCTGCACTGGCTGGCGCTGCATCTTCGTTGTGGCGGTGATCGCTGCCGCTGCGGGGATCGTGGTCGCGCTGCTCAATTAGGACCCGATCGAGCGGGACGGGTGCATTTGCGCCTCGCGCCGAATCTGGCGCGACCGCGCTCTACGGCGCATGCGCCGTCGAGCCCCTTGCCGGTCTCCGCCTGCGGTTACGATCGCTAGCTAACCGGAGCCTGACGGCCCCGATTAGACAGAGGCTGCTGCGCAGCCAGCCAATCGCCGGACTCGCTTGTCGATCGTGAGCTTGCCCAAGCGGGACATCGTTGAGTAGTGAAAGACAGCTTTCGGGATTAAGTCCCAGACGCGCGTAGGACCACACATGGGGCGCGTTGCGCCCATCAGACCCCCTAGCGTCTAGTGTCGCCGAGGACCAATAACGGCGTGCGCAACGGCGCTGATCTTGTCCTTTGCGCGATTGTCCAGCAACTTGCTGACAGGTAAGCAGGATCAGGCACTCAAGGGGGAAGCGTGACACGGACGCCGGGAAGGACCCACTCGTTCTCGGTCGAGGGGGTCGCGAAGAGCTTCAGGTCCGACTGGCAGTTCTTGATTGGGGCGTCGCGCATGAGCAGCGCGCTCTCCTTGGCGACGCTGTTCTCCGTCATCGCCATCATCACCAAGTTCGCCGACCTGGTGAACCTCGGCATATACGCGCTCGGTTGCTTCATCGCCGCCGTCGTTTGCTACGCAGTGGCAATCGGCATCATAAAATTCCGCGCCCCGCAAATCCTCCAAGAGTATCCGGACTTCAAGTCCTACGAGGACAAGAAGCACTCGCACCGCTGGGTGCTCTGGCAGTTCTACCATGAAATCCAGTCGCTCGAGCACGGCTTCAAGCTGCTGCAGGAGACCGTCGCGAAGAAACTCAGCAAGGACGTCGCAGCCATGTCGCGGTCGAGGCTGCCGCTGACTGCATCATTCAAAGGCAACTGCCTCGCCAAGAGTGTCGAGATCACCCAGCCCGACGGATCGACCCCGACCTACGACTTCTGCGTGCACGAGCCCGTCAACTTCGACCGCGACCTGATCATGGGCTTCACCATGAAGTCGAGCGCGGACGGGATCGAGAGGAAATACGTGCTGCCAATCCGCGAGAGCGACGAGAAGCTCGACCTGAAGGTCAAAGAGCTTTTCTGGATCGTCCTCACCGAGGCGGCGAAGGAGAACCCGGTGTCGCGCTGGTTCGCATGGTCACTGGTGAGGCTCGCCGGCGCGCTGCTCATCCTCGCCGTCGGGCTGGCGGTCGGCCATGTCCTGCTGACTCCGAAACCGCAGACCCCCTCGCCCTGTTGCTTCCAGCATGTATAGCGGGACCGGGCGGACCAGGCGGCCTACCGAGAAAGAGGGATAGGCCGAGGATGCCCACGACGCAGGGAACCTACAAGCACGCGCTCAGCGTAACGGGACAGATATTCTTCTGTGCCGCGCCGATCCGGCTGGACTCCTACGATACCTGCCAGTTCGGATGCACCTACTGCTTCTCGCGCGACCGCTCGCGGGCATGGGCGTCAAAGGGCATTCATCAGGCCAGCCCGAAGGCCCTCGCGCTTAGGCTTGAACGCGTAGCGCGCGGTGACGTGCGGTCTGCAGTCGACGAGTTCCTGACCCGGCGAGTTCCCTTACAGCTGGGCGGCCTGCAGGATCCGTTCACGCCGATGGAGGCGGAGCTCGGCGTGACTCGCGAGCTACTCGGCGTCCTCCGGGAGCACGAATACCCGACGCTCATCAGCACGAAGGGATCGCTACCCCTCAGCGAGCCCTACCTCTCCTTGTTGGAAGGTATGAACGTCGTGGTGCGCCTATCGGCCGCCGGCATCCCTGAGCCGCTGCGCCGCGCCGTCGAGCCCAAGACCGAAGGGTTCGCAGCGACGGAGCGGACGCTTTTCGCGCTGAGCGCGCGCGGCATCGTCACAGGGCTCCGAATCCAGCCGATCTTCCCCGGCCATGAGGAGGAAGCCCTCGCGATGGCGGAGGCCGCCGCTAGAGCCGGGGTGCGGCAGCTCTCGTTCGAGTACCTGAAGATACCGGGAGAATCGGTGGATACCGAGATGGCCGCCGCCAGCAGGGCGCTCGGGTACGACATCGTCGAGCGGATGCGCCGGCTCGGAGTTGTCCGGCTGGGCCCCGACTGGTCCCTCTCAAGGGATGCGAAGCGTCCCTTCGTCCGGCGCGCAAGGCAACTCTCCCACGCTCTGGGCGTCAAGTTCGGCGCCGGCGACACGGAGTTCATCCCATGGAGCGACGGCAATGGCTGCTGCGGCGCTTCCGAGCTCACCCAGGAGGGGGCCAACCACTTCACGGGGAATTTCGTGGGCGCCATCCGGGCTTCCCTCGCGCGCGAGGACAAGCGTGTGACCTTCGACATGCTGGAAGGGCTTTGGTCTCCGGCACAATCGGTCGGCAACTACATGGACTGGCGCCGCCGAATCCCCGCCGACCAGCGCGAAGGCCGCACCGACTGGCTCGCGCTGATGAGCCGGCGCTGGAATGGCGGGAAGAGCCCTTACTCGCCTGCATTCTTCGACGGAGTACGGCCGACCGGCGAGATCGACGAGACCGGCTTCAAGATCTACGAGTCATCGGAGCTCGCGCGGGAACTAGCCGTCTGAGCTAGCCGTGGCCGCCGACGCGTGCGTCGGTCCCCAGAATGTTCAGGGCTGCCTCACAGCCACCCTCGAGCGATGAAGTCACGACACTGGCGATCGCATTCAGCATCGCATGATCGTGGACGTTGCCCGATTGCTCACGGACGATCACAATCGGGATACGGAAGGCGTTCGCCCAGAAGATCTCGCCGATCGAGCCGATCGACGCACGGTCGCTGTGCAGGAAGTTCGCCAGCATGACGTCGGACGACTGGATGATGTGCTTGTTGCGGTCGACGACCAGACGCCCGTGCATCAGTCGCGCGAGCGCGGCAGATGGCGTCTTCGGCACGTCGCTCGCGAGCTCTGCGTCATAGGGCGAAGATGCCGGATCGTAGACATCCACGCCAGCCGGGAGCATCGCCGCGGCCTGCATCCGCCAGTCCGCGATCTCCTCGCACGATGCGCCGCTGATCGGTCCTGACAGGTAGATCCTCATGTGTCCGCATACCATGTAGCAGCCGCCCCTCCAACGGTCAGATGGCATCGCGCGTTCAACAGCAGGTAGCGCGCAAGGTCCCGATGCTCCGTCAACATCATGACTTATTCTTGTCCGGGCCAATATCACTCGATAGCGTACACGGCTCTCCACGGTTCGAGCCCGTCGACTCGACCTGAACGAATATCTGCTTTTGGGATCGCCGTGACCAGCGCCGAATAGCGGCTATGGGGGCTTAACAGACGCAAAAGTCTTGAAGATACTCAGACGCCGGCTTTATGCCTGTAAGTATAAGGTGCTCGCGCGCGCGCGTGCAAGCGACGTAGAGCAGGCGCCGCTCGGTCTCGAATATCTCGTCGAGTTCAGCCTCGTCAGCGGCATCCGCGACCCGCTCATCGAGGGGGAGTGTGCCTTCGTCGCAGGCCATGATTGCAACTGCCCTGAATTCCAAGCCCTTCGCCAAGTGCATCGGCACGGTCGTCACCCGTTCGGCCGCATCAAGATCGCTCACGGCGGCACGTGCGCGCGTGACGAGGTCGGGCGTTCGCACGAAAATGCCAATCTCGTGCGGGGCGATCCCTTCAGCCAGCCATCCTCGCACAGCCTTTCGCACCGCGTCCTGCTCGTCCGCAACTGAGCCGAAAGTCTCCACCAGTGGCGCCGGACCGTTGAAAACCGAGACGATGCCGCGCCGCTCGTCTTCGTTACCATCTACGTCACGTAGCACCGGCGGCAGCAGGTGATCCGCGGCCGCACGTATCTGTTGCGAGGTGCGGTAGCAGACCTTGAGTGTGTGCGAGCGACCGCGCACCTCGACACCTAGGCTCGACCAGGAATAGGGATGCTGGAAAATGCGCTGGCCCATGTCGCCGGCGAGGAACAGCGCATCGGGTCCGGGGGGCGCCAATGCAGCGAAGAAGCGGAGCTCGGCCGGTGCCACATCCTGCGCTTCGTCTAGGATGATATGGTCGAACGGCTTTCGGGGGCGATCGGCCAACGCCTCCGCCAGCCCGGTGAACACCTGCGCCCAGGTCGTATAACGTTCCGCCGTGAGCGCCGAGCGCACTGCTTCGAACACTGGCCACAGCCGCTCGCGTTGGTTCGGGCCGAGGCGGCTCTTGCGGCCCATCCGCTGCACCGTAGCAAAATCGTAGAGCGTCATGATGCCCCAGGCGTCGATGACATTGGTCCATTCGGAGAGCAGGAAGCGGTCCGAGAATCCCTTGAGCTGCTCGGTCTTTGCCGCTTCGCTCAACCGCTCGCGCAGCACGGCATCCGACGCAATGCGCGGCCGGACGCCGTGCTCGAGTTGATACATCTGCTCGGCGATGCCCCGGAATGACGCTGTCGTGATGCGCGGCACGATGCCGCCGGTCTCAGGCGCCAGCACCAGCAGCTTCTTCGCCATTGCGTCGGCAAGCGGCTGCGAAAAGCTGGCGAGCAGGATGCGCGCTTGGGGATTCTCCCGAGCGAGCCGCACCGCCCGGTGGATAGCCACGATCGTCTTGCCTGTGCCGGCCGACCCGGCGACGCGCGCAGGCCCAGTGAAGCTGCGGGCGGTGAGCTCGCGCTGCGATGGGTGTAGGAAGACACCCCATTTTTCCCAGGGAAAGGCCAGCGCTTGTTCGAGTTCGTCCTGGTCGGCGATCGGCCGGATACGGCGCAGTGCATCGGGATGCGTGAAGGGATTGGTCGTGGCGGGCGCGGGAGTGGGAACCGGCAGCGCGCCTGTCGCAGCATATTCCAGCAGCGCCTCGGCGGCTTCTCCCGGAAGACGCTCGGCAAGCGCGAAGAAGCCCTCTTCCGTCGCCGCACGGACATCGGCTAGCCAGTCCGCCGGCACGCCGATTGACAGCAGTGCATCATCGCCGAGCGAGGCGAACAATTGCTGTTGCGGCGCTGCGAGGGACGTCGCCTCGGGCACGACGAAATCGAACGTCTCTGGCGGTGCGACCTCTTCGACCCGCTCGCGCACCTCGACGATCTGGACCGCACCAGTGCGAGGATGCGCTTCGATCCGCCGCCGCTCGGCCCAGGCATAAGCGTCATCGTGATGATCCACATAGGCGACCAACATCGACTCACTGGTCTTGTGGACGATCAGCCGGACGTCACGATTGACCCGAGCCGACCAGAAGTTCGGATCCTTGCTCTTGTCGATGCGGTGGAGCTGGAGCCCGTTGCCGGTCGGGTCCATCTGCAGATCGAACACGCTCGCCTTCACGGCCTTCTGGTCCTGCCCTGACAGGCGATTGAAGGATGCAGTGAAGGTGTCGGCGATCAGGAAGTTCATCTGCTTATTTTTTCGACCACTGGCGGTATACCGCCTTTAGTTCGTCCATCCAGCAGGCGACGGGATCCGAGATGTCCCGCCCTTGGCTCTCGGCCATGTTGAAGAATCCTGGCCCGGGCATCTGGTCGCCAGTCTTGTGCACCACCACGACGGTTGTGAGGCCGAGGCCCTCCTCATCATCCTCGGTGGCAATCTGCCCAAGAAAATGGTCGAGACGATGGTCATGAGCGTCCAGCGAGATCGAACCGATCCGCGCAACGAGGTCTGAATAGGCTATCAACCCCTCTCGGCGCGCTACCTTATACATAACCGCGCGCGCTTCGCCCTTGGCCGCTTCCCAAGCCTCATCATCAAATCCGTGCCTGAAGCCATCGACGATCACGGCTAATCCCCTCCCATCCCTAAACCCCAAACACCTTCATCACCTCGTCGCCGAAGTGGTTGATAACCTTCACCGCGATCCGTCCGCCGGCCGGGCGCTCGAACGGGCGGGACGTGTCAGAGTAGAGCGTCGCCCAGGCGTCCTCGTCGATTTCGGACTGGAGGGCGGTCTTGAGGCTCTTGTAGGGGTCGTTCGCGCCAAGGAAATAGGCATGGCGGACGAAGAAGCTCTCTTCGTTATAGTCGGTGTCGATGAACCAGGCGGCGATGCCCTTGGTGTCGCTGGAGCGGATATCGCCGGTGTTGGGATCAAACACATCGACGCCGTTCACCTTGACGCGGACCGTTGCACCGCCAACGTCCAGCACGTCGATATCGGGCTCGCCGAACACGACGAACATATTGCCGCGCCCGGTGTTCTTCAGTTCCTCCGACATATGCATGTCGGGGTTGATACGCGCCTTCAGGATGGTGAGGCTGCCGAGCTTGTCGAGCTCGGACGAATGCGCGTCGAAGTTGAAGGCGCAGGCAATCAGCACGTCGAAGCGGTTGTCCACCGCCTCGCGTGCGGCAGCGACGAGATCCTGCCGGCCGACGGTGCCGTATTCGGGGCCTACCAGGATCGCGGCGCGGCGCTCCGGGCCGTCCTCGCCTTCGATGAAGGTCGCGGCGGCGCCGATGAAGTTACCGGGCCAGGGCGCGATGCTCTCGAAGGTGATGCGGTCGCCCTTCGCCTGCTGCTTGACGCCCTCGGCCTTGAGATATTCGATGACGATTCCCGCGAAGTCGGCGCCTGCCAGATCGGCATCCGTGGCGGAGCGCTTGCCGTCGGCTGCGTCGATCGTCTCGATCAGCTCCTCCTCGCTGGCGGGAAGGACGCGGTGCGGCGACAGGCTCTCGACCGTGAACGGCCCCGCAACACGGACACGAGCGGGGTCGGTGTAGGGCTTGTCGTAGAGATACTCGACATCGGCGCGCGCGGCGATGCTGGCGTCGATCTCGCGCTGGCGGGCAATGCGTTGCTCCCACCAGGCATCGTGAAGGTCACCTGCGGTCTTCCACACCTCATTGGGCCATTTGCCATCGACCTGCGCGATCGTCTGCTCGGCGATCTTGACGCCATAGTGCGCATTCCACTCGCGCTTGTCCTCCGGCAAATCCCGCGGAACCTCCCACTCCTCCCATTTGGTGCCCAGCATGTGGTTGAGCCCATTCAAGATGCCTTGCAGGGTGGGCTGATACCGTTCCCAGATATCGTCGATCAGCGGGTTGTTGGCTATCTTCCCAAGCATGATGCGCGGCACGCGATCATAGACGAAGCCTTGGCGGAGATCGTCATGGACCGGTGTTTCTAGCGGCACCGTCCTAGTGAGCGCGGCTTCCTTGGCGCGGCCCTCGCGGCTGTCGGCGAGCAAATACCAGGGATAGCGCGCCGACATTATCCGCGTGCGGGCAAGCGCTAGCGCAACGCGGCTGGTGTCCATCGTTATCCAGCGCCGGCCCCATTGCTCGGCGACATAGGCCGTGGTGCCGGAGCCACAGGTGGGGTCCAGGACGAGGTCGCCGGGATCGGTGGTCATGAGTATGCAGCGGGCGACCGTCTTGGTCCCGCTCTGGACGACGTAAACCTTATCGTCCGTGAAGCTGCCTGTTCCAGTGTCGGTCCATACGTTCCCGACCTCCTTCGCACCAAAGTCGTCCATGTAGCGAACATAGGCCGCTGAGAAGCCGGAGGGCACCAACCGGTTGGCTCGTTTTAAACGAGCAACTCCAATCTCCCCAGTCGACCAGTAACGACTCCCAGGCCGCATCGTCTTCCCGAAAAGTTCGAATTCGAAAGAACCGGGCGGCTTCTGTGAGGTGAAGTTGTCAAGACGGAATACGCGACCATCGCTTTTCTCGAACGTCACGAGTTCCGCATCCGATAGGCGACGTCGCTCACCATTGGCTACTTCTAACCAACGATAAACGTTGGCATTATCGTCTTCCAAGCCTTTCGCTGTCAAAGGCTTGCGATATTTAAGGGTCGGCGCGTTGCGAGCATACCATAGGATCGCATCTGATACGCCCGGCAAGTAAGCGGCAGACCGCCCAGCCGTTTTGACCACGGTGATCTGGCTGACAAAATTCTCCGTCCCAAAAACCTCGTCCATTAACGTCCGCACGCGGTGCACATTCTCATCGCCGATCTGCACGAAGACCGATCCGCTCTCGGTCAGTAGATCGCGCATCGCGGTCAGCCGGTCGCGCAGATAGGTCAGGTAGCTGTGTATGCCATCCTTCCAGGTGTCACGAAACGCCTTCACTTGCTCGGGCTCGCGGCTGATGTCGGTCTGCTTGCCGTCCTTCACGTCGCGTGACTGGGTGCTGACCTGCCAGTTCGAGTTGAACTTGATGCCATAGGGCGGGTCGAAATAGATGCATTGCACCTTGCCCTTCAGGCTTTCGCGCTCGGACAGGCTGGCCATCACCTGCAGGCTGTCGCCCAGGATCATGCGGTTCGACCAATGCTGGTCGTGCTGGTAGAATTCGGCGCGCTGGTCGGGTTCGATGCCGTTGAAGTCAGCGAAAAGGTCGGGCGCGTCGGTGGTCGCCTCGCGCCGCTCGGCGGTGCGGCGCTTGAGGTCGTCGATGATCGCCTTGGGGTGGATCTTCTCCTGGATGTAGAGCGGCGGCACGTTGACGACGAGGTCGGACCAGTCCTGCCGATCCTTGCCGCGCCAGACGAGTTGCGCGTCGGACAGGGTCAGTGTGCCGGTCGCGGCAAGCTCGGCCTGCTGCGCCTCGGTGATCGTGATCCGCGCCCCGTTCCAGATGATCTCGGGCACGCTCGGCTCCTCTTCGGTTCGTGTCTCACCCTCGGCCAAAGGCCGGGCGCGGGGATAATGTTTCGGCGGCAGCGGATGCGTGTCTTCCTCGCGCCGGAAGAAGCTCTCCATCTCCGCGGTCGGAATATTACGCCGCGTCGCCTCGCCATGGCGCAGCGCGTCGATCTGCTTCGGGATGCCGGGCTTCTTGGCCATCAGGCGGCCGCCCCGTCGATCAGTTTGGTGACCAATGCGGTGAACTCGTCCTCGGTGGTATAGGGATCAGTGAACTCGGCGAAGGCCCACCGGCCATAGCCGCCGAGAGCGTTGACGCCGGGCACCCAAAGCTCGCGAGCGGTCTGGGCCTTCGCCTTGTCGCTCTCGTCGCGCTTTCCCTTCATCTCCAGCACGAGATGGAGCGGCTCGGCGCCTGTGTCGAGGCGAACGAGGAAGTCGGGCAGATAGCGCCGCATGGCACCGCCATCGAGATAGGGAATCTCGAAGCCGAGCGCCTGGTTCTTGGCATAGGCGATCACGCGGGGATGGCCTTCCAATGCTTGCGCCAGCGCGACTTCCCAGCTCGAATCCTTGACGACGTGGCTGATCTGGGACCGCGGTGGCCGGGCGCCGGTCTTCCAGCACTCCTTGGTCGTGATGAAGTTGACATGCCGCGTCGATCCGCTCGGATTGTAGGGATCGAGCACCGCGACGATGTGGCCGCCGCCACCGCGCGTGCAGGCGATGTCGATCTTCTCCGCCGCGCGCGCGAGCTGTTCCTGATAGAGGATCGCGCCGATCGGCACCCCCTTGGTGACCAGATAGCCTCCGTCGATCCAGCGCCGCGCGAGCCGCTGTATCTGCGGGAACAAATGCTGCTTGGGGAAGCCGTCCTCGTCGCGGAAATGCGTGTAGAGCAGATGCTTGGCGAGGTTGAAGCTGATCTCCGACGGGCGGAGCTGCGCCAGCACCTCCGGCGTGATGGTGACGCCCGCGCCGACGATCCCCTCCATCGTCACCGAGGTCGGGCCGATATCCTCAGGCGTAATGACGAGGCGGCTGTCCTCGTCGAACTCGGCGTTCAGCCGCTCGGACGGCAGCTCGCGGCGATAGCCACTGACACGCGGGAAGCGAATCTCGAGGTCGGCGCGCTCGGCGATCGCATGGACGCGGGTAACCGGCTTGGGCGGCTTGGGATCGACCTTCTGCGGCGAACGGGCGAAGTCGAACGGGATGCCCATGATGTCGGCATATTCGACGTCGAACAGGCCGTCCTTGTTGAGCTCGTAGGACTGGCGGCGCAGCCCGCGGCCGACGACCTGCTCACACAGCAGCTGCGTGCCGAACGCGCGGACGCCGAGGATATGAGTGACGGTGTTGGTGTCCCACCCTTCGGTCAGCATCGAGACGGAGACGACGCAGCGAATCTGCTCGCCGAGCCGCCCGGGACGGCCGACGGTATTCATCACCTCACGCAGCAGGTCGCTTTCGTTGACATCGCCCTTGACGCTGCCGGCGCCTTCGCGGGCGGCGAGCTCGCGCTTGAACTGCTCGATCTCGGCCGCCGCGGCTTCCTTGAAATTCTTGTCGAGCGCCTCGCCCGCTTCAAGCTGGCGCGAATCAATGAGCAATGTCCTCGGACGCGGGAGGCGGCCGCCGTGCTCGTCATAGTTGCGGAATAGTTCGAGATGGCCGGCGTGGAACGCCGCGCGCTCGCCGGCCTCGGCATCACCGCGCTCGAACCCCGCGATCCACTCGAACACCAGCTTCGAGATGGCGGTGTTCTGGCAAACGACGATGAAGACCGGCGGCACGCCGATGCCCGCCTTCTGCCACCGCTCGAACTCGCCCTGGTAGTGGCTGTAGAGCGAGTTGAGGGCGGTCAGCAGAAGCGGATTGAGGTCGAACGGGCTGAGCTTGTTCGCGCTGGCAGTCGATTTCGGCATCGACTTGCCGATGTGTTTCCACAGATCACGATAGACGACCGTGTCGGTTTGGACGAGATTGTCCGTGACTGGGACGCGCGGCAGCTTGACGATCCCGCTCTCGATCGCGTCCATCAGGCTGAAGTCAGACACGACCCACGGGAATAGCGTCCCTTCCTGATAGCCCGAGCCACGCAGGAAGAACGGGGTCGCAGACAGGTCGTAAACCGCGCGCGCACCGCCGCTTCGCTTGCCCTTCTTGAGCTGCCGGTCCAGCGCCTCGATGCCATTGATCCACAGGCGCGCGGCCTTCTCGTTCTCCTCGGCTTCCTTCTTCTCGTCGCCGGTTAGCGTGTCTTCCGCATCGCCGCCGACCTTGTGCCGGTAGCAATGATGCGCTTCGTCGTTGATGACGTTGACGCGCTCAAACCGCAGCAGCTTGTCGCACGCGCGCTCAAGCATCTGGGCGTCGGTTTCGATCGTCCGGATCGGCTCGGGATCGTTGCCCTGCAAGAAGCTGCGCGCAGCCTTGGGCATCGACAGCGTCTCGCGGTGCTGGAAGGCATGATAGTTGGTGATGACGATCTCGGCGCGCCGAATCTCGGGCAGCATCTCCGGCGGCACGATCTCGCGCGTGTCGTAATAATTGCCCGGCTCGCTTGGCAGGAGCACGCGCAGTCGGTCCTTGATCGTGATGCCCGGCGCCACGATCAGGAAGGCGCGCGAGAAATCCTTGGTCTCCTTGCGCGCGGCGTTAATCGCCTGCCAGGCGATCAGCATCGCCATCACAGTCGTCTTGCCGCTGCCCGTGGCCATCTTCATTGCGAGACGGAAGATCGCCGGATTAGCTTCCTCATTGTCCTTGGCGATCTGGTCGAGCAGGCCGCGGGTGGCGGCCCGGCGCGGCGCGACCTCGGTCAGCCAGATCATCGTCTCGGCCGCTTCGATCTGACAGAAGAAGGGGTGAGGTCCCGCCCATTGCTCTCCCGGCCGGCGCCAGTGTTCGAGGAGACGCTGCGTCACCGGCGTTACGCCCCAGTCGGCCGGATTGGGGATTGCGCGCCACGTTTCGAGATAGCCGCGGATCTCATTGATCTTCGCGTTCTCAGTGTAGGTTTCGAGATCGAGCGACGCCTGCGCCGCGGCAGCCTTTTTCCGCGACGCAGGCACTGGCACGATGAACTTCGACGGGCGACGTCCCTTGATCGGCTCGCCTTCGATCGGCTGGCCGGTATCGTCGAGCGGATGGTAGAGCGACGGCGGCTCGTAGGGCGAGTTGAGAATCGGCCGTTCGTAGAAACTGTTAGCCACCGACACCTACCCCCTGGCGGCCTTCATGTTCGACGGGTCTGGGCTTTGTCAAAGCGGATCGGATCGCAATGATGGTTTTTTGGGTCGACCGGCATTGCCATTACACCCTTCTTCTGTAGCGGCAGCCACGCTGATACCATGATTGGCCGCTTCCAGGTTTGACGCAAACGCCATAGAGTGACCGCATTGGGTCGCACGGCCGCCATTGAGTTCGCTAAGATCGCCGCTTCTCAACAAACGCTGTGAGGCTGCTCACCAACACAAGCCTGCGCACGCCCACTTTGATCGTCTCGATATCGCCCGCGGCGATTAGCTCATAGACTTTCGATCGACCGATCCCGATCAGCCGGCAGGCCTCCGGAATTCGAACCGAGATGCGTTCGTCGTTCAATGCAGCTTCCTCAGCTTTTCGATTGCAGGATCATCGGTTGCGGGTGGTTCCTTACCCGCCAGCATCTCGGCCATCTGATCGATAAAGTTCTCGAACTGGCGGGCTGCGGACGCGCGGCCAGCTTCGTCGGGCTTCGGCAACACAGTTGCCATAGCGAGCTGGTGGCGGAGCATTCGGGCAAACGCTTCCCAGAAGATGCCCTGCTTTCTTCCGAGCGCTTCGATCCTCCGCTCAATTCCGTTGGCGCGGACTTCGAGGGCCTCAAAGTTCCCGCCGCCGTCGCGGCGATTGAACCAGGCATCCAGCGCCTCGACGAGGATGTCGGACTTCGGCTTGCCGGTGACCTTGGCTCGCTGGGCCAGGCGCTTGCTCAGTTCCTCCGACAGGAACAGCTGATGGCGTGTCTTGAATGTCTTCATTTGCTCGATCTGCTTCCGGTTCCAACCGGCCTCAAGAGGTCCGCTGACCGCCTGGCGGGCGGTGTCCGTTATTGTCGCGATCTGGCGCGACAAGGGTAGGGAGCCGGGAGCACGCTGGGCTTTCTTTTTCTACGATCTCGCACCGCGTCACAGGCTGATCGTTGGTCCGCTACGGCCGCGCCCGACGTTCCAGCTCATCGAGTCGCCGCGCGGGATACCGGTGATCTGCTGGCCGATGTGCCGCTCCATCTCCGGGCGCCACGGCACCAGCACGAACTCGCGTGATTGCTCGATCAGGGCAAAGCGGTTTGATGCGGATTGGACCGAGCGCCGATAGATGCCATCGATGCGCTCGCCCGATATGGCTTCTCGAACGCCCATGCCCATCTCGTTGCTGAGCTGCCCGGCCAACGTTCTGATCTCGCGCTGCCGAAGGGCATCCGTCGTGCCGGGGCGAAGCCGCAGCTGCTCGCCATCGATATCGGCGAGATGCTGATCGACCAGCCATTGCTGACGTAGATACAACGCCCGGTTGAGATCCTTCCCAAAGCCATGGGGGGCAAGCTTCATCGGCTCATGCGCGGCAAGTTCCTTGTCGAGCCAGGTCGGGGCATCGAGCGTTGCCTGCTTCTCGACCGAGATCCGTGACAACGTCGTGATCGTCATCGGAGACTTGTCAGCCCGGCCACGCTCATACTCGCGCACGCGATCGAGATGATCGGGCGCGATTTTCCAGCTGCCGTCGGGCATGCGCTCGACATTGCCCGTCGCGCGCCGGATCGCCTCCAGCCGGCGGACATGCGCCCTGGCAAAATCCTCGCTGGCGTTGCGGTCATGCCGGAGATGGATATCAACGCTGTAGCGCCCACCATTGGCCCCGGCGATCTCAACGATGGTGCGGTCCGATTTCCGCGGTTCGATCTGGCGCGGTTCTAGCTTCACTAGGCTGCCGCGTGGCGTCGGCAGATTGTCGATACCAATATCGACATAGTGGGTGCGCCCGTCGATCCCATCGACGATCAGGTATCGGCGATCATGATGATCGCCAGCCGCGCCACGCTGGACGACCTGCCCGATGATCGGCTCGCGGTTGCGAACCGAGTCGTGGATCGCAGTCGGTTGCAGACCCCGCCCTTCCGGCAACAGCGCTATCGCCTTGTGCATTGTACGGATGATGTCACCGCGCCGCCCCAGATCGGTCAGTGTCTTCTCCAGGTCGGGTACAAGCGACCAAGTCAGCTGCCGGTCGGCTCGGCGAGTTCCAACCGCTCAAGCTGGCGGGCACGGCTAATCAGCATTTGCTGGAAGCTGTTGTCGCCACCCATCGCGCCCCGATCCTGGCGGAGATCGACGATGTTGTCCTCGGCGCGCTGGAGGATCGCGCGATCGAGCCGGGTCAGGCGCTCGGCATCCACCTCATGGGCAAGCTGTTCGCGAAGTTCCAGCTCGCTTTGTGGCCCAAGCGCGCGGGTCATGATCTCGGAGGCGCGGTGACGGATGCCATGGGCGATGTAGTCCCCGGCGATGTTGAGGGTCTTGCCGTCCTCGGCGACACCGCGAACGATGATGTGGCTATGCGGGTGCCCGGTGTCGAAGTGATCGACGGCAATCCAGTCGAGGTTGGTGCCGAGGTCCTGCTCCATCTTCGCCATCAGGTCGCGGGTCATTGTCTTCAGTGTATCGAACTTCCCGCCATCCTCGGGTGAGACGATGAACCGGAACTGGTGACGGTCACCGCTCCCGCGTCCGGCGAACTCCTTGCCATCCACCTCGTCAGCGAATGTCGAATAGAAGGGGCCCGGCTCGCCCTCCCTACTGACGCCACCGCGTTCAAGGTAGCGAAGGTGCGCGCCGACCGCCCCAGCCTTGCCGGCGAGCTTCACGACGCGGGCCTTCACGGCGACCCGGCGCGGCCGAACGCGAGCGCCGCTCCGGCCATCGACCGACCAGCCCGATCCGCGCGGCAACGCCGCCGCGAACTTTGCGCCGCGGCCTCGTGCATTGAAGCGCCCGGTTCGGGGCGTCGGCGATCCCGTGTTAGGCGATGACCCGCCTACCCGTCGCGGGTTGCCGCCCAGCCGGGCGGTGCGCGCCAGGATCTTCGCCTGCATGCCCGGCTTGCGCCCGCCCTTCGAACCGATGCGTCCGGGCCTGATCTCGAAAAAGTCTTCGTCCTGTGCCATCTTTGAGGATATGCGAATGGTCGCCCGATGGCCGCAAGTATCTCGCGGAAAAGCAACGGAACTCTGCGGGTTTGAAGGGTACGGTCGTCATAACAGTCTCGCAAGGCAGTAGTCGCGAGACAAACCATCTCTCTAAAAAAGGATGTGCAGACAAAGTGTTAGCTCGAAAAATGCTGTGAGCCGTTTTTCGCTTTATCTTGCATATACCCCTTCTTCCCTCCTGCGCGCCTCTCCTCCCCATTCTGCCTTCCCGTGCCCCCTTCCTGCCACCTTCAACGGCCAAGTCCGAGCACATGACAAAAGCACCGGAAGCGACGCCGATGACGCCGCTCCCGGTGTAGAAATCGACCTCACTGTCGAAGCCGCTCGAATGCTTCGTCGGCATCCCAGAAGCTGGCGAAGCTGCGATGCTGCCGCAGATCGTGTACGCATCCGTCGCCATCGACGGGCGCAATTCCGACGTGAAACCGCCCGTCGAAGACGCTGAAAATCACGATGCGGTCGAGCGTTTCAACGTCACCATCGAGGCTCTGATACTCGCCGATCCATGCCTCGCGCTGACGCGCGCTCCAGCAGAAATCGGCCAACTCGCTGTCGACAAAATAGCGTGCAATTGACGCAGCTCCTTCCGCGTCGGGACCTGAGGTCAGGCTCTGAATCAGTGCAGCCACAGGATCGATCTTCGCGATTTGAACAGCGGACATCATGTTCATGACAGGCTCCTTTCGTGTCGCCTCAAGGTCGAGACGCAGTCCAGAAACCGGTCGTGCAAGTGGCAGTCAGGGACGCCCCTAGGGCGCCGCGAAGCGGGGCGTGGGGGAGCCGATTTGCGCAGCAAATTGGGGGAACCGCGCATCCTTGACGGCCGCTTTCACGCGCCGGTAGCCTCGGAATTCTCTGACGTGCCCCTCCAATCCCGCCAAGCGCACGCCGCCCAATGTCGCTTCGCGAAACCGATTTTCGCGCAATCGGATTCTAGGTTCACTGGCCTAAGCAAATTGAAAAGTGTGGCAGATCGGACGCTCAACCTAATCTAGGAGTGTGCGAACTGATCACCGGCTGTTCTTGCCACGAGACCGTAATGACCTCTACCCTTCCCGCAGATTCAGCATTGGAGCGATCAGTTGCCAGGTGGAACACACAAGTTCGGCGGGACGTGGACCGAGCTCAAACTTGATGTCATCGCGGGCTATCTCGGCTTCTACACGACGGTGCTTAAGCACAAGCCGACCCCAGATGGCCCCTTCAAACTCTGGTATGTCGACGCCTTCGCGGGAAGCGGTAGTAGGACAGTGGAGATCACATCAGGCGGGATGTTCGAAGAGACCCCCTTGCGGGCTGAGGAACTTGAAGTCGCGGGATCCGCGCGACGCGCTTTGGAGGTCGATCCACCATTTCATCGCTTATGAGACATGTCATGCCGACCAAAAAGCCAGAACGTATCCTCCGCCTTCCAGCGGTTCTCGCACGCACCGGCTTCAGCCGATCAACGCTCTACCGGATGGTCGATCAAGGAAGTTTCCCACAAAAGGTGCAGATCAGTGAACGCTGCATCGGATGGCGGGATTCCGAAATCAGCGCTTGGGAACGGAGGAGAAAGGCGGCCAAGCGGCGGCTAGCGGCAGCGGCAGATGCCGAGCAACCAATCGAGCCGATCCAACCGGGGGCGACGCCAAAAGGTTTGACGCACCATAGCTAGAGGTCAGCGGCGCAGCCGCTCGCAGCAGAGGCAGGCACCCCGAGCGGAGCAGGCGGATCAGCGGCGTCGAACCGGGCTTCGAGCGTCGGGCGGCAGATGTCGTCCGCGCTGAAACCGGGCGCGACGCCCGGCTGCGCAGCCGGATCGCCGCGGGGCCGCGATCGGCGCCGCACCCTGCCCGGCGTTAGCCGGCAGTGTGCGTCATCAGCCCCGCTCCGTTTTTGAGGCCGGCCCCGCCGCCCGCGCCAGCGATCACGCCGAAGGCCGAAACCCGATTCGGGGCTCGCTCGCTCAGCGAAAGGTTTCGGCTGCGCACAGGCCGTGTCAACCAAATCCGGAAAACTGGCCTTATCTCGGACTCAACGGAGATCGTGGCGGCAGCGCCCCACGATCTCCGGAGACCAGGGGCCGCCCAATGGGCAGTCGCCAAAAAGACGGACGATGAAACCATGAGCAAGATGTTGAACATCGCTCGCTCGGTGCCCCGCCTGGCGGATCTGAGCATCCACGCAACCCACTCGTCGATGGTGGTCCAGCACCACTATAACGAGCTCCTCGCTGGCCGCATCGATCTCGAGACCGCGGTCGCGATCTACGTCCTGATCCGCCTCGCCTTCGAGGTGCCGCACCGCCTTGCCAAGGCAGTGAAGGCGCGGCGCGAAGGCCGCGAAGCCCGCCGCACTGTGGCGCCGCCGGTGGCGGTAGAGCGGAGCGCCACCGCCGAATAGGCGCGAACCAAGGCGGCAGCGCTGGTGCCGGCGCTGCCGCCTTTTCCATTTCCGGCGGCAAAAACTTCAAACAGGGTCAAAGTAATCGAGCAGCGCCGGGAAACCGCTGCGCGCTTTTTCCTCGAGGTCGCATTCGAAGAGAATATTGGCCAGCGTCTGGCAAAGTTCGGGCGCGAACCGCAGCTCGAGCGTCGCATCGCCCATCGGCTGCAGCACCTGCTTGTCGAGCGCGGTGGGGGTTTCGACCGACGTGATCGGGAGCAGGTTCTTGAGTGGGCGGATGAAGATCTGCTCGTGCCACACAAAGTTCAGCGCGCTCGCCAGATTCTGCTGGGTCGCCGGCGGGAAGCGCTTCCCGTCGAGCCGCGATGCGACCTGGTACCCTACCAGGATCAGCATACGCAGCTGGATCGCAAGATCCTTGTATTTCTTGGAGCGCTGGGGCGCATTCTGCGGGAATTCGTGCTCGCGCAGATAATGGCCAGCAGCCTCGATCCACTCGACAGCCGCGCCGACAAAGCCACCCAAGGGCATCGCCGGCTCGCCGATCAGATCGTCAAGCCAGGGCTGCACGATCGTATCAAAATCTGCCTCCGTCTCGACTTGCTCGTCGTTGAAGATCGAGGCGAGCTCGATCTTTTCGCATGCGACCTTGTCGCGATTGAGCAGGGTGATCACGGCATGCCTGCTGTCGAGGATCGAACCACTGCCGCGGTGGTGGAGATCCTTGACCACCGCCGCCTTCAATTTCTGCAGCCGGGCGATATCGACGCGGACGCGATTGCCCGCCACCGCCTCGGTCATCCGGTCCCGCCATTTGGGCAGCAGATTCTTGATCGAGTCGATCGCGACGCCACTGCGGGGCGGCTGCGCGCGGAAGGCGTTGAGCACGAGATCGGGATAACTGCTTTGCCCATCATCGGGGAGCCCGACAAAGGTGTCGCCCGGGACGATCGGATTGGCGAGCGCCAACAGCAACCCGTAGATCCTGGCGACTTCGACTTCCTGATCGCGGGTTAGATCCATATCGGGCGCGACGGTGCGCACTTCCCAGGCACACGGCAGCGCGTTGCCGTGTTCATCATGGCCGCGGCGCCGCGCCATCGCCGTCAGGCCATGGTAAAGGCCGGTGCAGATGTCGTGCGGCGGATTAGCGCTCAGGAACCACATCGGATCGGTCGCGTCGCGGTGAAAATTGACGTCAATCGAAAGCGCGTCGAACGTGATCTCCTTGTGACCATAGGCCTGGACACAATGATCGTACCAGCTGCTGACGCTGGGCGCATTGATTGCGCCGGTCTCACCGGGCGAGCGCCAGATTTCGATCTTGCAGTTGTCGGGCAACTGCAGACCGTTCTCGTCGTCGTCGTCGATAATGAAAAACACTAGTTTTCGCGGCTTGACGGCCATCTTGCAGTCCTCCCCTAGAGGACCAGCTCCCAAGTGACTACAAGACAACCGTCCCGCAGAAAGACCTTGGCGCTTAGCCCCTGGCTCATTGCTGCAAGTTTTAGCGGTATTTTTCTAGCCGCGCCTGACAAACCCTGACTGCGCTTGAGTCCACTCTGGACCATTCCATTGATGCTCGACCCATCCGAAGCGACGTCGATACGAATGGAAATGCCAAGCGCAGCCGCTCGATCGTCCATCTTTTCGGCCGCGGCGACAGCGTTGCGTATTAGTTCGGCGTGTGGGCTGAACAACAGGCTGCGCTGCCCCTCGCGGTCGAAGATCGAGTCGCTATTGTCATAGGCGCACGGCCAGAGCACCGGGGGAATGACTTCTTCGCCTTCGGCCGCGTCGCTGACATCGGCGGGCTGGCTAATATCGATGACCAGCGGAGCGCCGACGGGAACGCCGTCGATACATAGCTCGCGTGTCACCTTGACACTCCGTGGCAATGGCCGCGCTCCATTGCAGATAATCTGCAATTTGCGGTCGAACAGCGCGAACAACGTGTCGATTTCCGCTTGCGCAGGCGCCCGCGCCTCCACCCAGACCGGGCCAGCCTGTCCGTCTTTGCCCTTGTGACGCAACAGCCAGGGAGTTGCGAATCCGGCACGTACGCATTCGATCGCCGCCACGACGGAACGCAAGGTTTCGGGATCGTCGGCGCGGACCGATGCACGCGCGTTCTTGAGCATCGCTAGCGCATCGTAGAGATCGTGGCAGAGTTCGTGCGCGACATCGCTCTGCGCTCGCTCGCGCGTCAGCAGCTGCGTTTCACGGTCGCCCCACTGGCGCTGGAAATGCAGCGTGATCGCCTCGAGAAAGCGTCGGCCATCCTTTTGCTGCAGGGGATGCAATCCCTGCTCAAGCCGAGCGCGCATGCTCTCCAGCCTGGCCTGCGCTTCTTCGGGAAAGGCCCGCAGGCGATCGTCGCCGGGGAAGCCCGCATAGTGAATCGAATAGAATGCGTCATTGTCGCCTGCCGCGATGGCGTCCAGCAATTCCTGAAGGCCGGTGCCCTTGTCGAGTCCCGCTTGCGTCAATGTCCGAACCTTCACGGTATAATAGCGTGGCGGCGCGTCCTTGGTCACACCGGTCACATAAAGGACGAGGAGGCTTGGAAATTCCACCTGGATTGGCTGAATGAACGTGCCGCCGCTCGAGCGCGACATCGTCCCGCTCTCGCTGCTCAGCGCGCGTTCAATCTCGCGGATGCGATCGCTGATCGCGGTCTGTTGCCAGTTGCGGTGGCCGTCCTTCAGCTTGAGCGCACGGAACATCCCATCCGAGTCGAGGAAGAGCCCCGCCGTCGGGATATACATCCAGCTCGCATGAAACAGCGTAGTAGCGAATTGCCGTGCCTCACTCGGGGCACCGAGTGTCTCCGGATCGCATCCGAGCAATCGTTCGATATCCAGGCAGTATTGCTCGAACTCGACGCGTTTGAACAATTCCCCGTCGCTCGGAAGAAAAGGTTTGCCATGCTCGCGATGCTCGAAGGTATCGGTCTCGCGAACGATACGGTCGAGCAACGCCTGGAGCATGCGCGGCGTGTCATCTGCCATTCCCCCTCCCATCCTGGGTCAGCGCATCACGCAACGCGTTGGTGAGCGACAGCAGCGTGCTGCCGCGTCGATAGGCCTCGACTTTGCTCTCGAGTGTTTCGGTGCCCATCTCCGGGTTGGTCAGCCACGGCTTGCCGGCGGCCGCATCGAGATCCAGCAGGATGCGGGCCGGACGATTCGAGAGCAAAATAACCCGCTCTCCCAGCAATACCGCCTCGGCGAGGTCATGCGTGACCAGCACCGTGGTCGGGCGCAACAGGCGGCGAAGCTTGAGCAATTCGAGCTGGAGATGTTCGCGCGTCAGCGTGTCGAGCGCACCCATCGGCTCGTCCAGCAGGAGTAGCTCAGGCTGCCGCGCGATCGCACATGCAAACGCAAGGCGCTGACGTTGCCCCCCCGATAGCCGGTCCGGGAATTGGCGGGCGTGCTCAAGCAGACGGACATTCGCGAGGTGTCCGCGGACGGCCTCGCGGCGCTCCGCCTTTACGACGCCAGCTTGCTTGAGCGCCAGCGCGAGATTCTGCTCGGCGGTGAGCCAGGGGAACGTCGAATAGGCCTGGAACACCAGCGCCGACCTGACCGAGGGGTCGCCCGGCGGCCTGCCACCGACGCTGACGAGGCCGGCATCCTGCGCGTCGAGCGATTCAAGTCCTGCCGCCAAGCGCAGCAGGGTCGACTTGCCCGAGCCGGACGGTCCGAGGATCGAGACGCAACTGCCCGGCGCAATTTCCAGGTCGATCGTGTCAAGCACCGGCACGCGCGCGCTACGGCGATCGGTAAATCCCTTGTCGACGCCTTCGAACACCAGCGCGCAGGGTGCGGGTTCGCGATCCATCACGCGCGGCTCCATGGGAAGAAATAGCGCTTCGGCGCGCGGAACAGGCTGTCGGAGACCAGGCCGATCAGCCCGATGGTGACGATCCCCGCCATCACGTCGGCGGTTTGGATAAATCGCTGCGCCTGGATGATGACATGGCCGATGCCGGTATTCGCGGCGACCACTTCGGCGACGATCAGATAGCTCCATGCCCATCCGAGGCAAATACGAGCATGGTCGTAAACTTCGGGAGCCGTGGCTGGCATCACTACGCGCCGGACCCGCTGCCCGCTGTCAAATCCCATGGTTCTGCCGAGCTCGATCAAATTGGCGGGCACCCGGTGAACACTTGACGCGACCATCGGTACGAACTGGAAGACGGTGCCCAGGAAGATGATCACCACCTTCTGAAGATCATCGATGCCGAACCAGATAATCACGAGCGGGATGAGCGCGGCGACCGGCAAGTAGCGGGCAAATTCGTTGAGCGGGTTGATCCACGCTTCCCAGGTCCGGCTGGTGCCGATCGCCAAGCCGATCGGATAACCGACCGCCATAGCGAGCAGGAAGCCGGCGATGACGCGATAACTGCTGTCCAGGATGTCGAATGCGAAGCCCCGATTGAGGAACAGGTCGCGCAGCGACTGCGCCACAGCCAGCGGTCCGGGGAGAAAGACGTCGGCATTGGGAGTCAGTGCCGTCGCGGCTGTCCAGAGAAGGACGAAGAGGGCGAATGACGCCGCTGCAATAAGCTGCTTCATCACACGGTCCCCTTCGTTACCCGATCGATCAATTCGACACGCCGCCATAATAGACGAGACGGCGTGGATCGGGGACTGGAGCCTTGATCACACCCGAGCGGGCCCAGAGCCGATTGGCACTTTCGACGGTCTTCGCCAATTGTCCCGGCGCCGCGCTGGTTCCGAAGAAGGCGGCATTCTGGCTACGGTCGAAGAAACGTACGCCGGCAACGGTCGCCTTGGCCTCGTCGATCGGCAGTTTCCAGAAGCGTGCGATGATCTGGTCGCCCTCCGCTTGGTGGGTCCGGTACCAGGCCGTCGCCTCGTCCATCGCCTCGACCAACTTGCGGATGTCGGCGGGACGAGCTTCGATCGTCTTTCGATTCATGAACAGCACGTCGATGATCCTGCCTGGCCGGTCGCGCGACGTCACTAGAATCTTCCCGTCAGGACGTTCCTTCGCCTTGCTGATCCACGGCTCCCATGTCGCCGCGGCATCGACCTTCCGGGCGAGAAAGGCGCTGCCCGCATTGCCGGTCTCCATCGCGACGATATTGACGTCCTTGGGACCGAGCCCGGCTTCCTCGAGCAACGAGAGCACGAAGAAGTGACCGGTAAAGCCCGGCTCGAGCGCGATCCGCTTGCCCCTGAGATCCGAGATACTCTTGATGTCCTGGCTCGCAAGCACGCCATCGGCGCCATAAGATTCGTCGAACACATAGACGATCTGGCCGTCGACTCCCGCGGCGGCGCTCGTCACCGCGGAATCGGCGGTATGACCGACCCCGTCGATATCGCCGCGCAGCAGCGCCGCATTCTTTTCGCCGATCCCTTCGATAAACGTCACATCGACATCGAGGCCGCGCTTCTTGAGGAAGCCCTTCTCCTTGGCGATGATTAGCGGCGAGTAGCCGAGCCAGGTGTTGAACGCGACTTTGAAAGGCGTGGCTGATTGCGTCGCGGCGGGCTCGGATGGCTTGCATCCGGCGACGACTACGCAAAGCGCCAGCGCGATGAAGGAACGGCGCAGCATGTTCATTGAAAGTCTCCCCGAGGTCAGACAGGAATTCCGCAAGTGATGATGCGCTCGGCGATCAGCCGGTAGCGCAGGCGCAGGGCCGAGCGGTCGAGCGCGGCGAGAAACGCTGTGGCGTCCCCCGCCAACTCGGCAATCATCCGGTCCAGCTTGCGATAGAATTTGGTCGTCGTGATTTTCTTGTCGCCGCCAAACTCGACCAGCTCGTCGATGCCGATTGATGCATCGGCGCAAACGGTTGCGACGTCGGCCATACTCGGCGCGTCGGCTGGATCGTCCCAGGCGAGGCAATAATGCACCTCGTAGGGCGGCGTCGCGCGGATCATCTGGAGGTTGGGGAAGGCGTCGTTGGTCGGCACGAATGCGAATTCATCGACCGGACCGATTGCGAGATCACGCCCGCACGACACCAGCACCTGTTCGATTTCGATGCGGGCGGAGGCCTCGCCACGGCAATAGCCGGCGGCTTCGCTGACGAGCTCCTGCACTTCCGGCATGCTGCCTGCGTGCCGAGTCATCAGCGTCATCAATCTCCCTTCGACATTGTGCTCCTCATATTCATGGGCGCCCTTGAGCGACACGAGCTCGAGCACGGGATCTCGCTTCCAGCTATTTGGGATCGCCGCGAGCCCTGGTGCGTCGACCGGCTTGGAGAGCCCGATATGAACTTCGAAGTTGTGCGTCGCCATAATCGGCTCCATTCCCGCCCGGAAAATCGGACGTGAACCTTCTACGCGCACAAGCACAAAGCCATCTGACACGTACTGACAACGCTACGCGTCAGCGTCCCGAGCAACGGCGCAAAGCCGCCAGCACGTGAAGACTCGGCGTGCGCGCTTGGCGCGCTGCACCCCGCTCTGCGATTACCCAATAGGTAAACAGCAGCCTCGTTGAACCGGCGGATCAACCGGACGACTTCGTCTTCCCTGATATGGAGACGCAGGCAACGCGATGAGGAGACGTCGATATGGCCCTCGAGTTCAGGGCACTCATAGCTGCCTCCCTTGGCTGTATCCTATTTCGGTCTGTCTCTGAGCTAGCCGATCATGCACAAACGCGCTGACAGCGCCTGACATGCGCATCGCAACCTTCGACAAGCCGTTGGATCAATGCGAAATGGGCAGCCTGCCAAGCCCTTTTTTTGGGGCGACCTTGTTCGTCAAAAATGGCGGTCGCGAGCATCCGTCAGCGTGCAACAATCCCCAATGCTTGTGATTTCAATCAGTCCGTCGAGGAAGTGGCTGTACGAAGACTAAACTCTGTGTTGAATTCTTGCATTCTGCTGTACTCGGGGAGCCATATTTCCGTTCAACTATCCCTCATTTGAGAGACGCTGATGGGCCAGCGTAGTCGAACCAGTGGAGCCTCCGGAGAGGGGCTATTCAAATATCTCGTCGGCCATCACTGGAATGCCGAAGTGTTCGGCGACGCCAGCGCGCAAGGCACGGACGCGTATATCGGCTGGAATGACCTTCGAAATGAGGGCCGTTTGCCGGTGCAGGTCAAGACGCGCCGCTACGTAAGCCCCGGGCTCTCGAGCCTCCCGCTCCACCAGAGAAAATCCGGGGTGGGCGGGGCTCCGCCCCATTGTCGTCTTGTGCGATCGGGAGAGGGGCAATGCGTGGTGGATCGATACCAACGGAATCTACATTCCCAGCGACCCGCATCGTGGCTTCTCACTGCCATTTAGCCTGACCAATCCACTCGATGGGACGACACGGCTCGCGATCCGAAGCATCCTAGTGCAACGGGCTCGCCAGCCAATCATGTCCCACACTCGCCGACTGCCGCTCCGTTTGCGGCAGGCGACGTTCTCGACCGTCAAGAGCGTCATTCGAGAGGCCCATGAGGAGATTGGAATACAGAGCGTTCATGAACGCGACGTAGTCGCCCTTGCGCTGGCGAGGTTGATTCAGTGTACTCGATTCGATGCCGACCCGAATGACTTGGACGAACTGATTGGCCCAATGGTTGACCGCATCGAATCGAAGGACCTGGGCGGGCGTTCGCACAGCCTTGCGGCGCTGATCCATCTGCTTCTGCTCGGCGAGGGCCGTCAAGCGGCGAGGACAAGTCTGACGTCGGACATACGCCGGCCTGTTGAGAAAGTGGTCGTTTCCGGTACCTTCGTGCATGCGGAATTTGCCCTCATAGTCGCCGCCCGCCTCGCCGAGGCAGGGGATTCGAATCACTTTGGATTTCTGGATTATTTGCTCAAGGCGTCAGCAACGCGTGACCAAACTGAGCGGTTTAAGAACACGGCGAGAAAGCTTGCCCGATGGAAGCCATGGGAAGCCCCTCTTAGCCTGGTTCTCCCAACGGCGAAGATCAACTCCGCCATCGCGCGATGGTCGTCCAACAATTTTGATGTTGCCGAGCAACAGGACGCGGCACGACAGATCGCCGACCAAGTAGCCACCGCGGTCGCTTCGAGTGTATCGAGTGCGCAACTGGACATCTTCGACCATTGGACGCGCTATCGCGCGGACCAATTTTTACAGCATTATCTCGGGCGTCATTTGTATGGCGAACGATCGTGAGCTGCTTTTGGCAGAGCGGTCGGATGCCTCCTGTCGCGGAACGTATCCGGCGTCTGGAGCCGAAGCGATTGTACGACGATTACGGTTATTCCCGAAATGTCCGGTCAGGCGCGGCGGAATGACGGCGTTAGGATCTGCGCTCCATCGCGAAGTTGGTCGAGATAGTCGGACCACCATTGCATCATTCGTACCCTCTCTGCCCAATGCGCGCCGCGATGATAGGCAGCGCGTACCTGATCCGGGTCTTTGTGAGCAAGCGAACGCTCGATCGCATCGGGATGCCATAACCCCGACTCGTTCAACAGGGTGCTGGCCACAGCGCGGAACCCGTGGGAGGTCATCTCGTCACCGCCATAACCGAGCCGGCGCAATGCAGAGTTGAGCGTGTTCTCGGACATGCAGCGCCGCGTTGTGTGAAATGCCGGAAACAGGAAGGAGCCGGCGTTGGATAGGCCGCGAAGCTGACGCAACAGCCCGATCACTTGGGTCGAAAGCGGCACCGCGTGCGGCTGTGCCATCTTCATCTTCGCCGCCGGAATTCGCCAGACCGCGGCGTCGAGGTCGAACTCCTGCCATTCAGCCTGTCGCAACTCGCCGGGGCGGACAAAGACATGGGGCGCGATCTTCAGCGCGATGTGCGTCTCCTGTTTGCCGGAATAGCCCTCGATCGAACGCAGCAACGCGCCGACAAGCTTGGGGTCGAGGATGGCGGCGTGGTGCGTGACTTGCGGCGCCGTCAGAGCGCCCCGGAGAAGATCCGCAGGATTGTCCTTCGCCCTCAGCGTGACGACAGCGTAGCGAAAGACACGGCTGGCGAAGGCGCGTAACCGATGCGCCGTCTCGTGATGTCCCTTCCGCTCCACCTTACGAAGCGCGTTCAGAAGCTCATGCGGCGTAACTTCCGAGACCGGCCGATGGCCGATGTCCTGATCGACGAGATCTCGGAACCAGCGCGCCTTCTTGATTGTGACAGCCTTCTTCCCTTCGCGTTCCATCTTATCGACGAACTCGTCGGCGACGAGCCTGAATGTCGTCGCCGCGCCAATGGTCGCTTCAACAATGGCCTGTCGTTTCGCGGCGGCCGGATCGATCCCGTTGGAGAGCATGCGCCGCGCGTCGTCCCGCTTTTCGCGCGCGGCTTTTAGCGAAACTTCCGGGTATTTTCCGATGGATAGCTTCTTCTCGACGCCCCGAAATCGGAACTTGAATCGCCACAACTTCGCGCCTGAGGGCTGAATTTGCAGGTACAAACCGTGATCATCGGCTACTTTGTACGCAGTTGTCCGCGGCTGTAGTCTGCTGATTTCCAATGCTTTTATCGCCATTTGGGGGCCTCGAATCTGACCATTTGCTTGCCCCCCCACCGAGGCCCCCAAATCGTCCGGAAAAGGGCGAATTGGGGCGGACCCGAGCGGACAGCCGATGGCCAATTTTACCAGCATTTCTGCGGGTTTACGAGGATTTTTGGACGTTTTCGGAAGGGTAGGTGGTGCCGCCTACAGGACTCGAACCTGTGACCCCCGCATTACGAATGCGATGCTCTACCAGCTGAGCTAAGGCGGCCAAACGATGCGAAGCACCGTCGAGAGGGGCGGCGCTTACCAGCATGATTCGTAGCTGACAAGCGTTGCGATTTGGTTGTGCGCCGCTTCCTCGCCGCAACGCGTAAACTACGTAGCCCGGCAGCAAATTTACGCGTCGTTTACCACGCCCGTTGCACAAGCGGTTCCAAGGGTAACCGGGCACGTCGCCCGAGTGGAGCACGCGCAATGGACATGTCTCGCGGAATCAACGGTCCGCTTGAGTCGCCGGTCGAACACGAAGCGGTCGAGGACCGTCCGCTGGAGATCGGCACCGACGAGCGCAGAATGCATGTGCGCGCCTATAATCACTGGGTCTCGCTGCTGCGCGGGCGCGCCTATCCGTCGATCGAGGATCTCGATCCCGACAATATCGCCGATTTCGGCCCGCACAGCGTGCTGCTCGACTTCTCCGAAGGCGTCGAGAACCCGCATATCCGCTATCTCGGCCGCGCGCTGCGCGAGGAAACCGGCGTCGATGCGTCGATCACCCATGTCGGCCAGGTACCCAGCCGCTCGCTGCTCTCGCGGCTGACGGACCATTATCTCCAGATAATCGCGAATCGCGCGCCGATCGGCTTCGAAGCCGAATTCGTCGGCACCCGCGGCCACAACACGCTGTATCGCGGCATCCTGATGCCCTTCTCGTCCGACGAGGACACGATCGACTTCATCTATGGCGTCATCAACTGGAAGGAGCTGGTCGACGCCGAGACGCAGGCGAAGCTCAACGCCGAGATCGAAGCGTCGCGCCGCGTCGCGCCGACTCCGCCGGTCACCGCCGCGACCTGGGCCGACGGCCCCAGCGCCGGCTTCGATTCGCCCGACGTTTCCGATTCGGACTATCTGATCGAAGCGCCCGCGGCTTCCAGCCTCGGCGACCGGCTGATGCTCGCCCGCGAAACCGCCGCCGCCGCCCGCGCATCGGATACGCGCAGCCGCTCGGCGCTGTATCGCGCGCTGGCCCGCGCCTATGATTTCGCGATCGCCGCCGAAACCGACGATGAGGCCTATGGTTCGCTGCTGACCCAGGCCGGTCTGGTCGCCCAGGCCCGCGCGCCGATGACGCCGTGCGTGAAGCTGATTTTCGGCGCGGACTACGACAAGACACGCCTCACCGAATTCGCTGCGGTGCTGACCCATGCGAAGCGCTGCGACGTGCCGCAGGGCGCGCTCGACGCGTTCCTCGAAACCGCCGAGGGCGGGATCAAGGGCGTGGTCAAGGCTGAGCGCGCGCTGCGCCGCCCGGCGGCCCCGCCGGTCGATATCTACAGCCGCGCCGCCGAAGAACTGCGCGAGCGCCCGTCGCTCGGCCATGTCGATATCGAAGCGGACGGCGAGTTCGTCGTCCTGCTCGCTCGCAAGGGCGCGGAAGGCCTCGATATCGTCGCCAGCCTCGAAGGCGATGCGGCGCTGACCGAACGCGCGGTTCGCAAGGCAGCGGCATAAATCCACGATCCGGACTGGAAACAAGGCGCCGGCGCGCATTCCCAACTGGGAAGCGCGCCGGCGCTTTATCGTTTCAGCGCCCCTGAAACACGGTTCGACGACCTAAAATTATCGGGTCCACCGCTGTCAGCGCAATTTGGTTTCTATTGATACTTTATTGCTCCGCCGGTCTTGAGAAGGTCATCGGGCAGGCGCATAGACACGCCCATGCCGAAGATCACCAGCGCGCTGAAACAAGCGTTCGAAGCCCGGCTGCTCGAAGGAGCATTGCCGGGCGAACTCGAGGGATTTGGAGAGGGAGATCGCACCGAAGCGGCCAGCTTCGTTGCCGATGCCGCCGCCCAGCGCGCGCCCGCCACCGCGAAGATCGCGCTGGAGACCTATGAGGACGAAGGCCGCCGGATGCGGCTGGCGGTCATCAACGACGATATGCCGTTCCTGGTGGATTCCATCTCGGGCGCGCTCGCCGCGCATGACATCGCGATCCTCCGCGTCCTCCACCCGGTCATCAAGGTTACCCGCGACGCCAGGGGCGAACTGACCGAGATTGGCGAGGGTAAGCCCGAGTCGATGGTCTATGTCGAACTCGAACGCGCCGATGCGAGAACGCGCCGCGCCGTCACCGCCGAACTGGAACGGACGCTCGAACAGGTCCGCGCCGCGGTCGAGGACTGGCGCGCGCTGCAATCGGCGATGGGCGCCGATGCCGCGCATGTGCCCACGCCCGAAGGCGAGGCGCTGCTGCGCTGGTTCCAGGGTGGTGCGATGACGCTGCTGGCGCACGAAAAGTGGCGCGTGGACGGCACGACCACCGAGGAACTCGGCATCATCCGCTATTCGCAGACCGCGCCGATCCTGGCGCAGGGGTCGCGCGACGCAGCCGTGCGCTGGTTCAAGGAAGGCGGCGAAGCCCCTCTCCTGCTCAAGTCCAACTGCATCTCCACCGTGCATCGCCGCGTGCCGCTCGACATCGTGGTGCTGCCGATCCTGACCGGCGCCGAAGTCACCGGCCTGTCGATCCATGCGGGTCTGTGGACCAGCGCCGCTTTGTTCTCGCTGCCCGAGGAAGTGCCGCTGCTGCGCGCGCGCCTCAAGGCGCTGGAAGCCAAGTTCGGCTTCAATCCGAAGGGTCATACCGGCAAGGCGATGGCGCATGCGCTGACCGCGCTGCCGCACGACCTGACCACCGCCTTCGATCCCGCCGCGCTCGAAACGCTGGTGCTGACCTCGATGTCGGTCGCCGACCGGCCCCGCGCGAAGCTGGTGCTGGTCCCCAGCCCGCTCAAGCGCCATCTGTTCGCCTTCGTCTGGCTGCCCCGCGACGACGTGTCGACCGGCCGCCGCACCGCGATCGGCGACATGCTGGCCCAAGCTGCCAATGCGCGCATGATCAACTGGTCGATCGCGCTGGAAGATGGCGTCGTCGCGCTGCTGCGCTACACGCTCGATCTGCGCGATGGCGGCGTGATCCCCGAAACCGCCGCGCTCGACGATCGCCTCAAGAGGATGGTGCGCGGCTGGGTGCCTGCAGTCGAAGCCGCGCTCGCCGATCAGGGCGACACCGGCTCGACCCGGCTCGCGCTGCGCTATGCCGCCTCCTTCCCCCCGGCCTATCGCGCCGCCGGTACCGCCGAGGAAGCCGCGCGCGACATCGTCCGCATCGCGGCGCTGAAGACGGCCGCCGATCGCTCGGTCCGCATCTGCCCGGTGACGGACAAGGCCGGCGAATATCGCATCAAGCTCTATGCCCAGGGCGGCGCGCTGGCGCTGTCGGACGCGGTGCCGGTGTTCGAGAATTTCGGCTTCCGCGTGATCGAGGAGATCCCGACCGAGCTGACCGGCGACAGCGGCACCTTCATTCATGATTTCGAAGTCGCCCTCGCCACCCCCGCACCGGTGCTGGCCAGCGATCCCGAGCTGGTCGAGAACGCCATCGCCGCGGTGCTCGAAGGCACGGCGGAAAATGACGCGTTCAACCGCCTGATCGTCGAAACCGGCATGAAGCCGGCATCGGTCGTGCTGTTCCGCGCCTGGTTCCGCTATCTGCGTCAGACCGGCATGAACTACGGCATGGTCACCGTGGTCGATGCGCTGCGCCGCGCGCCCGCCGTCGCCGCCGCGCTGATCGAGCGGTTCGCCGCCGCGCACGACCCGGCCCGCGCGGGCAAGGACGACGCGGCGATCGCAGCCGCATCCGCGTCGATCGATACCGGCCTCGACAATGTCTCGGCGATCGACGACGACCGCATCCTGCGCGCGATCCGCGGCGTGATCCTCGCGACCCTGCGCACCAATGCCTATGCGCCGGCTGCCAAGGAAGCGCTGGCGTTCAAGTTCGACAGTTCGCTGGTCCCGGGCCTTCCCCGTCCGCTGCCGTGGCGCGAGATCTGGGTGTACAGCCCGCGCGTCGAGGGCATCCATCTGCGCGCCGGCCCGGTCGCGCGCGGCGGCCTGCGCTGGTCCGATCGTCGCGACGATTTCCGCAGCGAGATCCTCGATCTGATGAAGGCGCAGCGCGTGAAGAACGCTGTGATCGTGCCGACCGGCGCCAAGGGCGGCTTCTATCCCAAGCAGCTCCCCTCGCCCGCGATCGACCGCGACGCATGGTTCGCCGAAGGTACCGAGAGCTATCGCATCTTCATCCGCACCCTGCTGTCGATCACCGACAATATCGTGAAGGGCAAGGTGGTCCATCCGCAGGGCGTGGCGATCCTCGACGGCGACGATCCCTATTTCGTCGTCGCCGCCGACAAGGGCACCGCGACCTTCTCCGACGTCGCCAACGCGATCGCCGTGGACAAGGGCTTCTGGCTGGGCGACGCCTTCGCCTCTGGCGGCAGCCACGGCTATGACCACAAGGCGATGGGCATCACCGCCAAGGGCGGCTGGGTCTCGGTCCAGCGCCACTTCCTCGAAATGGGCGTGGACGTTCAGTCCGAGCCGGTGCGCGTCGCGGGCTGCGGCGACATGTCGGGCGACGTGTTCGGCAACGGGATGCTGCTGTCGAAGGCGATCAAGCTGGTCGCTGCCTACGACCATCGCCACATCTTCCTCGATCCCGATCCCGATCCGGCCAAGAGCTGGGACGAGCGCAGCCGCATGTTCGCGCTGCCGCGTTCGAGCTGGGCCGACTATAATCCGTCGCTGATCTCGAAAGGCGGCGGCGTCTATGCCCGCACCGAGAAGAGCATCAAGCTCACCCCGCAGGTTCAGGAGATGCTGGGTGTTTCGATCGACGAGATCGACCCGACCAGCCTGATCAACCTGATCCTCAAGGCGCAGGTCGATCTGCTGTGGTTCGGCGGCATCGGCACCTATATCAAGGCGGCGGCGGAGAGCCATCTGGACGCCCGCGATCCGGGCAACGACCGTCTGCGCGTCAATGCCGAGGAAGTCCGGGCGCGGGTGATCGGCGAAGGCGCCAATCTGGGCGTCACCCAGGCTGCGCGCATCGCCTTTGCCTCGCATGGCGGGCGGATCAACACCGACTTCATCGACAATTCGGCCGGCGTCGATTGCTCGGATAACGAGGTCAACATCAAGATCGCGCTGAACCGCGAAGTGATCGAAGGCCGTCTCGAATTCGACGATCGCAACACGCTGCTCGCGTCGATGACCGACGATGTCGCGCATCTGGTGCTGGAGGATAACCGCCTCCAGACGCTGGCGCTCTCCTTCATGGAGAATGACGGCGCAGTCTCGCTGCCCAGCTATGTCCGCGTGATCGAGATCCTCGAAGCCGCGGGCCGCCTGGACCGCGTGGTCGAGGGCCTCGGCACCAACGACGATCTGCTCCGCCGCGCGCAGGAAGGCCGTGGCCTCACCCGGCCCGAGCTCGCCATCCTGCTGGCCAGCTGCAAGCTCGCGCTGCAGGACGCGATCGAGAACGGCAATCTCGGCCAGGACGCCGCGCTGGTCAGCGATCTTCACGCCGCCTTCCCCGCCGCGATGCAGAAGACGTTCGCCAAGGCGATCGACGAACATCGCCTGCGTCCGGAAATCGTCGCGACCAAGCTGGCCAACCGCGTGGTGAACCGGTTGGGCGTGCTCCACCCGTTCGAACTGGGTGAGGAAGAAGGCGCCTCGATGCGCGACATCGCCGCGATGTTCGTCGTCGCCGAACGCCTGCTGGGCCTGCCCGCCATCTGGCAGGCGATCGAAACCGCGAAGATCAGCGAAGGCGCGCGTATCGCGCTGCTCGACGAAGTCGCGGTCGCGGTGCGCGGCCAGATCGCCGATCTGCTCCGCGTCTGCCGCCCCGGCGCCAGCCCGGCCGATGTCATCGCCCGGCTCAAGCCCGGCATCGACAGCCTCGACAAGCAGACCAAGGCGCTGCTGCTCGACGAAGTGAAGGCGCAGTCCAGCCGCATCTCGGCCCGGCTCGAAGCCGCTGGCGCGCCGAGCGATCTGGTGGCGAAGGTCGTTCGTCTGTTCGAGCTCGATGGCGCGATCGGCCTTGCCGATCTGGGCGAGCGGCGGAAGATCGACGAAACCGTCCTCACCCGCGCGTTCACGCAGCTCGGTCAGGCGCTCGGCCTCGACTGGGCACAGTCGACCGCCGCGCGGATCACGACCGGCGATCCGTGGGAACGCCTGCTGATCGCCGGCCTCGCCCGCGATTTCCAGCAGCTCCGCCTCGAATTCCTGTCCCGCGTGAAGGACAGGGATCCGCAGGCCGCGGTCGAGGCATGGCTGGCGGAGAACCAGGCCCGTGTCGGCCAGTTCGCCGCCCTCATCGCCCGCGCGCGTCAGGCGCCGACGCCCAACGCCGCGATGCTGGCGCAGATCGCGGGTCAGGCCCGCGTCCTGCTCGGCCGCGAATAAACCCGTTTCGACCGATCGCCGCTTCGGAGTCCGGAGCGGCGATCGGTTCGAAAACCACAGCGAAATCCGATCGCTCGCGGTACATTTCGTTACAATTTCCCCACCCCAAAAAATTGCAATTGCGAATCGTTCGCGTTACTGGCGGTCAACCGAATCATTCGAGACCCGACCCGCCAGATGCATGCCCCGACTCCACCGGCAACGAAGCCGGCCCCAAAGAAGCGCGGGCGCAAGGCCTTCTGGCTCAAGCAGCTTCACACCTGGCACTGGGTCAGCTCGGCGATCAGCCTGATCGGGCTGCTGCTGTTCGCAATCACCGGCTTCACGCTCAATCACGCCGCCGAGATCGAAGCGACTCCGGTCGTCACCGAAGCGAAGGCGCAGCTGCCGCAGAACCTGCTGCCCGCGATCGCGCCGAACGACACACCGGATGCGAAAAAGCCCTTCCCCGCCGAAGTCCGCACCTGGCTCGAGACCAATCTCAAGACCCGCGCCTCGGGCGAGGCCGACTGGTCCGCCGATGAAATCTATCTCGGCAAGCCCCGGCCCGGTGGCGACAGCTGGATCTCGATCGATCGCGCCACCGGCGAAGTGACCACCGAGAATACCAGCCGCGGCTGGGTCTCGTACCTCAACGACCTTCACAAGGGCCGCAATTCGGGCGCGGTGTGGAAGTGGTTCATCGATATCTTCGTGCTGGCCTGCATGGTCTTCACGCTCACCGGCCTCGTGCTGCTGTGGCTTCATTCGAAGCACCGCAAGAGCACCTGGCCGCTCGTCATCGCCGGCCTCGCCATTCCGGCGGCGCTCGCCATCTTCTTCATCCACTAGGAGGAACCGTATCATGGAGTATCGTCTGTCCGGCATCGCCACCGCCGCCGCGATCGGCGCGGGCGCGCTGGTTCCCGGCGCCGCCGCGGCCCAGACGCTCGACCTGAGCGTCACCATCCCGCAGCTCAAGGTCGCCGAGTATCACCGGCCCTATGTCGCGGTGTGGATCCAGAAGGAAGGCGGCCCGACCAGGACGCTCGCCGTCTGGTACGATCAGGATGCGAAGGAAGGCAACAAGGGCACCAAGTGGCTGACCGACATCCGCACCTGGTGGCGCGCGTCGGGCCGCACGATGAAGTTCCCGGCCGACGGCATCTCGAGCGCGACCAAGGCGCCGGGCACGCACAAGCTCAGCTTCGCCGGCGGGCGCAGCGCGCTGCCCAACCTGTCGCCCGGCAAGTATTTCGTGACCGTCGAGGCTTCGCGCGAAGTCGGCGGGCTCGAAAAGGTTCGCCTCGAATTCGTCTGGGACGGCTCGAAGGCCGTCTCCGTGAAGGGCAGCGGTTCGAAGGAACTCGGCGCCGTTTCGCTCACCCTCAAGCGCTAAAGGTCAGACCTCTATGTTCAACATGCGCAACTCGCTGATCGCCGTCGCCGCGGTCGCCACCCTCGCCGTTCCCGCGGCGCTGGCCCACCGCCAGTGGATGCTGCCGTCGTCCACCATCGTCTCGGGCGAGGATAACTGGATCTCGGTCGACGCCGCGGTGTCGAACGATCTGTTCTTCTTCGACCACCGCCCGCTGGCGGCGATGCCCAAGGTCACCCAGCCCGACGGCACCGAAGGCACGGTCGAGAACCACAAGGTCGGCCAGCTCCGTGCCACCTTCGACGTCCACCTGACCCAGCAGGGCACCTATCGCATCGCCATCGTCAATGAAGGCGTGTTCGGTTCGTACGAGCTGAACGGCGAGACCAAGCAGCTGCCACGCGGCACCAACGCCGCCAATCTGGCGCAGGCGATCCCGGCGGGCGCGACCAATGTCCGCACCTCGGAAAATATCGGCCGCAACGAAATCTATGTGACGCAAGGCGCGCCCAGCGACACGATCTTCAAGCCGGCCGGCAAGGGCATCGAACTGGTTCCGGTCACCCATCCGAACGATGTCGTCGCCGGCGAAGCCGCCACCTTCCAGTTCCTGCTGGACGGCAAGCCCGGCGCGAACCTGACCGTGACGATCATCAATGGCGGTATCCGTTATCGCCACGACCTGAACCAGATCGATCTCAAGACCGACGCGCAGGGCAAGGTGACCTTCACCCTGCCGGACGCCGGCATGTACTGGGTCAACGTGACGCAGCCGGGGGGCCGCGGCGAAGGCATGGGCGGCCCGGGTGCCGGTGCTCCGGGCGCTGCCCCGGCAGCGGGCGCCGCGCCGCGTCCGGCGCCCTCGGGCCCGCCGCCGCGCCGCGCGAACTACATGACCACGATCGAAGTCCAGACCAACTGAGCGGTCCCCGCCTCGCACTACCGAAATCATTGTCGCCGGCGGCCTTCCACCGCCGGCGCAGTGATTCTGACGTCTCGTCGTTCGGCGGCGAGACGATGGGTACCAGCTGGTCCGCTCGCATCGTCACCGCTCGCCCGGATACCGAAACCGGAATCCTCGCCGTGCTCGACCGCATCGTCGCGCGGATGAGCCATTGGGAGCCCGGCTCGGACCTGTGCCGCTTCAATCGCGCCGCGCCGGGTGCGTGGCAGCAGCTCGACCCGGCGCTTTCCCGCGTCCTCGGCGCGGGGCTTTCGGTCGCAGCGGCCAGCAATGGTGCCTTCGATCCCGCAATGGGGGCACTCGTCGATCTGTGGGGCTTCGGTCCGCCCGGCCCGCGCTCCGGCCTGCCGTCCGCAGCCGAGATCGCCGCCACGCGCGGCGGCAGCATCGAGCATGACCCGGCCCTGCTCCGCGCCCGCCGCACCGGCCCGGCCGCCCTCGACTTCTCGGGGATCGCCAAAGGCTATGCGGTGGACGCCATCGCCCGGTATCTGCGCGAGACCGGGCACGGCGACTTCCTCGTCGAAACGGGCGGGGAACTGCTCGGCGAAGGGGTGAAGCCGGATGGCCAGCCCTGGTGGGTCGATCTCGAGCCGGTCGCGGGCCTCGCGCCGATCCGCATCGCGCTCCACGGCCTCGCGGTCGCCACCTCGGGCGCGGGCCAGCGCAACTTCGTCGCCGACGGCCGCCGCTATTCGCACACCCTCGATCCGCGCACCGGCGGCCCGATCGCCAATGGCGTGGCGCAGGTGACGGTGATCCATGCCGAATGCATGTTCGCCGATGCCTGGGCGACGGCGCTGACCGTGCTGGGCGCGGACGCGCCGGCGGTGGCGGAGCGCGAGGGGTTGGCGATGCATATGGCCGTGCGCGATGGCGGCGCGATACGTGAGGTTATCTCCCCCGCGCTGGCGGAGATGCTGGCCCGATAAATTCCTCCCCGGAACGGAGAGGAATTTAGGAGGTCTCAGGCGTCCGCCCACCGCCGCAACAGATTGTGATACACGCCCGTAAGCTCGATCACGCTGCGATCGGTCCCGCCCAGCTCGCCCGTCAGCCGCTGCACCGACTGGTCGAGATCGAACAGGATGCGCCGCGCGCTGTCGTCGCGGATCATCGATTGCAGCCAGAAGAAACTCGCCACCCGCGCGCCGCGCGTCACCGGGGTCACATGGTGGAGGCTCGACGAAGGATAGAGCACCGCATGGCCTGCCGGCAGCTTCACCCGCTGCACGCCATAATGATCCTCCACCACCAGCTCGCCGCCATCGTAATTGGCCGGATCCTCGAGGAAGACCGTGATCGAAAGGTCGCTGCGGATACGGAAATCGGTGCCGCGCTGGATGCGGATCGCATTGTCGACATGCGTGCCGAAGGTCTGGCCCTCACCATAGCGGTTGAACAAGGGCGGGAAGACCTTGAGCGGCAGCGCCGCCGCGAAGAACAAAGGCGACTGACCCAGCGCGTTCAGGATGATCCCGCCCGCTTCTTTCGCTGCCGCGCTGCCCTCCGGCAATTGCTCGTTCTTCTTCGCCAGCGCCGACTGGTGGCCGGACGTGACATTGCCATCGACCCACTCGGCGGCGTCGATGATCGTACGCAGCCGCGCAACGGTTCCGGCGTCGAGCAGGTCGGGGATCGCGATCATCATGCCGTGGGTTCCTTCATCGCATCGGCCAGTTCCGCGACGCCGTTCGCCGCCAGCCATGCCTTCGCCTTGCCGACGAAAGCCGGCGTGGCCGTTTCCGCGCTGCGCGCCAGCCAGCGCCGCGCCGCCGCCCGGTCGCCCGCCGCGATCAGCATCCGCGCATGGTTGAACGCACCACGGAAGTCGCCGCCCTCGGCCGCCCGGGCATAGAATGCGGCGGCCTTCTTCACGTCGCGCGGCACCACCCAGCCATCCTCGTGGAAGCTGCCGACATGGTTGATCGCCTTGGCATTGCCCATCGCCGCAGCCTTTTCGAACCAGCCGAGCGCCGCCGCCTTGTCCTCGGTCAAACCCTCGCCCAGCGCCAGCGCGGTGCCGTAATTGTACATCGCCCAGTCGAGCCCGCGATCGGCGGCGATGCGGAAGCAATCCGCCGCGCGAGCCTTGTCGATGGCGACGCCCCAGCCAAGATCGTAGCAGCGCCCCAGCATGTTGAGTGCCATCAGGTGACCCTGCCGCGCGGCCTTCTCGAACCAGCCGAACCCCGCGGCCGCGTCGCCGGTGTCGAGCAGCATCTGCCCCAGCACCGCCTGCGCCTCCGCCACCCCGGCCTCGGCGCCTTCACGAATCAAAGCCGCCCGCGCCTCCGGCGAACCGGAGAGGCGGGCGGCGATGTCTTCGCGGGAGATCTGGTCGAAAGACTCGGTCATCCCTCTCGCACTAATACTTAAAGCTGATCGTGGCGAACGCCGAGCGGCCCGGCGCGATCGACGCATAGTGGGCGGTGTACGCCTGGTTGAAATACACTTCGTCGGTCACGTTGTTCACGTTGACGCTCAGCTCGACATTGTCGTTCACCTTGTAGGCGGCGCGCAGATCGAAGCGCCAATATGCCGGCACGGTGCGGACCAGAACCTTGGTCGCCGGGTTCACCGTCACAACGCCCGCACTCGTCTGCGTCGCGCTGCGGTTGTCCGAATAGCCGCCGAATACGCGGCTGGTGTAGAAGGCACCGCCGCCGATCGAGAAGCGGCTGGTCGGCTTGAACTCGGTCCACAGGGTGAAGCTGTGCTTCGCGGTCTGGGTCGCCTGACGGCCGGTATTGACCGAGGGGACCAGCGCGACGGTCGCCGGAGCCGCACCGTTCGCGGCCACCGTCAGCGCGGTGAAGCCGCCATCGACGATCTCGGCGTCGAGATAGGTGTAGCCGCCGAACACCGTCCACCAGCGGGTGACGTTGCCGTTGAAGTTCACCTCGACGCCGCGGATGCGACGCTGGCCGATGAATTCCACCGTGTTGTTCGGGCCGGTGACGCGGGCATTCTCGGTGTCGGTCTGGAAGACCGCGACGCCTGCTGCGAGCTGGTTGCCGAAGAAGTCGCCCTTCACGCCGAGCTCGTACGAGCGGGTCTTCTCGACCTTCAGCGAGTCGAGCAGCGCCAGCGCCGCTGCGGTGTTGGTGGTGCCCAGCGCGTTGCCTTCCTGACCTTCGCCGATCAGGCTGTTCGGCGGCGTCGCGGCAGTGGCGTAGCTGGCATAGACCGAGGTGTTCGAGGTCGGCTTGAACACCAGGCCCGCCTGCCAGTTGAAGATTTCGTCGGTGCGGCTGAGTTCGAAGGTGCTGGTCGCGGTCACCGCCTGACCCGGGATCACCGTGGATTCGAACCGGTCGAAGCGCGCGCCGAGATTGAGGATCAGCGACGGCATGATGGTGATCGAATCGAACGCATAGGCCGACACGGTGCTCGCCCGGTTCTCGGTCTCCTGGATCGGCTGAGTCTTGCCGATCACCACCGGGGTGGTCGAGGTGTCGCTGGCGTAGTTCACCCACGGATCGGCCGGGTTCGGATTGAACAGGCTGGTGCAGTTGTAGCGGCCGATCTGGGTCGCGTTGCAACGCGGCGAGACAGTCGATCCGGTCGCCAGCACAAAGGTGCCGCGACGCGCCTTTTCCGAGCTGGCTTCGACGCCGACCGAGAAGCTGTGCTTCACCGATCCGGTCGCGAAGCTGCCGAACAGGTCGGTCTGGTTGATCAGCCCCTCGACATAGCCGTAGCGGGTGTTGGCGCGGCGCCACACCAGCCCGCCCGCGGTCGCGCTCGTCGCGGCGTTGGTGCCATAGACGTTGCCCTGCTGATCGTCGGGCTGGGTCAGGATATAGGCCTGGTAATTGTGGCTGAAGCGCGTGGTGTTGCGCAGCGTCACGTCGCCGAAATCATGCTCGATCCGCATCGTCGCCTGATGCGTGTTCGCATCGCGATAGTCGCGATTCTCGAGGCCGTAGAAGGTCGAGCGATCCACCGTGCCGGTCGCGCCGCCGATGGTCGTGCCGCGGCCGATCAGCGGTTCGGAATAGATGGTGCCGGTGCCCGGCGCATTCCCGATCGTGTAGAAATAGGGGATGCCGGTGTCGGGAAGCTCATGGCTTTCCATGTAATAATAGGATGCGGTCAGCCGCGTGTCGGTGCCGAGGCCGACGATGATCGAGGGCGAGACGCCCCAGCGGCGGGAATAGATCGAATCGCGGCCCGCAACGTCCTGATCGTGCCACATGCCGGTGAGGCGGACGCCGACCGTGTCGGTGATGTTGTAGTTCACGTCGCCGGTGACGCGCTTGTAGTCGGCGGTGCCGGCGCTGCCCGTGGCGCGGACGAAATTGCCGGCGACGGGCAGCTTCGAGATGATGTTGATCGAACCGCCGGCGCTGCCACGGCCGCCCAGCGTCGAATCCGAACCGCGCACGATCTGGACCTGTTCGGTGGCGAACACTTCGCGGGTCTGCGCCGCGGGATCGCGCACGCCGTCCAGATAAGTGCTGCCCTGGCTGTCGAAGCCGCGGATGAAGGGACGGTCGCCGATCGGATTGCCGCCCTCGGCCGCGCCGAAAGTGATGCCCGGCACGGTGCGCAGCGCTTCCGCCAGCGAAGCCGAGCCGCTGCTCTGAATCACTTCCTCGGGCAGCACGACCACCGAGCGCGGCGTATCGACCACGCGCGCGGTCGCCTTGGGGCCGACCTGCTCGTTGTTGCGGGCGCCCTTGACGACGATCTGGTCCTTGTCCTGCCGCGCCGCATCCTGATCGTCCGAGGTGTCGGCCGGAACCCGATCGTCATTGACCGTCGCGTGCGCAGGGGCGGTCGCGATGAAGCCGACAGCGGCGATCGCGAGGAACGATGCCCCCTGGCGCGCGACGGAACTGGACTTTGACAACGGCTAACCCCTTTCGACTCGATACGGTCTTTATTGCGGGGGCAGCTATTGCGAAGCGTTCGCATAGTCAATGCTAGTGCGAGTGCGTCGCATTTTTGGAATTCTAGCGGGTTACGGAGCGGACAGCCTCGCTTGGGACCCAGGCCGTCCGCTCCTCCCCTTTCGGGTCAGAACCCGAAATTGATCGAAAGCACCGCGGCGCGACCATCGCCGGGGGTGGCCCAGCCATTGTTGCGGATGCGGGTGTAGTAGAGCTCGTCGGTGAAGTTCTTGATGTTGAGCTGTGCGCTCAGATGATCGTTGAACTTGAACGAGGCATAGGCGCTGTGGACCAGATAATCGTCCGAGCGATAGACGGTGGCCGAGGCCGCGGTCGGCAGGTTCAGCGCGAAGCTGCCCTGATAGGTCGCGCTGTAGCCGATCGTCAGGCCGAACGGAAACTCATAGGTGGTGAACAGGCTGCCCGAATGCTTCGGCGTGTTCTGCAGCTCCGCCCCGGCGCCCGGGTCGCGGTTGGCAAGCGTGTTGCCGCAGGCCGTGCTCGGATTGGCGAGACAGAAGTTCGACACCGACTGGACCAGTTCGGGCTTCAGATAGGTGTAGTTGGCGGTCACCGACCAGGCGGGGGTGATCTTGCCCACCACGCTGAACGCAACGCCGTCCACCCGCGAATGGCCGTCCAGCACCTGATCCGGGATCGTCGGGTCGTTCGACGGCACCTTGTAGCTGTCGCGCTCGTTGCGGAACGCGGCGAGGCTGATCAGCAGCCGGCCATTGGCGACTTCTGCCTTGGCGCCGACTTCGTAATTCTTCGCGCTTTCCGGACGCACGTTGCAGGTCGCGGCGGTGCAGGCGCCGTTGACCGCGCTCTGCGACGGGGTCTTCGCATTGCCATGCGCGACATAGAGGGTCACGGCCTCGACCGGCTTATAGACCAGCCCGACGCGGTAGGAGAACAGCTCCGCCTGGTTGCTCAGCGGCGTGCCGGTGACGACCGGTCCCTGCGCCACCGTGGTGGTCGCCGCCGGGGTCGAACTGTCGGTGCGATAGGTGCCCTTGTTCGATTCATAGCGGATGCCGCCGTTGATCTCGAACTTGCCGAACTTCATCGCGTCGAACGCATAGACCGCATAGTTGGTGACTTCGCCCTGCTGGCGGCCGCTTTCGATATAGTTCAGCGGGCCGCTATAGACGTTGCTGCCATAGGTGAAGCCGGCGGGGCCGGTGACGACCTCGTTCGGGTTGGCGATGTTCACCAGCGGGAACGAGTTGAATGCCGCGGTCCGGTTGGCGTTGCGATAGATGTTGCCGGTCGAGAGGAAATACTTCTCCCAGCCTGCCGAGCCGCCGACGACCAGCGTGTGCTCGACCGCGCCGGTGTTGAACACCGCGCGGAAGTCGAGCTGGTCGTACATCAGCTCGTTGGTCGAATCGCGCACGTTCCCGCGCGGGCCGCCGATCAGGTAATAGCCGGCCGGCAGCGTCACCGACGCACCGTTATAGGTCGCGGTGCACAAGGCGCCGGTCGGCGTGCGGCCATTGGCGAGGCAGTAGGTGCCCTGCGGCGGGCCGACGATCGTCAGCTGCTCGACATTCTGCCAGCGGGCGAGATTGCGGATCGAGACATTGTCGCTGATCTCATGCTCGAAGGTGATCGTCGCCTGATCGACGGTGATCTCCTGCGTATCGACGTTGCGGTATCCGAAATAGTCGCTGCGATCGACGCCGGTCAGCGCGCCGGTGCTCACCCCGTTGTTGTAATAGGGCACCCCGTATTGCGGGATGTTGTCGTCTTCCTGATGGACATATTGGAAGATCAGGCGGGTCGGACCATCGACGCCGATCGTTGCCGACGGCGCGACGCCCCAGCGCTTGTAATTCTCGACGTCGCGGCCCGGAACGTCGTTCTGGTGAACCATCGCGTTGAGGCGAAGCGCGATCAGATCGCTGGCGCGCCAGTTGAGGTCCACGGTGCCGCGATAATATTCGTCGGTGCCGATACCTGCGGTCACTACACCGCCGGTCTCCGCCTTGGGCCGCTTGGTCACGATGTTGATCGAGCCGCCGACCGAACCCGAACCGCCCTGCACCGAATTGGCGCCGTTGACGATTTCGAGCTGCTCGAGGTTGAACGAGTCCGAGCGGTTATACGCCGCGCTGTCGCGCACGCCGTCCTGGGTGATGTCGCTGCCGGCCGAATAGCCGCGCAGGTTGATCGAATCCGCCGGCGGGCTGCCGCCCTCGGCCGCGCCGAAGGTGATGCCGGGAACGGTCGACAGCATGTCGCGCAGCGTCAGCAGGTTCTGCTGCTCGATCGTCTCGCCGCTGATGACCGTGACGGTCTGCGGCGTATCGCGCACGGTGCGGGTCGCCTTGGGGCTGGCCTGAGCCGGCTGGGCCTTGGCGCCCTTCACGACGATCTGCTCGCGATCCTGCTTCGGTGCGTCCTGATCCTCGTCCGCGAGCACCACCGGATCATCGGCGGTGAAGGCCTGCGCGGCCGGAGCCGTGGCGATGAAACCGACACAGGCAAGCGCGAGGAACGACGCGCCCGAGCGCGCGGCGGAGTTGGATTTGGTCAAGCTACTGCCCCTTTTTTTGACTCAACGATCGAATGCCGTTGCGGGCCAGCTATTGAGAGTCATTCGCAGTGTCAACGCTAATGCGATTCTTTCGCATCATTGTCGCAAAATATACCGGATTGTCGTAATGCGTATCGGGCGTGCAAATGCGTTGTCCGCGCGGCACTAGCGGGATTTTCTAGAGGCTTATCAGCCAGCTACGGATCGCGCTCGCCAGGTTGGGCGGCTCCTCCGCCCCGATCCGCGCATGATCGATCAGCGCCACCAAGGCGCTCAGCGGCAAACCACGCTCGACCGCCGCGGCTTCGAGCGCTTCCCAGAAGATGGGTTCGAGACTGATCGATGTCTGGTGCCCGGCGATCGTCACCGATCGCTTGACCGGTCCGGCAAAGCCGCCCGGCGGCGGAACGATCACCACCGATCCGCTCGCGGACCGGCCATCGTCATTCGCTGTCGAACAAGGCGGCGAGCTGCTCGATCATCGTACCGGCCAGCTGTTCGGCATCCATGATCGTCACGGCTTTCTGGTAATAGCGGGTCACGTCGTGTCCGATGCCGATCGCGGTCAGCTCGACCGGCGATCTCGTCTCGATCCACGCGATCACCTGCCGCAGGTGCCGCTCCAGATAGCTGCCCGAATTGACCGACAGGGTGGAGTCATCCACCGGCGCGCCGTCGGAGATCACCATCAGCACCTTGCGGTCCTCGGGCCGCGCGATGATCCGGTTGTGCGCCCAAAGCAGCGCCTCGCCGTCGATATTCTCCTTGAGCAGCCCTTCGCGCATCATCAGCCCGAGCGACTTCTTCGCGCGGCGCCACGGCTCGTCAGCCTGCTTGTAAACGATGTGGCGCACGTCGTTGAGGCGGCCCGGCTGCGCGGGGCGGCCATCGGCCAGCCATTTCTCGCGCGCCTGTCCGCCCTTCCACGCGCGGGTGGTGAAGCCGAGAATCTCGGTCTTCACCCCGACGCGCTCCAGCGTACGGGCGAGGATGTCCGCGCTGATCGCCGCGATGCTGATCGGCCGCCCGCGCATCGACCCCGAATTGTCGATCAGGATCGTCACCACCGTGTCCTTGAACTCGGTGTCGCGCTCGCGCTTGTAGCTGAGCGACAGCATCGGATTGACCACCACGCGCGCCAGCCGCGCCGCGTCGAGGATGCCTTCCTCCTGATCGAAGTCCCAGCTGCGGTTCTGCTGCGCCATCAGCCGCCGCTGCAGCCGGTTGGCGAGCTTGGTCACCACGCCCTGGAGGTGCACCAGCTGCTGGTCGAGATAGGAACGCAGCCGGTCGAGTTCCTCGGAATCGCACAGCTCGGTCGCCGCGATCTCTTCGTCGAACTGGCGGGTATAGGGCTTGTACTCGAATTGCGGCGGCAGATCGGACCAGGGCCGGTTGGGCCGCACGGGAAGCATCCCGTCCTCGCCCTCATCGCCTTCGGCGCCCTCGCCGTCGTCCATCGCTTCGGACTGGTCTTCCTGGCCCTGCTGGTCGGCATCGTCGCCTTCGCGCTGCTCGCCGCGCGCCTCGACATCGCCTTCGCCCTGCTGCGCTTCGGACTCGCCCTGATCGTCGCCGCTGTCGTCCTGATCCTCGGTGCCTTCGTCCTCGCCGCCGCCTTCGTCGCTCTCGTCGGGGATCATGTCCCCTTCGACCAGTTCGAGATCCTGCAACAGCCGCGTGGTCAGCGTGGCGAAGGCCTGCTGGTCGTCGATCGCAAGGCTCAGCGCGTCGAGATCGCTGCCGGCCTTCTCCTCGATCCAGTCGCGCACCAGCGCCATGCCCATCGCCGCATTGGCCGGCGCTTCACGCCCGGTCAGCCGCTCGCGCACCATCAGCCCGATCGCGGTCGACAGCGGCACTTCGTCCTTGCCCCGCGCCCGGCTGATCGGATCCGAGCGCAGCTTCATCTCGAGGCTGTGCTCCAGATTGGCCGCGATGCCCGCATAGCCCTTCGATCCCAGCGCCTCGACCCGCGCCGTTTCCACCGCATCGAACACCGCCCGCGCCACCGCCTCGCGCGGCGCGATGCGGTTGTGCAGCGCGCCATCGTGCAGCTTAAGCCGCAGTGCGAACCCGTCGGCAAAGCCGCGCGCCTCCGCCACCTGATCGGCGGGCAGACTGCGCGAAGGCATCGGCACCTTGATGCTCTTGCCGTTCTGCAACGGGGCATCGGCGGTGAAGGCCAGCTCGACCTCGGCATTATCGGCCAGCGCCCGGGCGGATCCGCCCAGCACGTTGCGCAGCTTTTCGAGAGGAGAGTCGGCGGCCATCGCCGCGCAAATGGGGGAGAGCGCCCCCGTGATGCAAGTCCTAAAGGGTTCGGGGCTTGCGCGCGCTGCCTCCGATGATGCACCGGCCGCTTCGCGAAGGGGAGTGGCGATGCGTTTCTGGAAGAAGCCGTGGTGGAAGAAGCTGAAAAACCGGCTCGCCCCGGAATGGCCCGGCTGGGGCCGGATGACCGAGAGCGAGTATCGCGCGAATCATAGCGGCCTCGGCATCTTCTTCGGTGCCGTACTCGGCTTCGTGATGGCCGGCACCGAGACGCTGAGCCAGCGCGACTTCGCGATGACCCTGTTCTTCACCGCGACGGTGGTGATCACCCTGCTCTATGTCAGCGCCAGCCCGAACCGGTTCGCCTATGCGCTGATGGCCGCAGTCCTGATCGGTTTCTTTCCGCGCATTCTGCGCCTGATGCTGACCGAAAACGCGACGATCCCGCCCAATATCCAGCCCACCCTCGCCGTCTGGCTGGGGATCGCGCTGCTGGTCGAAATCCTCCCGCGCGAGAAGCCGGGCGATACCCGTTTCACCGCGCGGGACGACGATTAGCACAGCCGCGCAGCCGCGCACGCGGGAACAGCGCTTTGGTCAGATATAGATTGTGATCGGGCCGACATAGCGATTGACGAGGCCATAATCGAACGCCTGCGTCCCCGCGTTGCTGTCATAGCGGATTTTCACGCCGCCCTCACCCGGCCCGGTCACTGACAATATCGTGTTCCCCAGCGCGAAGCGATACGGCTTGCCGGTATCGAAACCGGTCTTCTGGCTGATCTTCCTGCCGCCGACGCGAATCCAGGCGAGATCGACCAGACTATCGCGCATCGTCAGGGACGCCATGAGTCGGTGCCCGGCGTTTGGATTCTTGTTCGTATAATAGATCCTGAGTTCGTACCCCTTGCCCAGATCGACCTCCCGGTGCGGCTGGTAGCGCACCGGGTCGATCGGCGTCATTCGCCAGTCCGCGGGCGTGATCGTGCCGATCAGGAAGGCATGGTCGAAAGTACCGTCCGCCTCGCCATCGACAAGGCACAGGCGCGTCCGGAGATTGTATCGCCAGCGATTGTTGATGAGCCGCGACGGCGCAGTCTTCATCCGATCCAGTTCCTCGCGATGGCAATATACCTTCGCGCCTCGCGGGAGGTCGCCCCCGGCGGCCTCCGCCGCCAGCAGCGGATCGCTGGGACCCAGATAATAGTCGAGGCCCGAAACACTGACCCTGAGCCACGACTTCAGCAGCGCACCATGGTCGATGCCGATACGCCCGGAAAAGATGTTGTCGCCGCGGCGCACCACACGCTCCGTACCAGGCTGGGGAGCATCGTACGGGATGACCGCCAGTCCGCTGACCTTCGCGGTGAACGCAGTAAGCGGCACAGGCGCCGGCGCGGCGCCAGACAGCAGCGACGCCGAGACAATCCCCGTCGCCACGACGATGCCGCCGGCGACTATAGGCCGCGATTTTAAAACTTCGCTCATCCGGTCCCCCACGGTCAATCGACGCTAGCGGGGGGGGGACGGAAGCGAAACAATCCGTCCCGCCCATTCGGCTACCTGGCGGTGGCGGCCCACCTCCAGGCCGCCATCGCAGTCGTGATGTCAGGCCTTGGCGACCACGCTCTCGGGCAGGTCGGTCCCGAATACGCGCTGGTAATATTCCGCTACCTGCGCCCGCTCGGCTTCATCGCACTTGTTGAGGAACGACAGGCGGAACGCGAAGCCGACGTCGCCGAAGATCAGCGCGTTCTGCGCCCAGGTGATGACGGTGCGCGGGCTCATCACGGTCGAGATGTCGCCGTTGATGAAGCCCTTGCGGGTCAGGTCGGCCACGCGGACCATGTTCTCGACCACCTGCTTGCCATCGGGCTTGTCGTATTCGCCCGACTTGGCGAGCACGATCTGCGCTTCCACCGCAGCGGGCAGATAGTTCAGCGTGACCACGATGTTCCAGCGGTCCATCTGGCCCTGATTGATCTGCTGGGTGCCGTGATACAGGCCGCTGGTGTCGCCCAGGCCCACCGTGTTTGCGGTGGCGAAAAGACGGAAATAGGGGTTCGGGCGGATCACGCGGTTCTGGTCGAGCAGCGTCAGCTTGCCTTCGGTCTCCAGCACGCGCTGGATCACGAACATCACGTCCGGGCGGCCGGCGTCATATTCGTCGAACACCAGAGCCGTCGGCGTCTGCAGCGCCCAGGGCAGCAGGCCTTCCTTGAACTCGGTGATCTGCTTGCCGTCCTTCAGGACGATCGCGTCGCGGCCGATCAGGTCGATACGGCTGATATGCGCGTCGAGATTGATGCGGATGCACGGCCAGTTCAGCCGCGCGGCCACCTGCTCGATATGAGTCGATTTGCCGGTGCCGTGATAGCCCTGCACCATCACGCGGCGATTGTGCGCAAAGCCCGCCAGGATCGCCAGCGTGGTGTCGGCATCGAACACATAGGCCGGATCGAGATCGGGCACGCGTTCGTCGGCCACGCTGAACGCGGGCACCTCCATGTCGATATCGAGGCCGAAGACGTCGCGCACCTTCACCATCTTGTCGGGCGCTTCGAGGATCGTCGTCGTGCGGCTGTCAGGCAAGGTGTTCGGGATATCGGCCATTTTCGTCTCGGTTCCTGTCCGTCCGCTGGCGGACTCGGAAGGCGAGGTAGAGACTTGCCCGCGCCACCGCAACGCCAAAGGCTTCCCTTCACAAGTCATTCGTGACACCTTGACGTCATGTCGACTGAGTCCCCGCAAGGGGCGCGGCAAAAGGGGAAAGCCATGCTCGGAAGATTCGCGCCGATTGCCGCGCTGTTGCTCCTTGGCGGCTGCTGGGGCCCGGCCCCCGCCCCGAAGCCGACTCCCACACCCAGCCCGACCGCAACGCCGGCGGTGCCTTTTTCGGGCGACCAGACCTTTTCCTGTTCCGACCGGCTGGCTCAGGCGGAATGGATGGTGTGCGGCAACCGGATGCTGATGGACCTCGATCACCAGCTCGCCATGCAATGGACCAACGCCGCGCGCGGCGCATCGCAGTCGCGACTCGACGTGCAGGAGGAAGATCGCTTCGCGTTCGAGGACCGGCGCAACGATTGCCGCGAGGTGAAGTGCATCGCCGCGGTCTATCGCTCCGAACTGCGCGGCGGCGGCACCATCCTCCCGCCGGTTCCCGTGGATCGGCCCAAGCCGGTCGTCCGCACCGTGGTGAAGAAGGTCTATGTGAAGCCGCGCAAGCCGCGCCACCCGATGTACAACAATCGCGACACGCACCCGAACGACAATCGCGACAGCTGCGCGCTGGTCATCGGCCTGCCCCGCGCCGAACGCCTCGCCGCCGCCTGCGCGCGCGGCTCGGGCGGACGCGGCCAGTGCAGCGTGCTGAGCAGCTGCGAGGAACTGCGGGCCGGCCGGCGGAGCTGACTTCCTCCCTCCGTCACCCCGGCCTTGTGCCGGGGTCCACCAGGCGGCGAGTCCCGGATATGAGACGAGAGCGGCTACCTTGCGTCTATGTTCTGACGAGCCGCCGCAGACGAGCCGCCGCAACGGAACCTTCTACACCGGTGCGACATCTGACCTGGTGAGACGGATATACCAGCATCGCGAAGGTATCACGGGCGGGTTCACGTCCGAGCATCGGGTGCTGATGCTTGTCTATTTCGAAGCTAAATCTGATCGAGCGCGATAATCCGGACTGGCGCGATCTGGCTGTGGCGCTGGGTTTCCGCCCCTGTTGAGAAATCAGGATGGATGAAAGGTAGACCCCGGCACAAGGCGGGGGTGACGTTCAGCCCGTCTTCGCCGGCAACGGAAACCAGGTCACGAACCGCTCGGCCAGCGCGCGGTCGCCGCGCAGCGTCAGCACGCCTGCACCCTCGGCATCCGAAATCGGCCGCCCGCCATACACCACCGAAGCGAGACTCATCGGGTCGCTGTCGAACACCAGATCGGCATCGTCGGTCCCGGCGCGCCGGATCTCGATCCAGCCCTTCGCGATCCGCGCAAGGAAGCTCTCCGGCCCGAAGATGAAGCCGACCGTCGCTTCCTCGCTGCCCACGCGATCCGCTGCGATCATCGTGCGGAAAGACGTCATCAGCGATGCGGCCGACAGCGGCAGCGTCGGATCGTGCAGCGGCGACCGCGCGGCCCAGCGGCCCAGCTCGCGGATCGCGATCTCGCTTTCATAGCCCCACGGCGTCAGTTCGTAGATCTGAACCGAAGCCGGCGGCGGCAGCTTCTTGCGGACAAGGATACCCGAAGCTTCCATCCCCTCCAGCCGCTGGGTCAGGATATTGGCGCTGATCCCGCTCAGATTGGCCTTCAATTCGCTGAATCGCCGCCCGCCATACATCAACTCGCGAACGATCAGCAGCGACCAGCGTTCGCCCACCAGCTCCAGCGCCAGCGCGGTTCCGCACGCATCGTCATACCAGCGATTGCGGCCCGGCTTTTCCGTTTGAGTCACTTTTTTTAACTTCATGGTTGTTTTTTGTAACTCATGAGAGCAGACAGATCAAGCAAGTGATTCGCACCCCGGCAAAAGCTGAGGTTTAAGCGATCCTCGACAGGAGATTTGGATGACCAGGAAGCTCTTCATCAGCCTGCCCGTTTCGAACGTCGCCGCGTCGGTCGCCTTCTATGAAGCGATCGGCATGACGCAGGACCCGGCCTTTCCCAGCAGCGAGAATGGCGCCGCGATGAACTGGGGCGACGCCGTCAGCTTCATGCTGGTCAGCCACGATGCCTTTCGTGGCATCACGTCGAAGGCCATCGCCGACACGCATGCGGTCACCGCCAATCTGTTCGCGCTGTCGATGGACAGCCGCGACGCGGTCGACGCCATCTTCAAGGCCGCGCTCGCCACCGGCGGACGCGAGGTCCACGGCGTCGAGGACGAAGGCTTCATGTACAGCGTCGGGTTCGAGGACCCGGACGGCCACGGCTTCGGCCCCTTCCATATGGACGCCACCGCGATCCCCGCCTGATCCACATCCGGTTCCCCCGACAGGAGAGACACAATGACCCAGATGATCTTCGTGAACCTGCCAGTTACCGACGTGGCCAAATCGACCGCCTTCTACGAAGCGATCGGCTGCACCAAGGACGAGCGCTTCAGCAACGAGATGGCATCCGCGATGCAGCTCAGCGACACGATCGTGTTCATGATCCTGGCGAAGGACTTCTTCCAGACCTTCACCCCGAAGGCGATCGCGGATTCGAGCGCGACCACCGAAGTGCTGATCTGCATCTCGCGCGACAGCCGAGACGCCGTCGACGCGATCGTCGAGAAGGCGGCGGCCGCGGGCGGCAAGGCCGACATTCGCGAGAAGCAGGATATGGGCTTCATGTACGGCCGCTCGTTCGAGGATCCGGACGGCCATATCTTCGAACCGATGTTCATGGACATGGAAGCCGCCATGTCGGCCTTTCCGGACGGCCCGGCGCACGAGCCGGCCTGAACGGGGAACTCCGATGTCCTTTCAGGCATATCTCACCAACATCGAAACCAGGACCGGCAAGCGCCCCGACGACTTCCGCGCATGGGCCGCCGCGAAAGGCTGGACCGCCGAAGGAAAGCTCGCCCCGGGCGTGAAGGCCGGCACGATAACCGACGCGCTGAAGGCCGAGTTCGAGCTGGGTCACGGGCATGCAATGGCGATCTACGCGCTGCTTAAGGGAATGAAGAAGGAAGGCGACGCCTGAACGGAATCGCTTTGGGGCCATCCAGGGAGAGACTGACATGACCGACAAGATCACAACCGTCCTTTGGTTCGACGGCGCGGGCAAGGAAGCCGCCGAATTCTATTGTTCGCTGTTGCCCGACAGCCGCATCGATAAGGTGATCGCATCGCCTTCGGACAATCCCAGCATGAAGGAAGGCGGCGAACTGGTCGTCGATTTCACGCTGGCCGGGCGCAGCTATTCCGCGCTTAATGGCGGGCCGAACTTCAAGCCCAATGAAAGCGTGTCCTTCATGATCGTCACCGAGGATCAGGAGGAAACCGACCGGCTGTGGAACGCGATCGTCGGCAATGGCGGACAGGAAAGCGCGTGCGGCTGGTGCAAGGACAAATGGGGCTTCAGCTGGCAGATCTCGCCGCGCATCCTGCTCGATCTGCTGACCGATCCCGATCACGCCCGCTCGAAGCGCGGCTTCGAAGCGATGATGACGATGAAGAAGATCGACATCGCCGCGATAGAAGCTGCGGCGAACGGATAAGCGCCATGACCATCGAGATCACCGGCTTCGACTGGGTCCCCGATTTCGCCAAAGGCTTTGTCCGCGATCTGCGGCCGCGCTGGGCGTGCGAGGAACTCGGCCTGCCCTATCGCATGCGCCTGTTGAGCGCGACCAGCCCACGCCCGGCGGACTATTTCGACGAGCAGCCCTGGGGTCAGGTGCCCGTGGTCAGGGATGGCGATATCGAGCTGTTCGAAAGCGGCGCGATCCTGCTCCATTTGGGCGAGCGCGACGAACGGCTGCTCCCGCGCGACCCGCAAGGCCGCGCCACCGCGATCTCATGGCTGTTCGCTGCCTATAACAGCGTCGAGCCGATGATGTTCGAGCTGGGCAACATCTCGATCTTCGCCGCGGATCAGGAATGGGCGAAGCTGCGCCGCCCAAGCCTGCTCGACTTCGCAGGCGGGCGACTCGATAAGCTGTCCGACGCGATCGAAGGGCGCGAATGGCTGGCCGGCAGCTTCAGCGTCGCCGATATCGCGATGGCCACGGTGCTGCGACTGGCTCAGGACACCGATCTTGTTTCAAGCCGACCCGTGCTGGCGGACTATCTCGCCCGTGCGCTGGCCCGCCCCGCCTTCCAGCGCGCGCTTGCCGCCCAGCTTGCCGATTTCAAACCAGAACCTCAGGCCGCCTGAATCGGCCGTATCAGGAGAGCGACCATGACCTATGTCGAAGGATTCCTCACCCCCGTCCCCACCGCCAACAAGGATGCGTATCTCAGGCACGCCCAGAGCGCGGTCGATCTGTTCAAGCGTCTTGGCGCGACTCGCTTCGTCGAGACCTGGGGCGACGACGTGCCCGACGGCAAGATCAACGACCTGAAGAAGTCGGTGAATCTCGAGGAGAACGAAACCGTCCTCTTCAGCTGGCTCGAATATCCCGACAAGGCTGCCCGCGATGCCGCCAATGCGAAGATGATGAGCGATCCGGCGATGGCCGACATGGGCAAGGACATGCCCTTCGACGGCAAGCGGATGATCTATGCCGGGTTCGAGTCGATCCTGGATACCGGCGCGGCGGAGAAGCCCGGCTATGTCGACGGCTATCTGATCCCGGTGCCGAAGGACAAGAAGGAAGCCTATCGCGAGATGGCCGAGAAGGTCTCCGTGCTCTTCAAGGAATTCGGTGCGCTCCGCGTCGTCGAAACCTGGGGCGACGACGTTACCGACGGCAAGGTCACCGATTACAACCGCGCGACGCTGAAGGAAGACAGCGAGGACGTCGTCTATTCCTGGGTCGAATGGCCCGACAAGGCCACCCGCGACGCCGGCTGGGAAAAGCTGATGGCCGACGAGCGGATGCAGAAGCAGGAAGAACCGGTGTTCGACGGCAAGCGCATGATGTGGGGCGGCTTCGCTCCGATCCTCGACGAGCGGCTGGCCTGAGCCCTTTCCTCCCCGGGGTTTGTCCCGGGGAGGGTCCAACCAAGGAATAGACCCATGACCTATGTCGAGGGATTCCTCCTCCCCGTCCCCACCGCCAACCGCGACGCTTTCGAGAAGCATGCCCGTTTGGGGCTGCCATTCTTCAGGAAGCATGGGGCCACCCGCGTCCTGGAGGCGTGGGGCGACGATGTGCCCGACGGCAGGATCAACGACCTCAAAAAGGCGGTCGATCTCAAGGACGGCGAGACCGTGGTGCTCAGCTGGTTCGAATATCCCGACAAGGCCGCCCGCGACGCGGCCAACGCGGGCATGAGGGCCGATGCTGAAATGGCCGAAGCGGGCAAGGACGCGCCCTTCGACGGGCAGCGGCTGATCATCGCGACCTTCGAAGCGATCGTCGAGACCGGCGGCCCCGCCACGCCCGGCTATGTCGACGGCTTCATCGTGCCCGTCCCTGCGGACAATAAGGAAGCCTATCGCGAGATGGCTGCCTTCGCCGCGCCGGTCTTCCAGGAATATGGCGCGCTGCGCGTCGTCGAGTGCTGGGGAGAGGACACGCCCGACGGCAAGGTGACCGATTACAACCGCGCGACGCTCAAGCAGCCGCAGGAGAAGGTGGTCTATTCGTGGATCGAATGGCCGGACAAGGCCACGCGGGACGCAGGCTGGGCCGGTGTGATGGCCGACGAGCGGATGAAGCCGCCCGAAACACCGCCGTTCGACGGCAAGCGGATGATGTGGGGCGGCTTCGTGCCGCTCGTGGACGAGACGTTCGGCTGAGCCGGGCAAAAGGAGAGGTGTGATGACCAACGCGCATGGAAGCTTCATCTGGTACGAACTGCTGACCGCAGACGCCAAGGCCGCCAAGGCATTCTACGACAGCGTCGTCGGCTGGAATATCGACGCCGAAGCGCCGCCGGGCGGCATGGACTACCGGATGATCAACGCGCATGACGGCCAGGCCGGCGGCGTGATGCAGCTCAATGCGGACATGATCGCGGGCCGCGCGAAGCCGGTATGGCTGGGCTATTTCGGCGTCGATGACGTCGACGCAAGCGTCGCGGCGATCGTCGCCGATGGCGGTACGGTCCATCTTCCGGCATTCGACATTCCCGGTGTCGGCCGCCTCGCGATGCTCACCGATCCGCAGGGCATTCCCTTCTATGTGATGCGCGGCGCCAGCCCCGAAAGCAGCACCGCCTATCAGCGCATGGGCTTCGGCCATGTCAGCTGGAACGAGCTGATGACTCCCGACGATGCCGCCGCCCTCGCCTTTTACGAAAAGCATCTCGGCATCACCAGGGTCGGCGAGATGCCGATGGGCGAGATGGGCACCTACAGCTTCATCGCCAATGGCGACAGCAACGGCGAAGCAGTCGGCGCGGTCATGCCGGTCCAGCCCAATACGCCGCCCGGCTGGGGCTTCTATTTCCGCGTGCCCGACATCACCGAAGCGCAGGCAAAGGTCGAAGCGGGCGGCGGCAAGGTCATCTGGGGTCCGCAGCAGGTGCCCGGCGGGGAATGGGTGATCAACATCGTCGATCCCGAAGGCGTGACCTGCGGCCTCGTCTCCCCCGCCAAATCCTGAGGAACTTCCCATGAGCAACGAACTGGTCATCGAACGCCTGATGGACGCGCCCGTGAGCGCGCTGTGGCGTGCCTATACCGACCATCTGGGCGAGTGGTTCTGCCCGCCGCCCTGGCGCGCCGAACTGGTCGAGATGGACCTGCGCGCGGGCGGCCGTTCGTCGGTCACCATGTACGGCCCGAACGGCGAGGAGATGCCGAACGAGGGCGTCTATCTGGAGGTGATCCCCGATCGCCTGATCGTCTTCACCGACGCCTTCACTCCCGGCTGGAACCCGGCGGGCCAGCCCTTCATGGTCGGATCGTTCGAGTTCGAGCCGCAAGGCGACAAGACCCTGTTCCGCGGCCGCGCACGCCACTGGACCGAGGAAGCCCGCAGCCAGCACGAGGCGATGGGCTTCGAGCAGGGCTGGGGCGTGATGGCGGCGCAATGGGAAGCCGTCGCGAAGCGGCTGGCGGCGGGCTGATGCGCCGGATCATCGGCGCGGCGTTCGTGTCGCTCGACGGCGTCATGCAGGCGCCGGGCGGGCCGAGCGAGGACTGGACCGGCGGCTTTCAGCATGGCGGCTGGGTCGCGCCGCTATGGGACGAGCAAGGCGGCGAAGCGATCGGCGAGCTCTTCGCCCGCCCCTTCGATCTGCTGCTCGGCCGCAAGACCTATGAGATCTTCGCGGCCTATTGGCCCTATGCCGAGGAAGGCGATCCGATCGGCACCGCGTTCGACAAGGCGGCGAAATATGTCCTGACCGGCAGCGACGACCCCTTGCCGTGGCAGAACAGCCACCGGCTCAGCAGCATCGAGGCCCTGGCCCAACTCAAGTCCGGCGATGGCCCCGATCTTGTGATCCAGGGCAGTTCGACGCTCTACCCGCAACTGCTCGCCGCGGGCCTGATCGACCGGCTGACGGTGCAGATCTTCCCGCTGATCCTCGGCCCCGGCAAACGCCTGTTCGGCGAAGGCACGCCCTCGCTGGCGCTCAGGCTGACCGACCACAAGCAGACCGGCACCGGCGTCACGATCGCGACCTACGAACCCGCGGGCGCGGTGCAGACCGGCAGCTTCGCCGGTCCCGACCCCAGCGAACGCGAAAAGGCGCGGCAGGAGCGGATGAAGCGCGAAGGCTGAAACCGGGTTGCGCATCTCAGTCAAATTAGCTAATGAGAATTATTAGCAATAAGGAGCGGGAGCATGGTGGCAGCCAACGTCTATCAGGTCGCGGACTGGAACGGCCATAGCGGCGAGCGCTGGGTCAGCAACCAGCAGCGCCTCGATCACATGCTCGCCATCTTCGGCGTCGCCGCGATCGAAGCCGCCGCGCCGCTTCCCGGCGATCGCGTCCTCGACATCGGCTGCGGCGCGGGCGCGACCAGCCTGACGCTGGCCGAGCGCGTCCGCCCCAACGGGCAGGTGCTCGGCGTCGACATCTCCGCGCCGTTGATCGACCGTGCCTGGGAACAGGTGCCCGCCGGTACCGCGCTCGAATATCGCCTTGCCGACGCCAGCGTCGCGCCGCTGCCGGTCCACGGCTTCGATCTGCTCTTCTCGCGGTTCGGCGTGATGTTCTTCGACGATCCCGCCGCAGCCTTCGCGCATCTGCGCCACGCACTGGTGCCCGGCGGCCGCCTCGCTTTCGTCTGCTGGCGCGCGGCGAGCGAGAATGACTGGGTCCGCCTGCCGATGGGCGCGATTCGGGGACTGATCCCGCCCTCAGCCGCGCCCGATCCGGAAGCCCCCGGCCCCTTCTCGTTCGGCGACCGCGATCGCATCGTCCGCATCCTCGGCGAAGCCGGCTTCACCGATACCGCCATCACGCCGTTCGACGCGGTGATCCCCTTCGGTCAGGGCGTAACGCGGGAGCAGGCGATCGAGGATGCGGTGGAGATGGCGTTCGAAGTCGGCCCCCTCTCCCGCGCGCTTGCCGGCCAGTCGAGCAAGGTCCGCGTCGCCGCATCCGAAGCCGTCCATGCCGCGTTTTCGAAGCGCCCCGGCGAAACCTCGGTGCTGATCGACGGCGCGGCGTGGATCGTCACGGCCCGCAATCCCGGCTGATCACGCGAACGCGGGCGAAGCCTTTAACTGCTGATAGGCGGCGATCACCTTGGTCAGCGCCGCCTCATAGCTCCGGTCCCCGCCATTGCGGTCGGGGTGGTAGCGCCGCACTAGCTCGGAATAGCGCTTCCGCAGCGCCATCCGGTCGGCGTCCACGTCCAGATCGAGCGTCTTCAGCGCCTCGCGGTCGTTGCCCGAAAGCGGGCGCCCGTCCTTGCGTTCCACCGGCCGGCGATCGCGAAACCGCGCCTGGATCGCATCGAGCGGATCCGAGAAATCGGCCCAGCGCGGCGGCCGATCCGCGCCGCCGGTCGAATTGAACGCCCGCGTCTCGCGCTCCCACCCGGCAAAGGGCCGCTGCGCATCGTGGATCTCGTCGGGCGACATGCCCTTGAAGAAATTATAGCCCGAATTGAATTCGCGGACATGGTCGAGGCACAGCCAGCGGAACGGCGCCGGCCGGTCGCCTGCGCCATGCGCACCTTCCAGCAAAGGCGCGCGAAACTCGCCCGGCTCCCCGCACCCCGGCGACGCGCACACCCGTCCCTTCGCCTCCACCCGGCCGTGGAAACGCGCATTCGGACGGTCTTTCTTCGGATGGCTCTCGGCCACGCTTACTCCCTCGGATAATCGCCCTATATAGGCGGCATGACCGACCTCGCTACCGCCCCGCTCGCCGAAATCATCACCGCCCGCCTGACCGAAGCGCTCGCTCCGTCGCAGCTCGAAGTGATCAACGACAGCCACCAGCATCGCGGCCATCTGGGCGATGACGGTACGGGCGAATCGCACTGGACCGTGGTGGTCGAAAGCGCGGCCTTTGCGGGCAAGAACCGTGTCGCCCGCCAGCGGCTGATCAATGCCGCGCTCGCCGATCTGCTGGTTAGCCGCATCCATGCGCTGGCGATGAAGACGCGCGCACCCGGCGAATGAGGAAGCCCCGCCCCGCCGCGCGCATCCTGCTGCTCGATGCGGAGGAGCGGGTGCTGATGTTCCGCTTCACGCCCGACGACCGTCCGCCCTTCTGGTGCACGCCCGGCGGCGCGCTCGATCCGGGCGAAAGCTACGAAGTGGCCGCCCGCCGCGAACTGCTGGAGGAAACCGGGCTCGACCTCGATCCCGGCCCGCAAATCGCCAGGCGCCACGTCGAATTCGTTACCATCGAAGGCGTGCCGGTCAGCGCCGACGAACGCTATTTCCGCGTCCGGATCGAAGGCTGCGAAGTCGACACCAGCCGCCACACGCCGCTGGAACAGCGCGTGATGCAGGAGTGGCGCTGGTTCACCCGCACCGAACTGGCATCGCACGACGAACCCCTTTTCCCCGAAGACCTGATCGCGTTGCTCGACCGGACCTGAAGCAGCCGGACGAAACGCAGGCTTTCCGAACTTGGGCTGTTGCGGGACAGCGCCAGCCTCTATCTCCATCGTCGATAAATTCGAGGTAGCGCCCAATGACCGACGATCTGTTCATCCAGACCATCGAACCCACCACTCACGATCTGGGCGGGTTCAAGGTTCACCGGACTCTCCCGTCGCGCCCGCGCACGATGGTCGGCCCGTTCGTGTTCTTCGACCAGATGGGCCCGGCGCATCTCGAACCCGGCAACGGCATCGACGTGCGCCCGCATCCGCACATCAATCTCGCCACCGTCACCTATCTCTATGCCGGTGCAATGGATCATCGCGATTCGCTCGGCACCTTCGCCACGATCGAGCCGGGCGCGGTCAATCTGATGACCGCCGGCCGCGGCATCGTCCATTCGGAGCGTTCGCCTCAGGCCGTGCGCGAGACGGGCTTCGATCTGTCGGGCATCCAGACCTGGCTCGCCTTGCCCGAACGCTATGAGGAAATCGCCCCGGCATTCGAGCATGTCCCCGCCGCGCGTCTGCCCATCGTCGAGTCCGGCGGCGCTACCGCGCGCGTCATCATGGGCAGCCTGTGGGGCGAATCCGCGCCGACCACCGTCTATGCCGGCACCATCTATGCCGACATACTGCTGGAGCCGGGCGCGAGCATCCCGATCGACGCGGGCGCCGACGAACGCGCGCTCTACGTGGCGATCGGCGAAGCCAGCGTGGACGGCATGAAGCTGGAACCCACCACCCTATACGTCCTGCGCCCCGGCATCGCCGCGACGCTGCGTTCGGAAAGCGGCGGCCGCGTGGTCCTGTGCGGCGGCGAAGACTTCAGGACGCCGCGCCATGTGTGGTGGAACTTCGTCTCCTCCAGCCGCGAGCGGATCAATCAGGCCAAGCATGACTGGAAGGCAGGCAACTTCCCCACCGTGCCCGGCGACGACAAGGAATTCATCCCCATCCCCGAAGTCCCGCTGACGGTGAGCTATCCCTAGGACCAAGCTCAGCGTCTGCAATCGCAAGACGCGCTATGCCGGCGAACCGGAAGCGGTGGAAGCAATCCACCGCTCCGGCCTCGTCTTGCGTCCCTATCGCTGCGACCGCTGCAACCGGTTCCACCTGACCAGCCGGACCAAGGGCAAGCGGGCGATCTAGTCCGATTCAGCTTCGCTGAATCGTGCGGCAGTGGATCAGACCCTAAAGCACGTACACGATCAGATAGCGCGCCACGAGCAATCCCATCACGACCCTGCTCGCCACCGCGCCGCGCGTGACCATCGCCGCGCCCATCAGCGCAACCAGCACCAGGGTCAGCCCCAGCGACAACGGGTGCAACAGGAACGGCGCCAGCTTCGGCAAGCTCGCGTACCAGCCAAGTTGCACCACCAGCAGCACGAACATCGCCCCCAGTACGATCCGCCGCACGCGGAAGAAATGCGCGTCGAAGTCCGGCGTCTCCTCCGGCTCGCGCGGAAACACCAGCCGCGCCGCCAGATAATAGGCTCCGGCGAAACAGGTCACCGCCATCAGCGACCGGCCCGAAATCGTCACCAGATCGCGCGTCACCCACGCCGCCATCCAGAACGACAACAGGTCGAGCAGCACGAACACGCCCAGCATCGGCGTCAGCCACCCGATCCGAACCGCCGTCTCCGGCTTCAGCCGCGCCTCGATCGCCCGCGCGAACCCGCCCAGCACTTCGGCGATCGACAGACCGAGCAACAGCCCGAACAGCGCAAAGATGAATTCGAACTGGCTCATACGCGTCCCCCGATCCGCCCCGATTCCACATCGGAAGAAGCGTGTCGAGCGGTTCGATCCTCCCCCTGGCGGGGGAGGGTTTCGGAAGGCGCATTCCCATTCCTCCGACCACGCCCTAATATCGGTTGCATCAAGCCCCGCAGCCAATCGCGGGGAACAACGGGAGACGATCATGTCGGGCTTCGAACTCCAGCACATCGCCCTGCCCACTGGCGTCGAGCTCGACGTCGCGATCGAGGGCGATCCGGCGAACCCGCCGCTGATCTTCCTTCATGGCTTTCCCGAATCGCACCGCACCTGGCGGCACCAGCTGACCGAATTCGCCCGCGACCATTATGTCGTCGCACCGGACCAGCGTGGCTTCGCCCGCTCGTCCAAGCCCGAGGGCGCGGAAAATTACAGCCCGGACAAGCCTGTCGGCGATCTGATCGCCCTCGCCGACCATCTCGGCATCGGCGCGTTCACGCTGGTCGGCCATGATTGGGGCGGCGCGATCTCGTGGATGGCCGCGCTGCAGAATCCGGGCCGTATCGCGCGCCTGATCATCCTCAACGCACCGCATCCGCTGATCTTCCAGCGCACCCTGTTCGACGATCCGGCCCAGCGCCTCGCCAGCCAGTATATGACCGCCTTCCGCAATCCCGATTTCGAGAAGTTCGTCGAAGCGCTCACCATTCCCGGCTTCTTCGACAAGACCTTCGCCCAGCATGCCGACGCGGCCCTGCTCGCGCCCGAGCGCGACACCTATATCGATCAATGGTCCCAGCCCGGCGCGATGACCGCGATGCTCAACTGGTATCGCGGCAGCAGCGTGATCGTCCCCGCCCCCGGCGAAACGCCCGGGCGCCCGGCATGGCTCGACGGCCCCTTCCCCCCGGTCACCCAACCGACGCTGGTCATCTGGGGGCTGGGCGATACCGCTTTGCTGCCCAGCCAGCTCGAGGGGCTCGACGCGCTGGTTCCCGACCTGACGGTCGTGAAGGTCGAAGCGGGCCATTTCGTACCGTGGGAAAACCCGGCGGCAGTAAACGCCGCGATCCGCGAATGGCTGGCCGCTCGCGAGGGCTAAGCGGTTGCAATGTTGGATTTCATTCGCTTGAGTCGCCGGGCCGCAGCCACGGCCGCTCTTTGAAATCGGAAAGGAAGGTTTTTTCGCATTCCGGGTGTCAACCGTGTCAACCGGACGCGGTTACTCCAGCCACGCCACCCACGCGCCATGCGCATGCGCCCGCGCCAGCAATTGCGGCTCACCCGTTCCGGGCCAGTGCCGCACGATCAGTTCGTGCTGATAGGTCGCGCGATTGGCTTCCAGCGCGATCCACGCCAGCGGCCGTTCCGCCGTTGCCCGTACGCCGGCCGCTTCCATCGCCTGCGTGATCCGCGCCTGCCGCGCCGCGCCCAGATACTGCCAGACGATCGAATGCATCAGCACCCGCACCGTCCCCGCTTCCTGCGGCCGGGCAAGCTGTTCCTCGACGAACGCATCGGCGTCGGCCTGCACCAGATCGGGCGCGCGTTCCGCCGCGGCCTGCGCCGCGAATTCCAGCCGCGCAAACCGCTGGCGATGCTCGGGCCAGACATAGGCCTGGAGCCGCAGCAGTTGCGCCGGATCGCGCAGATCGACCGGCGCGACGTCGCAGCCATGCAGCCCGGCAAAGTCCAGCCCGCCCTCGGGCAAGGCCGGCGGCGGCGATCCGCGCCATTCGGGTTCCAGCCGCATCCCCGACTCCGCCGGTCCCACGCCGACTCCGCCCAGTTCGTAGCGATAGCGGTCCATCATCAGATTGATGCCAGCGCTCGATCCGATCTCGATACAGTCGAACCGCGGCGGCAATCCCTGCGCGGCCAGCCACAGCATCGCCGCGACATAGCTGGAGGATCGCCCCATCTCGTTGGTCTGGGGCGGCCCGTCGAGCCACGGCATCAGCGCCGCTTCGTGGCGCTTGATCGCCGCTGCCACCAGCCGCTCGGCATCGGCCATCGCCGCATCCTCGCCGGCATAGAGCGGCGCCAATGCCGGCTCCGCGCCCGACAAATGCAGTGCATGCAGCCCGCCCGCGCACCGCAGTGGCAGGGCATCGGCCAGCGGTTGCCCCTGCCATTCGCGCGCCGCCTTCAGGAACGCGCCCGGCCCGTCCAGCGCCGCCGCGATCGATTCGACCACACGCCCGGTGATCGGCGCGCCATTGGCCCGGCAATAGGCGACCTGATTGGCAAAGGCCCCCCACACGTCCGTCGTCGCAGCTAGGTCGGTCATAAGAAATTCTCCGCGGTGCCGCGTGTTGCGCCCGCATCCCCCCCCAAGTAAAGCCCCGCTCGCCATGCAAGAACCGCTGATCCTCGCCGTACCCAAGGGACGCATTCTCGAAGAGTGTCTGCCGGTACTCGCGCATGTCGGGATCATCCCCGAACCGGCCTTTGCCGACGAGAGCAGCCGCGCACTGCGATTCAGGACGAACAGCCCCGCGATCGACCTGATCCGCGTCCGCGCGTTCGATGTCGCGACCTTCGTGGCGCATGGCGCGGCGCAACTGGGCATCGTCGGGTCCGACGTACTCGCCGAGTTCGCCTATTCCGAGCTCTACGCACCCGTAGACCTCAATATCGGCCATTGCCGCCTGTCGGTCGCCGAGCCCGCCGAACTCGCCGCGAGCGACGATCCGCGCGGCTGGAGCCATGTTCGCGTCGCGACCAAATACCCCCATGTCACCCAAGCGCATTTCGAGGCGCGCGGCGTGCAGGCCGAATGCATCAAGCTGAACGGCGCGATGGAGCTGGCTCCCGTGCTGGGCCTCGCCCCGCGCATCGTCGATCTCGTCTCGTCGGGCCGTACGCTGAAGGAAAACGGGCTGGTCGAAGTCGAAGTGATCGCCGAAGTCACCAGCCGCCTGATCGTCAACCGCGCGGCGTTCAAGACCCGAGCGACCGAAGTCGTCCCGCTGGTCGACGCCTTCCGCAAGGCCGTGGCGTGATCCGCCTCGACGCCTCGACGCCGGACTTTGCCGAAGCCTTCACCGCCCTCGTCAACGCCCGCCGCGAAGCCGATGAGGATGTCGCCCGCGACGTCACCGCGATCATCCGCCGCGTCCGCGACGAAGGCGACGCCGCTGTCCGCGATTACACCCGGCGGTTCGATCGCCACGATCTCGACTGGCGGATCGACCGCGCCGACTGCCTCGCCGCATGGCAGAGCCTGACGCCCGAACTGCGCGACGCCCTCGAACTCGCCGCCGAACGTATCGCGGCGTACCATATCAAGCAGATTCCGCAGGACCGCGACGAGATCGACAGTGCTGGCATCCGCCTCGGCGCGCGGTGGAAGCCGGTCGATGCGGCGGGCGTCTATGTCCCCGGCGGGCGCGCGGCCTATCCCAGCTCGGTGCTGATGAACGCCCTGCCCGCCAAGGCGGCAGGCGTCGGCCGCCTCGTGATGGTCACGCCCACGCCGGACGGCAACATCAACCCGCTGGTCCTCGCCGCCGCGCACCTCGCCGGAGTGGACGAGATCTGGCGCATCGGCGGCGCACAGGCCGTCGCCGCGCTGGCTTATGGCACGCAAACCATCGCCCCGGTCGACGTCATCACCGGCCCCGGCAACGCCTGGGTCGCCGAGGCGAAGCGCCAGCTTTACGGCGTGGTCGGCATCGACATGGTCGCCGGTCCCTCCGAGATCGTCGTCGTCGCCGATGGCAAGAACGACCCCGAATGGATCGCCGCCGACCTGCTCAGCCAGGCCGAGCACGATCCCACCAGCCAGTCGATCCTGTTCACCGACGACGCGGCGTTTGCCGGCAAGGTCGCCGAAACGGTAAATCGCCAGATCGAGACGCTGACGACCGCCGCGACCGCGCGCGCCAGCTGGGACGCCAATGGCGCGATCATCGTCGTTCCCACGCTCGCCGACTCGATCCCGCTATGCGACCGCCTCGCCCCCGAACATCTCGAACTGGCCTGCGACGATGCCGAAGCTTTGTTCGACAGCGTCCGCCACGCCGGATCGGTATTCATCGGCCGCCACACCCCCGAAGCGATCGGAGACTATGTCGCGGGGCCGAACCACGTCCTGCCCACCGGCCGCCGCGCGCGCTTCGCCTCGGGCCTGTCGGTGCTCGACTATATGAAGCGCACCAGCTTCCTCGCTCTCGACGAAGCCGGCCTCGCCGCGATCGGACCGGCCGCCGTGGCGCTGGCCGGGGCCGAAGGCCTGCCCGCCCATGCGAAGTCGGTCGCGATCCGGCTGAAGCCCTGAGTCACTTCACCGCGGCATTGCCCCCGTCGGCATGAAGCGCGGAACCGGCGACGAAGCTGCTCATCCCGCTGGCGAGGAACAGCGCAGCCTGCGCGATCTCGTCCGGATCGGCGATGCGCTTCATCGCGTGCAACCCCGCCGCCCACTCCTTCTGCTCGGCCGAGCCGGCGGCGGGGGTATCGGTGCCGCCGGGCAGCAGCGCGTTGGCGCGGATGCCCTCGGCGGCATGATCGGCGGTGATGCCCTTCACCAGCCCCATCAGCGCCGCCTTCGACGCGCCATAGGCAGCCATGCCGGGGATGCCGACGCTGGTGCCGACAAAGGTCGATACGAAGATCATCGATCCCCCGCCCGACAGGCGCATCGCCGGAATCTGGCTGCGCGCGCCCAGAAACGCGCCGGTCAGATTGGTCCGCAGCACCCGCTCCCAATCCGCGACCGGCAGTTCCTCCAGCGGCGCATAGGTCCCGACGATGCCCGCATTGTTGAGCGCGACGTGCAGGCCGCCGAACCGTTCGACCGCCGCCGCCACCATCGCCCGATGCGTCGCTTCCTCGCCGACATCCCCGGCAACCACCCAGGCCGAGCCGCCTTCGCCCTCGATCGCCGCCCGCGTATCCGCAAGCGCCGCTTCGTCGCGTCCGTTCAACACCACCGCCGCCCCGTTCCGGGCGAACAGCAGCGCAGCCGTCCGGCCGATCCCCGATGAGGCGCCGGTTACGATCGCAGTCTTTCCCGCCAGCAAGCTCATGTCCGTCTCCTTCGCGACGGCCGATACGGCAGGCCGCGAAGTTCCGGCTTCCTGCCGATTGCGCTCAAAACGCTTAGCCTTTGCCTTCCCGCGGCGGCGGGACTATCTGGCGCGCTTATGCCCAGTCCCAAAGCAAAGACCCGTTCCAAGGCCCGCGCCGCGTCGCGCCTTGCCGCCGTGCAGGCGCTGTATCAGCGCGACATGGAGGGCACCGCGATTCCCGTGCTGCTCCATGAATTCCACCAGCACCGCCTCGGCGCGACGATCGAGGAAGTCGAATATGCCGATGCCGATCAGGCCTTTTTCGACGACATCGTCCAGGGCGTCGATGCGCGCCGCGACGAGATCGACCGGCTGATCGCCTCCAAGCTGGCCGACGACTGGAGCTTCGAACGCCTCGACAAGCCGATGCGCCAGATCCTGCGCGCCGGCGCCTATGAGCTGCTCGGGCGCAAGGACGTGCCGGTGGGCGCGGTCATCAACGAATATCTCGACGTGACCGACGCCTTTTACGACCGCCGCGAAAAGGGCTTCGTCAACGGCCTGCTCGACGCGATCGCCAAGGAAGTCCGCGCTTGATCCCATCAAATCCTCCCCCGCCGCTTCGCTCTGGGAGAGGATTTTTAGGGTGACCGAGCTCGATTTCATCGCCGCGTTGCGCGCGCTGCCGCTCCATCCCGGAGCCGGTGATCTGCGCGACGACACGGCGATGCTCGACGGCTTGATCCTGACGACCGACACGATGGTCGAGGGCGTGCATTATCTGCCCGGCGATCCGCCCGAGACCATCGGCTGGAAACTGGCCGCGGTGAACCTGTCCGATCTCGCCGCAAAGGGCGCGACGCCCGCCGGCTGCCTGCTCAACCATGCCCTGTCCGGCGACGCGGCATGGGATACGGCGTTCCTTTCCGGCCTCGGCGATGCGCTGAAGACCTATGCCATGCCCCTGCTCGGCGGCGACACGGTCGCCATGCCGGCGGGCGCACCCCGCAGCTACAGCCTCACCGCGATAGGCCGGGCGAGCGAGCGCACCCCGGTGCGCAATGGCGCGCAACCCGGCGACGCGCTGTGGGTCACCGGCACGATCGGCGATGCCGGTGCGGGCCTCGCCATCGCGCGCGGCGGCGATGGGTCGGCGGAGTTGCTCGACCGCTATCGCCGCCCCCGCCCTCGCCTTGCCGAGGGTCAGGCGCTCGCGGCGCATGTCCATGCGATGATGGACGTTTCGGACGGCCTGCTGCTCGATGCCCGCCGCATGGCCGACGCCAGCGGCATCGCGGTCACGATCGATCTCGCGCTCGTCCCGCTCGCGCCGGCCTTTCCCGGCACGCCGATCGAAGCCGCGACGGCAGGTGACGATTACGAACTGCTCTTCGCTGCCCCGGCGGATTTCGTCCCGCAGGTCCCGGCCACGCGCGTGGGCAGGTTCGCGTCCGGATCAGGCCTCACCTTGACCGACGGGGATACCCCCGTCGCGCTGCCGCCATCGCTGGGATACGCCCACCGCGTTTGAATTGACGGCCCGTCAGGTCCACGGCGCTTGCGCTCGCCTCTCTCCCCCGTATACCGTCAGGGTCCGAGGGAAAAACCTGCCATCCGAGCGGGGGCCCGTCAGGAATAGGGGAAGGGTTTAACCACATGACAATTGTCTATGCGGCCATCCTGTGCGGCGTATTGGCCGTGCTCTATGGCATTCTGACCAGTCTGCAGGTTCTGAAGGCTCCGGCCGGCAACGAGAAGATGCAGGACATCGCCGCCGCCATCCAGGAAGGCGCGAAGGCCTATCTCGGCCGCCAGTATATGACCATCGGCATCGTCGGCGTCATCGTCGCGGTCGTGCTCTATTTCGCGCTGGGCGGGGTTTCGCTCGCCGGTTTCCTTGTCGGCGCGGTTCTCTCGGGCGTCGCCGGTTTCGTCGGCATGCACATCTCGGTTCGCGCCAATGTCCGCACTGCGGAAGCCGCACGCGGCTCGCTGCAGGGCGGCCTGACGCTCGCGTTCCGCTCGGGCGCGATCACCGGCATGCTGGTGGCGGGTCTCGGTCTGCTCTCGATCGCCGGGCTCTTCTGGTACTTCACCGGCGTCGCCAAGGTGGATGCCAATTCGCGCGAAGTGATCGAAGTGCTGACCAGCCTCGCCTTCGGCGCATCGCTGATCTCGATCTTCGCCCGTCTCGGCGGCGGCATCTTCACCAAGGCCGCTGACGTCGGCGCCGATCTGGTCGGCAAGGTCGAAGCGGGAATTCCGGAAGACGATCCCCGCAACCCCGCCGTGATTGCAGATAACGTCGGCGACAATGTCGGCGACTGCGCCGGCATGGCGGCCGATCTGTTCGAAACCTATGTCGTCACCATCGGCCTCACGATGGTCTCGATCGCGCTGCTGCTCGGCGGGCTTTCGGGCGACACGCTGATGGCGCTGATGGCGCTTCCGCTGATCATCGGCGGCGTGTGCATCATCACCTCGATCATCGGCACCTATATGGTCCGCCTCGGCTCCAGCCAGTCGATCATGGGCGCGCTGTACAAAGGCTTCTGGACCACCGTGATCCTCTCGATCCCGGCAATCTATTTCGCCACCCAATGGGCGCTCGGCACCGCCGGGCTCGACATGAATGCAGAAATCGCGCTGCTCGGCGGCGACACGCTCGGGGATACCACCGGCGTCTCGATCACCGGCATGAGCCTGTTCTGGTGCATGATGATCGGCCTGGCCGTCACCGGCCTGCTGGTGTGGATCACCGAATATTACACCGGCACCAACTATCGGCCGGTCAAGAGCATCGCGAAAGCATCAGTCACCGGTCACGGCACCAACGTGATCCAGGGTCTGGCGATCAGCCTTGAATCGACCGCGCTGCCGACGCTCGTGATCGTCGTCGCCGTTATCGCGACCTTCCAGATCGCGGGCATCATCGGCGTGGCCTTCGCCGCGACCGCGCTGCTGGCGCTGGCCGGCATGGTCGTCGCGCTCGACGCATACGGCCCGGTGACCGACAATGCCGGCGGCATCGCCGAAATGGCGGGTCTGCCCGACGATGTGCGTCACAAGACCGACGCGCTCGACGCGGTGGGCAACACCACCAAGGCCGTGACCAAGGGCTATGCCATCGGTTCGGCCGCGTTGGCCGCACTGGTGCTGTTCGGCGCCTACACCACCGATCTCGACCATTATGCCGCGCAGCTTGGCCTCGAAACCAATCTCGCCACGGGCAAGGCAGCGGTCGATTTCTCGCTCAGCAATCCGTACGTGATCGTCGGCCTGCTGCTGGGTGCACTCCTGCCCTACCTGTTCGGCGCATTCGGCATGACTGCCGTGGGCCGCGCAGCGGGTTCGGTCGTCGAAGACGTCCGTGCCCAGTTCAAGGAAAACCCGGGCATCATGGAAGGGACCAGCCGTCCCAACTATGGCCGCACGGTGGACATCGTGACCAAGGCGGCGATCAAGGAAATGATCATCCCGTCGCTGCTGCCGGTGCTCAGCCCGATCGCGGTGTATTTCATCATCGCCGAAGTGGGCGGCAAGGCACAGGGCTTCGCGGCGCTGGGCGCGATGCTGCTCGGCGTGATCGTCTCGGGCCTGTTCGTCGCCATCTCGATGACTTCGGGCGGTGGCGCGTGGGACAACGCCAAGAAATATATCGAAGACGGCAATCACGGCGGCAAGGGCAGCGAAGCCCATAAGGCCGCGGTGACCGGCGACACGGTCGGCGATCCCTACAAGGACACGGCCGGCCCGGCAGTGAACCCGATGATCAAGATCACCAACATCGTCGCGCTCCTCCTGCTCGCCGCGCTGGCGGCCGGGGGCGCTGGCTGATCGTGCCGGAGCCGGAACGGCGATTGCCGCTCCGGCCCCGATCGCAAATCCAATCTCGGGGCCCCGTCCGGATCATCCGGGCGGGGCCTTTCTTTTCCACGCCATCCTCGCTGCTGGCCCAGTTGCCCCCGCTTCGATTGGCGAACCTCCGCCCCGGGGCAATCTCGGGGGAGAGGACGACATGAAATTCAGGGTTTGCTTCTGGCTGCCAGTGGGCCGCGCATGCAGCGCACTATCGGCCGAATGGGGAGTAAGCCCGTGCCGCTTAAAACGTCCGGTCAGTTTCCCGACATCGCCAGTCCCGCCTGAGCCCGGCCTTGTCCGAAACTCCCGCCCGGCACTGTCCGGGCAGGAGTTTCCCGGTTCAGCGCGGCTTGACCTGGATCGTCCCCACCAGCTTCTCGCCGCCGTCATTGCCCAGCAGCTCGATGTCGACGCTTTCCTCGCTCTGGTTGGGCCGGCCGAAGTTGCGGATCAGCCGCACGGTGATCACCGACGCGCCGTTCGGATCGATCCGGTCGCTGGCATAGACGTCCGCACGCACCGTGTAGGTTCCCGCCGGCGCGCGATGGATCATATATTCCTCCGGGCCGTATCCGGAGGTCATGTCGTTCGACAGCCGTCCCCCGATCGCGGTGCGCGGATTGTTGTAGATCGCCCGCTCGCCGGTCGGTTCGTCCACCCACAGGTCGAGATCGGTGGCATTGGTGTCCCAATCGACCACGACGCGCAGATCGACATCGAGCAGCCCGATCAGCCGCGGATCGAGCTTCGCGGTGCCGCCCAGCGCCTCGAGACGCGGGATCAGCGCATTGGCTTCCATCAGCGAGATCAGCTCGATCCCATCCCACGTGTCGTCCCACGGCGTCAGCGCGACTTCGCTCAGCAATGCGATGGCGCGCTCCAGATCGGCCTTCGCCGTGGCGGGCCGCAATGCCGCGCGGCGCGCCAGTGCCAGCGCCAGCAGCCGCTTCGGCTGCGGCCGGTCGGGTTCGAGCGCCGCGATGCGTTCGCGCAGCTCGATCGCCCGGTCGATCGCGCCATATCGCTCCAGCCGCGCGGCGACGAGGCCGAAGGTCGCGGTATTGGCCGACGGCAGGTCGAGCGCCGCGACCACCATCTCCGCTGCCTCGGCGTTGCGGCCGCGCTTGCGCAGCCATTCGGCGGTGTCGAGATAGAAGGCCGGGACGCCGCCATGCGTCGCTTCCTCGGTCGCAAAGCGCGTCGCGAACGCGTTCGGGGCAGCGTCGAAGGCCTTCAGATAGGGCCGGTCGGGCTGCCACGCGTCGATCGCGATTCTGGGCGCGTTAGGATCGTCTTCCCCGGCTTTGCGGTCGATCGAATCGTTTGCGATGACCGTCACCGCGGACGGACTGCTCTGAATTTCCATAACCGGCGCGCGGTTGCCGGTGACGACGATGCTGCTCTCTTCCGAGTCGGCTCCGGACGTGTTGCCCATGATCACATTGCGATCGGGCACGGGAGGAGACGGCGGCGACGGCGCTTGCACGGGGGCCGGCACCGCTTCGGGCATGGGCGTCGGCATCGGCGTCGTAACCGGCTTGGGCGGACGCGGACGGCCGGTCGGGAAGCGCCGCTTCCACCAGTTCACCTGCTCCGCCCACATGCCCGCCACCTCATCGAGCCGCGAAGCCCTAGCCCGCGCCTCGCCGTCATCGGCATGTTTGCGCTGCTCGCGATACTGGGCGAGCAGTTCCTTGGGATAGCCCTCGGGCGGCGCGATATCGGCGGTCACATAATCGTTCGGCGTTTCCAGCACGAGGAACGACAGGCTGGGGCTCGCCACCGAGTAACGCCGACTGAGCGCGACATAGGCCTCGCGCTGCTCGCTCGCGCCCAGAGTCGCCAGCGTGTCGAGCGCAAGAAGCTGTCCCTCGCCCTCGAACGCCGCCGCGCTATCGGGCAGCGCGACCTTCGCTTCGATCGATCCGGTGCGAACGCTCACCGCGCCGCCATTCGCCGGCGCGCGGGCAATCACCATCCAGCGGCCCGCGCGGCTTTCCACCGGCACGAAATCCAGCCGCTTTCCGGCGCTGTCGAACACGCCGGTCACGCCGCCTTCGGCAGCGCCCAGCGCCTTTTCGATCGCCGATCCGTCCGCACCCAGTGCAAAAGCCCGGCCGCCATGACTCGCCGCCACGTGCCGCAGCCACGCCATGTCCGCGTCCGGCGCGGTCGTAATCGCATCGAGCCGGCACTTCGCCGAAAGCGCCGCCGCGCGATCGATCGCGGGCCGCCCGTTGGAGAAGAGCAGGCAACGATCGACCGGCGCGGTCTCGTTCGCCAGCGCCGCGAAGCTGCTCGCCCCGCGATACTGCACCGCCTTCAGCGCCGCGATCGCTGCATCCACGCTCGCCACCGTCTTGCGTTCGGCGCCGCTGCTGTTGAACAGCACGATCTCGATGCTGCGCGGGTTCAGCGCGGTCAGCGTCCGCCGCAGCAGCGCCAGCTCATCCTCATGCCGCCCCTGCAAGCGTGAGCGCGAGCGGTCCCAATAGACGCGCACCCGGCCCGCCAGGCCGACGCCCGCCGGCCCGCTCGCTCCCGAGATCTGGACGAACCGCTCGCCCAGCGCATTGCGGCTCAGGATCGCCTCAGGCAACCGGGCGCGGCTGATCGCCAGCGCGCCGCTCAACTCGCTCTTGCCTTCGCCCCGCGCGATCCAGCCTTCGCCGTCGCGGACCATCGGCCCCGTCGCCCGGCCCGGCCAGGTCACGCCCGGCGCCGTCGCATCGCTCGAACGCACGGTGATCGACCAGCCTTCGCTCGGCTGCACGCTCAGCGGCAGCATATAGATGTCGTCCGATTGCGCCGGGGCATAAAGCGGCGCGACGAAGCGCAGCCGGATCGTCCGCGTGCCGCGCGGCGGAATCGGGAAGACGCGCGTCTTGAACGCACCGTCCGTCGTCACTTCGGCCAATCCCGGATCGACGCGCTGGCGCACCCGCTCCTCATAGACTGCCTTCGCCTTGGGCTGGTCGACCAGCACGCCCGCGATCATCTGTCCATTCACGTCCAGCGCATAGCCGGTCACCACCGCGCCTTCGGGCAGCATGAAGCGGAAATCGCCTTCGAGGATATCGTTGCCCGGATTGGCGAACACCGCGGTCACGCTGGTCTCGGCCACCGCGCCGCGCACCGTCACCACCGTATCGAGCCGCTGGAGGTTCAGCTTGCGCACCGCTTCGTCGCTGCGGACGCCGCCGGCATGAGCGGTCAGGCTCGGATTGGCGGTCTGCGCCTGGGCGACGACAGGAAGCAGGGCCAGCGCCCCGGCCATGAACCAGCGTGCGATCATCGTCACCCTCCCCCTAAGCAACTCAGGCTATCGCCTTCAGATGACACCCGCATTGCGCCAAAACCAAGGCGACGCTCACAGTCTTCCCTTTTGCCGCATCCGGGAGTAAGGCACCGCGTCTTTTCTCACGCTCGCAGAGGCATGTTTGGCCAAGGAAGAACTTCTGGAAATGCGCGGACAGGTTGTGGAGCTTCTCCCCAACGCGATGTTCCGCGTCCGGCTCGAGAATGATCACGAGATCCTCGGCCACACTGCCGGCAAGATGCGCAAGAACCGCATCCGCGTCCTGGTCGGCGACGAAGTGCTCGTCGAGCTGACCCCGTACGACCTGACCAAGGGCCGTATCACCTACCGCTTCAAGTAAGTGCGGGCCATCAGGCTCGTCCTTGCATCCACGTCCCCCCGCCGCCTCGATCTGCTCAAGCGGATCGGCGTCGAGCCCGCGCGCGTGGCCGCTCCCGACATCGACGAAGACCCGCTCAAAGCCGAGCATCCCCGCGCCTATGTCCAGCGAATCGCCGAAGGCAAGGCGCATGCGGTTTCGCGCGACGCCGATGAGATCGTGCTGGCGGGCGACACCACCATCGCGGTCGGCCGCCGCATCCTGGGCAAGCCCGAGGACGAAGCCGATCTGCGCCGGATGCTCGCCCTGCTCTCGGGCCGCCGCCATCACTGCCTGTCGGCGGTTTGCCTGATCGGCCTCGACGGCAAGGCCCGCACCAGGCTGTCCGACACGATCGTCACCTTCAAGCGGCTGACCGATGCCGAGATCGATGCCTATGTCGCCAGCGGCGAAGGCATGGGCAAGGCGGGCGGCTATGCCATTCAGGGCCGCGCCGAGGGGTTCGTCCGCTATCTCGCGGGCAGCCATTCCGGCGTGGTCGGCCTGCCGGTCTACGAAACCCGCGCGCTCCTGCTCGCCACAGGCTACCCGGTTGGCTGAGTGGCTCTACGAAGCGGGCATCGGCGAGGCCCGCGCAGCGCTGGTCGAGGACGGCGAGATTCTCAAGGCGCGGATCGAACTCCCCGGCCTGCGCGCCGGGACCGTGATCGAAGGCCGGTTGCGCGCCGATAACCGCGTCGAACTGGCCGATTGCGAAATCCTGCTCGACCGCGCGCCCGCGGGCATCACGCAAGGCGCGAAGCTGATCGTCGAGATCGTCCGTGAGGCCATCCCCGAACGCGGCCGTCCCAAGCTCGCCAAGGCGATCGTGACCGACAAGGCGCCCGCCCCCGGCCCCGATCTGCTCGCACGTGTCACCGCCAGCGGCATCCCCGTCCGCACGCCCCGCGCGCATGAAGCCGATGCGCTGGAAGCCGCGGGCTGGTCCGAGATCCTCGAGGAAGCGGCGACCGGGGAAATCGCCTTTCCCGGCGGCGCGCTGCGGATGTCGGTCACGCCAGCCATGACCCTGTTCGACGTCGACGGCACCGGCCCGCTCGAACCCCTGGCAATGGCCGCGGCAAAGGCCGTGGCGCGGGCGATGGAGCGCCACGAGGTCACCGGGTCGGTGGGGATCGATTTCCCCACCCTCGCCAACAAGGCCGCGAGGCTCGCGCTCGGCGAAGCCGTCGACGCGCATCTGCCGCTGCCGTTCGAGCGCACCGCGGTGAACGGCTTCGGCTTCCTCCAGATCGTCCGCCGCCGCACCCGCGCCTCGCTGCCCGAACTGCTGCTCGCCGATCCAGCCGGCGCGGACACCCGCGCCGAGCTGCGCCGCCTCGAACGCCTTCTCCCGCCCTTCCCGGCTTCCCATATGGTCAGTGCGCGCATCCGCCGCCGACTCGACGCACATCCGGACTGGACCGCGGAGCTGGCGCGCCGCATGGGCGGAACCGTCGCGCTGGTCGCGGCAAAGGAGTGACAAGTTGAAGCGTGAAGCCTGCCCGATCTGCGATAAGCCCGTCGATCCCGCATTCAAGCCGTTTTGCGGCCGTGGCTGCAAGGATCGCGACCTGTTGCAATGGCTTGGCGAGGGATATCGGATTCCTGCGGGCCCTGCCGAAGAAGATGTACAAAGCGGGCTGGACACCGCGAACGACGCCGACTAAGAGGCCCGCTCTCCGGCGTTCGCCGGACGATCTGCTCCGGTTCGCCGGACGGGCCCGGGTAGCTCAGTTGGTAGAGCATGCGATTGAAAATCGCAGTGTCGGCGGTTCGATTCCGTCCCCGGGCACCACTCGCATCGCCGGATCATTTTCCGTTCGACCGCCTTCACGCGACATCAGCTCTCATAAGCTACCTGATGCTCGCCTTCCTCGATGACGATGCGCTGCGAGCCGCCGTCGCGATTGCGGTCGAACACATATTTGGTGCGGATCTCGCCGCCCGGTCGGACGATCGGCGGCGGGGAGCCGAACAGTTCGGGGCGGCCGGGAACCGCGCGTAGCCCCTGCCCGCTGCGCTGGCCCGATCCGGTCCCCTCCTCCAGCGTCACCCACACATCGCCGGTCTGGACCAGGTTCGCGGCCGAGGCGTTGCGCAGCGTGATATAGACATGGGTCAGCCGATCATCGCGCGGATTTTCCACGCGGTCGAGGCGCACGTCCCAGCGGCCGAGCGGCCTGAAGTCGCCGGCCGGCGCCGGCGCGACCATGTCCTGAACAACCATTGGCAAGGTGGCGGCCGGAGCCAGCGCAGCCAGCAGGACGGCGGCATAATATTGCAGCATGTCGTTTCCTCCTAAAATCGGGTGTGATCAGCGCAGCGCCACCATGCGCCGCTGCACATCTTCCCAGTCGGTCATGAACATCGCCGCGGCGAGCCGGGCGGCGCTCCGCGTCGGTTGCAGGCGGCCCTGACGCAGCAGGTCGTTTTCCTGCCGGTAGCTTGAGACATGGACGAGCAGCATGTGCGAACCCGGCGTGCCCGGGCGATACCAGGACTTGTCCTCCTGCAGAAGCCTGGCCTGATCGCGCGGGTACCATTCGCCCTGATGCGCGGTGTCGCTGACGATGATCCCGAACGCGGCGCCGGTGCCGATCCGCACGGTCCGGCCTTCGATGAACTCGGCCTCGACTGCGCGCCGCGCGAGGAATTCATAGGGATTTAGGTGGATACGCAGCACCGCGCCTTCCTCCCACGGCGTCATGTAGCGGCCGTCGCGCACGATCGTCTTCGGATCGCCGGCATGGACCGTCTTGGCGAGCAGGCTCAGGATCGGCTTGACCAGCCGCATCCCGTCTTCGGTGGTCATCAGCGAGATGTTGAGATCGGCCTCGATGCTGACCCCGTGGACGTTGCGGAGCGATGGCTGGGCCATCAGCGCGGCGAATGCGATATCCATCCTGCGCCGGAGCAGATCGGTCTCGGCGATCGTGATCTGCGGATCGCTCGGGCGCTGGTGAAGGTGAAGCTTGGGCTGGGGCGAGACCCAGCCCGGCAGCGCACCGGGCTCGTTCCCGCCGCCACCCTCCCAGTAATCGATCAGCGAGCGCGGCGCGCGGCGATCGCGGCTCGCAGGCGACCGGGCCTGCAGCCAGGCCGCCGGCAAGGCGAAGCTGGCGGCGAGGCCGAGCGGGATGGAAAGTGCGGTACGGCGATGCATGGCGGGGCTCCTTCTTCAACGTGCAGCCCCATGCTGCCCGCATCGCCGCCGCCGCGCGTCAGTCGTTCGACAAGGTCCGCCGCTCCCGCGCCCGAGAGGAACGGACGCGCTCGTCGCGCGGGAGTCGCGCTTCGTCGCTGGAAACCGGTTCAGCCGGCATGGGGCGCGACCGGATCGGAGACGTGCAGCCGCAGTCCCGGATGATCGATCACGAAACGACGATCGGCGAACATGTCGATCCCCAGGATCACCGCAGGCTCGCCCGGCTTGAACCCGACAACGCCGAACACCGGCAGATCGGCGATCCGGACTTCGGGCGCCGCGATGCGCGCCTCGCCGATCCCCAGCATATCCAGCCGGACCTTGACGCTGGCGGTGCCGTGGCTGGTCGCGCCCCTGACGTCGCTCGCGGGGCGGAGCTGCTCGCTTTGCGGGGTGAGGCCGATCCTCGCCGCCGCAGCCCAGTTCACGATCGTCCCGCGCGCGCCCGTATCGAGGATCGCGGGCACCTCGACGCCGTTCAGCCGGACGGTCAGGCGCGGCGCGCGCTGGTCGTCGAGCGTGAACGCCACCGAATGGGGCAGCCCCCGCAGCATTTCCGGCGCCGCGCGATCGGCCATGCGCCAGCGGCGGCCGGGAATGTCCATTTCGACAGCGAAATCGGCGATCACGTCGGCGCCCAATATTCCGTCGACGCCCAGCGCATCGACCGGTCCCGGCGGGAGGAGGATCGCCGGCCGGTCGCGGAACGTGCGCCCATCGACCTGCAGGCGATCGATGCGGGCGACCTCGACCTGCGCGCTGCCCGCCGCGCCGGAAACGCCCTGCATTGTGACGGGCATCGTCGGCAATTCCGCGCGCAGTCGCGGCAGGATCACGGTCGAGCTTGCCGCGGTATCGATCACGAAGCGCTTCGGCGGCGCCCCGTCGATGCTGACCTGCGCGACGGGATGGCCCGACGGAAGCACCTCGAGCGATTGCGCACAGGCCGGCGAAGCCAGCGCGAGCGCGCAGGCGGAAACGAGAATATTGCGCATGTCTTGCCTCAATTCGAAGAAGTTTGCCGGGGCTTGGGCCACCACAGCGCATTGACGATCAGCCAGCGCGAACCGAACCGGCCGAGATGGAAGAAATCGACGAACCACGGCGTCTCGACGCGGACGACGGCGGCAGTGCCCGCGATGTCGAGCACTTTGACCGACCGGATCCAGCGATCACGCGGCGTCTTCAGCGCGCCCTGGGAGGTAAGCTCGATCAGCTCGTCGGCCGACATGCGCCGCAGCGGAAACAGCTCGCGCGCGGTCGGGCTGTCACCCACGACCGCACGCTTGGCGAGATCGGGGTGGAGCGAACGCGCCACCCGCGCCGGATCGCCTTCCAGCTGACCATCGACATAGTCGTACGCGACGGCCTCGATCGCTTTCACCGCTTCCGGATCGAGCGCAGCCTGGGCGTGCACGGCAGGCGCGGCCAGCATGGCGGCCGCTACAAGACAGGTTCGCATCATCGTCATCCCTTTCATCCAAGGCGGAAGGCAGCTTCGCGCTCGCCTTCCATTACCAGGATTCGCGCCGGGCTTGCCCCCTCGCGCTTGTCGAACACGAACTTGACCGCGATCGTGCCGCCGGGCCGAGTGGTGGGCGGCGGCGATCCGAAGAGTTCGGGCGGCCCTGGCCGCGCACGCACGGCCTGCCCGCTTTCGACGCCCAGTCCCTCGCTGTCCTCCAGCCGCACATCGACGCCCTCGGCCTGGACCAGCGGATAGGCAGTCGCATTCCGCAGCGTCACATAGACATGCCAGTAGCGCCCTTCCGCCACGACCTTGTCGATCCGCGCGTCGAACTTGCCGACCGGCTTGAACCCGTCATTGGCAGGGGTCTGGGGCGGCGCGGGAACGGGCGGCACGGGCTGCGACGGCACAGGCCTGGACGGCACAGGTTGCGGCGGCGCGGGCTCGGGTTCCGGCCCGGACGCCCCCTCATAGCCCCGCCGCCCCTCAAGTTCGCTGCCTAGCGGCCATCCATCGATCCCCGCCCCGAAGCGATCGCCGTCGCTGCGGTCGATCACGAAATTGACCCCGCGGCGCTCGGTGGAACCGCTTCGCCGCCACGTGCCGATCAATCCGCCGCCCACATTGGGGCGCAGGCCTTCGAACAGATAGGGCGCACCGCCGCCATCGGGCCACAGCGTGCCCTTGAAGACATCATTGTCGCCCGCGCCGACACGCTCGATCCGCAGCCGTCCGGCATTGGTGGTCCATTCCCCCTCGAAGATCAGGCCGACCTTCGAAGGATTGGCGAGATCGTCCGCGCTCGGAGCCCACACGGCCTGGGCCTGTGCGGGCTGGACGGCGGCGAGGGGCGACAGCGCGACTGCGGCAAGCAGGCGAAGCAATCCGGCTGGATAGGTCATGTTCCCGCTCCCCTTCAATCGACCGCGCGCCATTCGCGCTGCTCGGGTTGCCGCACACACTTGCCCGGTGCATTGCCGCCCGCGCTCTCGGCCTGATCGAGCGCCTGGCCGGCAACCTCGCCGGCCGCGCCCGCCCTGCCCCCGCCGAGGATTCCCGAACCGAGGAAATTGCCGACGCCCGCACGGTTCGACGCGCCGAGCAGACCGCGCAGGCCGGAGCCCTTCTTCTTCGGCGCAGGGGCATTCGCGGCCGCGCAATCCTGGGACGGCCGGGCATGAGCAGGCGGGAGATTCCCCACCGTATGTCCGGCAACCAGCGTTACCGTGACGATTTGCGTGATGAGGCGCATGTGACGTTCCTTTCAGCCTGTTGGCCTTGCGGCCTTGGTGGACCGTCACCCGGCTAGCGCGTTCGTCGGCCTCGCCATCGCGCGCTGCGACCGGCACCGGCGGCGCGTCGCCCTGCGCCGCGCCAATCGACGAAGGCGGACCTGGCCGCGACCGGGATGGACGCCCGCCGGCAAAGGATGGTCTATGACGCGATATCGCGATCAAGCGGACCAGGGGATCATGCGACTCAAGCCCGAACTGCGTCAGGCCGGAATACTCACGCTCGCCACCTGGACGCTGTCCGGCGTGCTCTATCTCATCCCCTATCATTTGTTCGGGGGCGAGGCCGGGCTCTATGTCGCGCTTTCGGTCCTCAACATCTGCCTGCTCGGCGCGTTACTCTCCGCCGGCGTCTATTGGGCGGTGCGCAGCGCGCGGAGCCGCAACGCGGCGGTCCGCCTCGTCACATTGGGGATGGCGGTGTTCGCCGCGTCCGCGCTGCTCGCGCTGCTCGACGCCGCGACGGCGGACCTGCTCGCGCGGCTGGTCGGAACGGACCAGACTCCCGCCCCCTTCGCGATGCGCGCGACCAACAATTTCGTGGCGCTCGTCTGGCAGTTCGCGCTGCTGGGGGCTGCCTTCACCGTGATCGAAGCGAACAACCTCGCCCGCGACCGCGAACGCGAACTTGCCCTGGCGCGCGAAACCGCCAGCCGGGCCGAAGCGGCCGCCAGCGCCGCCCGCCTCGCCGCGCTGCGCTACCAACTTAATCCGCATTTCCTGTTCAACACGCTCAACGCCATCTCGTCGCTGATCGTGACCCGCGACTATGGCCCGGCCGATGCGATGCTCGCCAAATTGTCGGAGTTCCTCCGGGCGACGCTGTCGGTCGATCAGGACGCCCTGATCCCGCTCGAGGACGAGCTTGCGACGCTCCAGCATTATCTGGAGATCGAAAGCGTCCGCTTCGGCGATCGGCTCGAAGTCGCCTTTGTCTGCGGGGCCGATCTCAACGACGCGCTGGTGCCCGGATTCATCCTCCAGCCGCTGGTCGAGAATGCGATCAAATATGCCGTCGCGCCTTCGACTCGCCCGGTGACGATCCGGGTCGAGGCACGGGCCGACGACGGCAGCCTGACCATCGTCGTCGACGATGACGGCGTCGCGGGCGAGTATCCGCCAAAACCCGGAACCGGCGTCGGCCTCGCCAATATCCGCCAGCGGCTGCAGACGCTTTACGGCGATCAGGCCTCGCTCGAAACCGCTCGGCGAGAACATGGCTTCATCGCGATCGTACGGCTGCCGCTGCGCCGCCTGGTCGCGCATATCCCGGCGCGCGTCGCATGAGCCGGCTCCGCGTCCTTCTGGTCGATGACGAACCGCTGGCGGTCCGGCGGCTGTCCGTGCTGTTCGGCGATATCGACGATATCGAGCTGGTCGGCACCGCATCGACCGGCAGCGAAGCGGAGGCGCAGATCGCCGCGCTCCGGCCCGATCTGGTGATGCTCGACATCTCCATGCCGCAGAAGAGCGGCCTCCGCGTCGCAGCCGATCTCGGCCCCGATCACCGCCCGGAGATCATCTTCGTCACCGCGTTCGAGCAATATGCGCCCGATGCGTTCGAAGTGGAGGCGGCGGACTATCTGCTGAAGCCGGTGCGGTTCGAACGGCTGCGCCAGGCGGTCGAACGCGCGCGGCGGCGGCGGACGCTGCAAGCCGCTGCGGACCGGCTGGCCACGCTGCCCGAACCTGCCGGGGACGCGCGCGACGACGCCATCTGGGTTCAGGTCGCGGGCGGTCAGGTCCGCCTGCCGTTCGACCGGATCGAATGGATCGAAGCGGCGAAGGACTATGTCCTGCTGCACACCGCGACGCGCAGCTTCATCCATCGCATCTCGATGACCGCGCTCGAAGGGCTGCTGGATCCGGAGATGCTGATGCGCGTGCATCGCTCGACCTTCGTCCGCCCGGCGCTGGTGCAGGGCGTGCAGCGGCCCGGCAAGGGCCTGATCGCGCTGGAGATGCAGGACGGCGCCGTCGTCCAGGTGGGGCCGAGCTATGTGAAGGCGGTGCTCGCCCGGCTCGGCCTGTTGCCGGACTCGCACCGGGCATGAATTGAGGCCCGGCGTCGGAACCGCCGGGCCTCTGTCATGCGCAACAGGAGGACGCCTCGCGCATGACAATTCGTTTCACTTCCGGCTGAACGCCCAGCGCACCGGGCCGCTGGCGAGGTGCAGCAACCGCCCCTGGGCGGACATGCCGTATTCCTCGCGCGACAGCGCGATCGCGCCGCTGCCCTGCTTGCCGCAGCTCGATTGCCAGCGCTCGCTGCCGCTCCGGATCGCGAAGACCATCTTCCCGCCGCCGGCGCTGACGCTCCCCTGCTTTACCTGCGTCGTGGTGCGGGTGCAGTTGTCGCCATCGGCGTGGCGCTTGACGATCGTCCATTTGAACTGGCCATCGGCCGCGATGACCAATGTCATCGACCGGGTGACGTTCATGATCGTCGGCTCGGTGACGATCGTGGTGCGGGTCATCGAGCCATAGCCGACCGACCCGCCAAGATTGGTGCCGTATCCGACGCCAACATTGGGCTGGAGCTTGAATTTGGGGGCCAGTACCAGCTCCTTGCCGCTGCTCGACTGGGTCCAGGTGCCCGCCAGGGCCGCGCCGGACTGGGCGCCTGCGGGTGCGCTCAGCCAGCCGCTGCCGATCAATGCCATTATCGAGGCGACGACGAATTTCACCGCACTGCTCCTTTCGCTAGGGCGGCGCGGGATGTCGCGCCGTCGCAGCGGAAACTGGAGCAGAGCCCGGCGCAGCGCCGCTTCGTTGCGACGATGCCCGTCCCCGGCGCGCCCTTGCGCCACCCCTGCGACGAAGCCGGATCCGCGATCGACGAATCCGGAACCCGGCGTCAGCCTTCGCCGCGCGGCTCCAGCAGCATCATCGCGCCGCCGGTATGCGAGATCGGCGCATGGTAGATGCTCGCCACCACCTGCGCCGCTTCGGGCACCGCGCCGCGCATCGCCAGCCAGGTCATCAGTTCCAGCCCCTGCGCACCCGCCACATCGACGATCTCGTCATTGGTATAGCGAGTCAGCGCCTCGGGCTCGGCGACGATCTTCTCCAGACACATCCGGTCGAACGGCTCGTTGATCTTCCCGAACTCGCCCAGTTCGTGCGACAGGCCGCCGCTGCCGACGAACAGCACATTGATGTCCTCGGGGAACGACGCCACCGCACGCCCGATCGCCTGCCCCAGCTTATAGCAGCGTTTCGGCGTCGGCAGCGGCGGCAACACCGCGTTGAGCACGATCGGGATCGTCTTCACCGGCACGTCATGCCCCGGCCACAACAGGTCGAGCGCAGTGATCCCGGCATGGTCGAAGCGCATCTGCTGGCACGTGCTGACGTCGAACTCGTCCTCCATCAGCGAATTGACGATGTGCCACGACAGGTCCGGCGCACCCGGAAACACGCGCGGCGCGGGTTCGCCCCAGCCTTCGTCGGCATTGCGATAGTCGTGCGCCGTGCCGATCGCGAAGGTCGGCATATTGTCGAGGAAGAAGTTCAGCCCGTGATCGTTGTAGAACACGATCGCCACGTCCGGCTTCTTCTCGCCCAGCCAGTCATGGACCGGCCCGAAACTGTCGAAAAAGGGCTTGAACGACACTTCGCCCTGCTTGCCCGCGGCGATCGTCCGCCCGATCATCGGCACGTGCGAAGTGCCCAGCCCGCCAATTACCCGAGCCATCAGTTCGCTCCCGCGGGCTTGGGCACCCGGTCCAGCTTGGCGAGGAAATACATGTTGCCGCCCGCGGCATAGAGGCGCGGCTTGCTGCGGCTCAGCACGGCGTCGCGTTCCTCGTCGTTCAGCCCGTATCGCGCGCAATAGCCCGCTTCGTCGGCGGTGAACGCCGCGCGGTTCGCGGCTTCGTTGAGCGAATGGCACATCCTGTTCAGCGCATAGCCTCTCAGCGCGAAGGCCAGCCTGAACTTGCCCGGTTGCGGTCGATCCATCCAACTCACCTCTCTACGCACTGGAAACGGCGCTCCGGACCCCGCGATCCGAAGCGCCTCTCCCATCAACTCAGAATTTCAGCCGCACGCCGGCCGAATAGTAACGTCCGCGAGGATCGTCGCCGACCGCGTAGCCGTCGCGCAGGCCCGCCCGCGTGCCGTTGCCGTAAAAGGCGCCGACCGGCGGCTCGGCATCGAACACGTTCTGGAGGTTGAAGAACACCTGCGCATCGCCGAACGCGGGCTTGATGTCGTAGGTGAAGTTCAGGCTGGTCGTCGCATAGGATCCGATGCGGTTGCTCACCCACACCAGATTGTCCTCGCCGCTCAGCTTCATCGGATTGCGCCAGCGCTGCAGGATATCCACCGTGAAGCGTTCGACCGGGCTGAACCGGGCAAAGGCGACCACACGATAGGTCGGCGTCGCGCTGAAGCCCACCGGACCGAACGCCGCACCACCCTGATCGCGCGACGGCACGTTGGGCTGGCGGAAATAGAGGTGCGGCTGATACGCGCCCAGCACGCGCAGGCTCAGCGGACGGCCGAACAGCTCGCCGCTATAGTTGATCTCCAGATCCGCACCCCAGGTCTTGATCTCAGAGATGTTGAACAGGCCGTTATACACCGCGGTCCACGCATTGGCGGCCGAGGTATCGGTGAAGCCGTTGGGACGAGTCTGCAGCGCGCAATAGGGCGAGGTGCCGCCGCTGGAATAGCAGGCGTTCTGGAACCCGGTCTCGCCGCCATTCACCGCCAGGATCGCGTCGGTCACCTGGATCTGATAGCCGTCCAGCGCGATGCTCAGGCCCGAGGTCGGCTTCCACACGATGCCGCCGGTGATCGTCTTGCCGATCTCGGCCTTCAGGTTCGGATTGCCGCCGTTGATCGACGGGATCGAGGGGCTGAGGCCGGTCAGCAGATCGGTGCCGTTGACCTGCACGATGAAGCGTTCGGCATAGAGATCGTACAGGGTTGGCGCCCGGATATCGCGCGACCAGGTGCCGCGCATCCGCAGCGTGTCGGTGATGTGCCAGTCGGCGCCGACCTTCCACGTCCAGTAATCGCCGCTGGTATTGTAGCGGGTGAAGCGCGCCGCGCCGCTGACGTTCAGCGACTTGCCGATCGCCGAATCCTTCAGGATCGGCACATCGACTTCGCCCGCGACTTCCCACACCGTCTGGCTGACTAGCGGGTTGGCCGGCAGCGTCAGGAAATAGGCGGTCGTGCCCGCGGTGCAGTTGTACCGCAGGCCCGCGCAGTTCACGAGATTCTCCGAGGTCGCGTCGGAGCGCGCGCTGAACGAAACCTTCCGCCACTCCGCCGAAATCGCGACGTTGAGCGGCCCCGCCCAGGTATCGAACGGCGAACCCGCGATATTGGCCGAGATGTCGTCCATCACCGTGACGGCGCGATAATTGGTCGTGCCGAAGATATAGTCGAGCGCCGCCTGGCTCTCCGACGTCGGGCCGAACGGGTTGAGCGGCACGCAATTGCCATAGACGGCCGGGTTCACGGTCGCTGCGTGGCAAACGATCTGCCCGCCGACGCTGACCGCATCGAGCGCCGCCGCCAGCCGCTGGTTGTTGAGGTTGTTCTCGACCTGCGTCGTCAGCGTCGAGCGGCCATGAACATAGTCCACGCCCCATTTGAAGCCCGCACCCAGATCGCCGGCGAGGCCCGCATTGATCATCCACTGTTCGGAATCGGAGATCGAATGCTGGCGCGGCGATTCGCTCATCGTCTTGCGCAGGCGGAAGGTGGTCTGGCCCGCATTGAGCAGAGTGGTCTGATAGGCCGGTGCCAGGAACGGATTGGTACTGGTCAGCTGGACGTTGTTCAGGCGGACATATTCCGCATAATTCTCGTTCTTCTTGAACGTGCCCGAAAACTGGACATAGCCGCGCACCGCCGGGCTGAAATCATAGTCCAGCCGGGTGAACAGCTGATGCGATTCCAGCGGCTGGAGCAGCGAGGAATCCCAGTCGCCGCCATCGCCGCCCACCTGCAACGCGGCGGTGCCGGTCGCGGTGCCGTTGACGAACGGGCTGAGCACGCCGTTGGTGTGGAACACCTGATTGGCCAGCGCCCCCGCGGTGATCATGCCGCCTTCGGGATAATCCTTCTGACGCAGGTTGGTGTAGAGCTGGTACGGGTTGGCCGCGGTGCCCGCGCCGGCCACGCCGACCAGGTTCATCCACGGCCGGTCCGAGCGGCGCAGGATGCCGCGGCCGTCATGGTACTGATAGCTGGCCTCGAAATGGGCATTCTCGCCGATCTTCGTGCCGTAAGCGATCCCCGCGTCGAACTGCTCGGCATCGCCATATTCGGATATGCCGGCGCTGGCTTCGACCTTCACGCCGTTGAAATTGCGATCGAGCACATAATTGACCACGCCCGAAACCGCGTCCGAACCATAGACCGCCGATGCGCCGCCGGTGACCACGTCGACCCGCTGCACCAGCATCTGCGGGATCAGGTCGACGTCGACCGCGCCGTTGAACAGCGTCGGCGGGATGCGCACGCCGTCCATCAGCACCAGCGTGCGGGTGATGCCCATGTTGCGCAGGTTGAGCTGGTTGGCGGAGCCATTGCCGCCCGACGCCGATCCGCCGGTGCTGGGATTGCTGCCCGCGCCGCGCGATCCGGCGAACACCGGCAGCACGTTCAGCGCGTCGTTCAGGTTCGCGCCGGGCTGCACCGCCAGCAGGTCGTTGGTCGTCACCACGGTAACCGGCGAGGGGCTGTTATTGCCGTTCTTGATGACGCGCGAACCGGTGACGACCAGCGTGGTCTCGCCGCTCGCATCGCCCGGATCGCTCTGGTCGGCCTGTTCGGTTTCCGGATCCTGCGCGGGGGCATCCTGCGCATTCGCGATCGGCGCGAGCGCAAGCACGCTGCCGCCGGCAAGCAGGATGGCCGTGGTCTTGATGGATTTCATTATATCCTCCCCGTGAGAATTGACCGCCCGATCCCCGGCCGGTTCACACGCCCCGAGCGCGCCCGTCGCCGGCTGCCCGCCGGTCTGAAAGCGCGTCGATCTCAGGACAGCCTCAGGACTGCCCGCCAAAGCCGCATCGGGAAAATTGGTTTCGCGTCCGCTCCGATAACTTCGGCCCCGCCCTTCGCGGCCGAAATTATCGGCGGCGACGGACTTCCGATCCCGGCCGCGACCGGCCGCCGCCTAGACCGTTCCCGAACGCGCGCCGCAGCGCCGCACCGGGAGAGAGACGATGAAGAAGGCCGCCAGCCTGTTGCTCATGCTGGGCGCAACCGCCCTCACCTCTGCCTCGCCGCTGCCCGCACCGGCCGAACTGATGGCCGGCGCCGCGCGCGTGAAGATCACGCCTTCCCCGGCCGAGCTGGTCGATCCGTTCAAGACCATCGCCGACGACATCCATGTCCGCGCCGTGGTAATCGACAGCGGCGGGAAGCGCGCGGTGGTGATCGTCGCCGACGTGCCGACGATCAGCGCGAAGGTCTCGGCCGACATCGTCGGCAGGATCTCGGCACAGGCGCATGTCCCTGCCGCGAACATCGTGCTGGGCACCAGTCACACCCACAATGCGATGCGCGTCGCGACCGAGCCGGGCATCCTGATCCCCGCCTCGCCCAAATTCGTCGAACGCGTCACCGCCGCCACGCTCGAGGCGGTGCGGCAGGCCGAAGCCCGCCTCCAGCCCGCCCGCGCCGGGGTCGGCCGGGGCAAGGCCTATCTGATCGCCAACCGCAACCAATGGTCGCCCGCACATGGCCGCTACATCACCGGGGTCGATCGCACCGGCAACGAGCCGATCGACCACAGCCTGGGCGTGATGAAGTTCGAGACGCTCGACGGCAAACCCATCGCCTTCCTGCTCAACTATGCGATCGAGCCGGTGGTCGCGATGGCGATCCCGTCGGAGATCAGCGGCGACGTGCCCGGCGCGGTCTCGCGGATGATCGAGGATCGCGCGGGCGGCGACGCGGTGGCGCTGTTCACCATCGGCGCGGCGGGCGCCCCGCTCTACGAAAGCGAACACAGCCCGATCGAACGCCGCCGTGCCCACACCCTGTCGCTGATCGACGGATATGCCACCATCCTCGCCGAGGAAGGCCTTGCCGTCGCGCGGGACCTGGCGACCTCGCCCGATGCGGTCACGATCGGCGGAGAATCCCGCCAGCTCGTCTGCCCCGGCAAGATCACCACGCCGCTCAACCTGCCCAATCGCTGCGCCTACACGCCGGGCTCGAAGCTCCCGGTCTGCGAGTTCAGCGACAAGGATACCGATCCGGTCACGCTCAACCACGGCGTGGTCCGCATCGGCGATGTCGCGATCGTCCAGACCGACGCCAACGTCACCCCCGCGCTCGGCGCAAAGCTTCAGCGCGCCACGCCGATCGCCAACACCTGGATCGTCGCGCTCACCTATGGCCCGATGAAATATGTCATGGACGACGCCGCCTATCCGCTGAACACCTATGAGGCGACCGCCAGCATCGCCAGGCGCGGCTGCGCGGAAAAGGGCTATCTGACCGGCACCAGCAAGATGATGTCGCGGCTCTGGTAGCGCGCTCAGCGCTTCGGGAAAGCGCACCCGGCCAGCAGGGCCTCGATATTCCCGTGCGCCAGCGCGTGCTGGAGCTTGCGCGGCAGCGGCGCGAACGCCTGCCGCGCCACCGCGATCAGCCGGTCGATATAGGCCGGCCGCTCGGTGCCGGTGATGTCCATCCCGAACATGAACCGGTCGGGGAAGCGCTCGATCAGCACGCGCCATTCGGGCAGCAGCGATCCGTCCGCCGCGAGGATCGACGTCTCGCGCGGCTGGACGAAGCCCGCCGCCGGATCGAGCCGGATCGACAGATCGGCATAGAGGTTCGGGTTCGCCGCCATCAGCCGCCCGAGCACCTCCGGCCCCGCCGACCAGCCGGCATGGGCAAGGATCAGCTTCATGCGCGGATGCCCGCGCGACACCCGGTCCACCGCGGCTTCCACCGCCGGCGTGTCGATCGTGACATGGATGTTGAGCGGCAGTCCGCGCGCATCGGCCAGCGCATAGATCGGCAGCCGGTCCAGATTGAGCAGCGCCAGATCGTCGCTGGGCTCGGTCGCCGGCACCACCCGCGTCGGCACTTCGCCGAAGCCGCACACTGCACCCTCGGCCTGCGCCGCGCCCATCGCGGCCGCCGCGCCGGGCGACAGGCGGATGCCCGCCATCTCGGGCAGGCGTGCGATGCTGATGAAGGGGATCACGAAATCGCCATGCCGCTTGCCGATGTCGCGCATCGCCGCCGGATCGGGGTTCATGATCACCACCGCCTTCAGCCCCGAAGCCCGGAACCGCGCGACTTCCTCGTCGGGGTTCAGGTCCGGCACCAGATGCGAGTGCGCATCGATATACGGAATCTCGCGCGCCCCCGCGCACCCCACCAGCGCAAGCGCAGCGAGGCAGACCGAACCCGTCACCTTCATGCTCAGAACCTTCCCGGCTTCGCCAGCCAGCCCGCGACATGGTCGAAGGTCCGCTTCACCGTGTCGCCATATTCGGGCTTGCACGGGCCGAAGACATGCGTCGCCCCCTCGACCGCCGCATAGCTTTTGTCGCGCGATCCCAGCCGGTCGAAGACGATCTCGCCGGGCACCAGCAGATAGTGGCAGCTCATCGTCAGCACGAGCGACGGCACGCTGATCCCCGGCGCATTGCCCGGCGCGGAGGAAAAGGCCGAAGCCCAGTCGACTCCGGTGATATCGTCCGCGCCGATCGCGAAGTCCTTCGTCCGGATCGCCGCCGTCGCCAGGAAGATGCGGACGCTGCTGTTGTTGCCCATCAGTTCCATCGTGCGCAGCCCGTCGCGCGTCGCCTTGCCGCCCGGCCCGCGCACCGACGCGATCACGCCTTCGCGCTCGCTCCCATCGGCGCGCAGCAGCAGATGCGGCGCGCGAGTATGCGAGAGCATATCGGTGTCCGGCTGATACAGCCGCGCCCCCGCCGCATGATGCCCGATCCCCCGGATCACGAACGGCTCGTCGTCGGCGAACAGGCCCTGCCCCGCCTCGATCGCCGCCAGCCGCTCGCGCGCCTGCGCGATCAGCGCGTCGCTCCGCCGCGCCTGCCCCGCCGCGAACCGGCGGCGGAACTCGGCCGGATAGCTCGCGCGTCCGCTCGCAGGATCGTAGCCGTTGCCGGGCGCGAACATGTCGAGCGCCGCATCGCGCGTCTCGCCGCCCGCCGCCGGATCGATCGAGCTCATCTGGTGGAATGCGCCCAGCGTCGGATCGAGCAGCACCACGCCATCGGCGGGCGCAAGATCCTTCAGCAGATCGGCGCGGCACGGATAGATCTTCTCCGCCCCGCTGCACGCCCCCGGCCCATGCTCGGCGACATTCTGGTAGAACGCCACCAGCGGCCCGCCCCCGCTATGCCCGACCAGCACGACCCGCTCGATCCCCGGCAGCGCGCGCATATGCCGGATCGCCTGCGAGATCGCTCCGGCAAATGCATCGAGCCGCTCGTCCTCGTCATGATGGTTGACCATCATGATCGCATAGCCCCGCCGCGCCATCTCGCGGCCCACCGCCGTGTCGAACGTGTTCCCGCTCGGATGCGCATAGACCAGAGCGATCCGCGACGCCGCGCCCGCAGGCCGGTAGATCAGCCCCTCGTCATGCCCGCCGAACGAGACATAGTCGGTGCGAACCTCCGGCGCGGTCTGCGCCACGGCCGGCACCGCGACGACCGCCAGCAACAGGGCAGCGAGCCGCTTCACCCTCAGGCGCCCAGCGCCGCGGTCACATCGTCGAACAGCTCGTCCACTTCGACCTTCCTCGGGATGATCTTCTGCTCATACGCCCAGTCGATCGCGAGCTGGATTCCCTTGCGGTTCGCTTCCAGCCCGATCGGCGGATAGACGGCCGGCACGCCGCCTTCGGTCAGCTCCCGGCTCTCGACCAGCATCCGGAAGATCTCGCGCACCACCTCCGGCTGCTCGCGCGACAGGCGCTCATGCACCACGAACATGTGATTGATGCACACCACGCCTTCGCGCGCATACCAGTCCTTCGCCGCCTCGAACGGTTCGGGCACCAGATATTGCACGCGCGGATCCTTGGGCAGATCGACGCCCTGCAGCGTCGCGGCCAGCTCGCCGTCGAGCATCATCTGGCCGATGTCCGAACCCTTGGGCAGCTGCTCGACATTGGCCGGATCGGTGTACTCGAGCAGATGCCCCTCGCCGACCTTGCACCAGGTCACCTTGTCCAGATCGACGCCATATTCGTGCTGCAGAATACCGCGGATCCACAGCCCGGTGGTCTGCGCATAGCTGCGCACGCCGACGCGCTTGCCCTCGATATCCTTGGGATCGAGATGCCCGAACTCGCGGTTGAACCCCGCGCAATGATGCTGGAACCGCCCATTGACCGGGATCGGCAGCGCGACCCACGGCTTGCCATAGATCTTCGCCTGAAGCAGCGTGACGATCGCCAGTTCGCCGCAGTCGAACGCCCCTTCGCGGATCATCGCCTTGAAGCCGTTATGGGCCTGGGGCGGCCCGCAGAAATCGAGCGTGACCAGATCGGACGTGACTCGCCCGTCCTTCATCGCCTTCGTCACCGGATAATCGGCCAGATTGGTCTTGAGTACCGTCACGGCTTGCCCCTCAGTAAAGCTTCACTTCGATCAGCACCGGGCCGTCGGCATCGACCGAACGGACCATCGCGGCGTGGAAATCCTCGGCGGTCGAGACGCTGACGCCCGGCACGCCCATGCTCTTCGCCATCGCGACCCAGTCGATCGTCGGGCGGTCGATATCGATCATCGCCAGCGCCTGCGGCCCGGGCGTGCCCGCGCCCATATTGGCGTATTCGGCCTTCAGGATGGCGTAGCTGTTGTTGGCGAAGATGATCGTCGTGACGGGCAGCCCTTCGCGCGCCTGCGTCCACAGCGACTGGATCGTGTACATCGCGCTGCCGTCGCCAACCATGCAGAAGGTCCGCCGGTCGGGGCAGGCCAGCGCCGCACCGGTGGCGACCGGGGTGCCGTATCCGATCGATCCGCCCATATTGTTGATCAGGTCGTGCGGCCGCGCACCCATCGTCAGACCCATCGACTCCCGGCCGGTGGTCAGCGATTCATCGACGAACACGCAATGCTCGGGCAAAGCCGCCGCCAGTGCATGGGCGATGCTGGTAGGGTTCAGCGCGCCGCTCGGCGGGGGCGTTTCGATCCGCTCCTGCAATCGCGGCGCGACGCCGCCAATGCCCAGCGCGTCGATCAGCATCTCGAATGCCGCTTCGCTGTCCTCGTCCGCTTCGGACAAATTGTGGACCACCGTTCCCGGCGCTTTCAGCAGGCTCGGCTTGTCCGGGTAGCTGAAGAACGCCACCGGCTCGCGCGTCTCGACCGTGATCAGGTGTTTGAAGCCCTGGAGGAAGGCCATGCCCTGCGGCACCGCATAGGGAATCCGCTCCAGCGGCACGCGCCCCGCGCCCCGCTCGATCCGCGCGGTGAAGAACTGGCTGCCGAGGCGGCACCCGGTGCCCGCCGCGACCTTGCCCGCCAGCTCGAGCGCCCGGCCGCGCGTGGACTTGTTGGCAAGGATGATCAGCGCCGGCTCGCCCGAACGCAGCACTTCGGCGATCTTGTCGATCCGCGCCGCGTCGGGCGCCTTGCGGGCGGAGGGGGCCGGCGCAGGCAGCACCCGCTCGCCGGCATCCTGCCACGCGGTGTCGCCCGGCAGGATCAGCGTCGCGATCTGGCCGGGATGCTCGCTTGCCTTGGCTACCGCCGTGGCTGCATCCCACGCGATCGACTGCGCCGATTCCGCGCGCCGCACCCAATGGCTCAGCGGCCGCGCCAGCCCCTCTATGTCCGAGGTCAGCGGCGGATCATATTTGAGATGGCTCGCCGAATGCTCGCCGACGATGTTGACCATGCCCACGCTGGCGCGCTTGGCGTTGTGGATATTGGCGAGCCCGTTGGCGAGGCCGGGGCCAAGGTGCAGCAGGGTCGAGGCGGGCTTGTCCGCCATCCGGTAATATCCGTCGGCCGCGCCGGTGCAGACGCCTTCGAACAGGCACAGCACGCTCTTCATCCGCGGGTTTTCCAGCGCGGCGAGGAAGTGCATCTCCGACGTGCCGGGATTGGCGAAGCAAATGTCGACGCCCCGGTCGGCCAGCGTGTTCACCAGTGCTTGGGCGCCGTTCATTGAAATCCCTCTCCGTTGAGAGAGGGTCACACCATGCCGGAAGGGCCGCCGCCAATTGGATTGGAAAGCCGGGCGATAAGTTCGCCACTTTCTTGGCCCCTCCCCTTTAGGGGAGGAGCCAACGGCCCATTGCAATGTTGGATTTCAACCGCTCAACTCGCCGCGCCGAGGCATCCCGGCCGCTCTTTCAACCGTCCGAAACCCGCATTTCGCCCGAGACCGGCTTTTCCCGATATTGGTGTCAACCGTGTCAACCACCCGTTCCGCCAGCAGAGGCGCGCGAGCGTATATTCTGCGCCGGCTTCGGGCGACCGCCCCTCGATCAGCGCTGCTTCTTCGCCGTGGTCGCGGTAAAATCGGGGTCCTTCTTCGCCACCCAGTCGACGAACTTGCGCACATTGGGATGGGCCAGCAGCATCTCCACATCCATCCCGTGGCGCTGGAGTTCGGAGTTCGTGAAATTGGCCATCAGCGTCTGCTGGCAAATCGGGTGCATCGGCACGACGTCGCGCCCGCCCCGGCTCTTGGGCACGGGATGGTGCCAGACGATGGTCTCGCCCGTCGGCCGGCCGCACAGCCAGCACGGAACCGGCGGCGGAGCCTCCTCCTCGCGGGGCAAATGGTCATAGGGATCGCGGTGCTTGCGGGCCATGCGCCCCTCTATCGCGGCGGGCGCGCGCTGTCGCCCCCCTCAATACCCCGCCAGTTCGCGCCCCTTGCCCACCACGCCATAGCTGCGGCTCGGCGCGGACATCAGGAATTTATACCCCTCGCCGATCAGCCGCTCGACATTGCCGGCATTGGTGTGCGGATTGCCCACCGCCACCTTGTGCTTGTGGCAGATCTCGACGATCCGGTTCATCGCGCCCACCACCTCGGGATGGTCATACTGGCGCGGATAGCCCAGCGCCTGGCTGAGATCGCCTTCGCCGATCAGCACCAGCCCGATGCCCGGCACGTTGGCGAGGATGTCGTCCAGATTCCCGATCGCTTCGGGGCTCTCGCACATCATCCCGACCAGCAACTCGCCATGCGGCGCCAGCGGCCACACATCGGCCCGGGCATAATAATCCTGCATCGACAGGCCCCAATACCGCGCCGCCGTCGCCGGCCCGTCGCCGCGAACGCCCTTGGGCTCATACAGCGCCGCGCCCTTCGGCTTCGCATAGCGGCACGAAGCGACCATGTTGTACGCCTGCTCGACGGTCGAGACATGCGGGGTGATCACGCCATAGACGCCGCGATCCAGCACCTGCTTGGCCTGAAACTGATTCATTTCGCCGCCATTGGCGGGGATGCGCGCGATCGGCGTCACCGCCGGGGCGACCGAACCCGAGGCCGCGATCGCCTTGCGGTTGAGCATATATTGCAGCGCGTCCCCCAGCGCCGCGACGTCGTACGGGTTATGCTCCATCTCGAACACGATCCCGTCATAGGGCGCGTCGGTCATTTCCTGCGCGGTCAGCTTGTCGACCTTGGAGAAGCAGGTGAAAGCCGGCTTGCCGCTTTCCAGCGCGCGGATGATGCCGTTCAGTCGTTCGGTCATTGATTTGCTGCGTCCCAATACATGAAGCCCATGCCTTCCCCGGTCCCCGCGGGCGTCCGCCAGCACGGGATGTAATCGACCAGGGTCATCTCCGCGCCGGTCTGTTGCAGCGCCATCATCACGATCGAGTAGATTTTGATCTCGGACGTGCCCGACTGGTAATAGCCGTCCGGCACCGCGGCGAGGCCCTCATAGTCATAGGCCGCCAGCTTGCCGATAATATCGCGGTCGAACTCCTCGTCATTGACGAAGTGCGAGAGACCCCCGGAAGCGATCACCGCCACGCGCACATCCTGCGGCCACGCCTCGATCGCTTCGCGCAGCACCCGCCCGAACTCGATGCAGCGCGCCATCGAAGGCTGGGTCGGCGGATAGAACAGGTTGAACAGCACCGGCACATGCGGCGGCGGATTGTCGCCCATGATCTGGTGATAGACGAAGCTGTAGGCGTGCGGGACCACCGGATAGTCCGGCTTCATCCCCTGCCTTTGCTCCATCCACACATTTTCGGGCCATGCCTGCAGGTCGTTCAGGTCGAAGCCTTCGCTCTGGAACGCCTTGATCAGATAGGTCGCGAACTCGGGATAGGCCTTGTGCACCACATGATGGTCCGGCGCATAGACCGGCCGCTGCGGCGGACCGTTATGCACGTCCTCGCCGGTATAGATGGTGATCGACGGCGACTGGTCGGGCCAGATCTCCTTCTGGTCCTTGCCCAGGATGATCGCGACATCGACGTTCGCACGCTGGTACGCCGCCGCCATCTCGTCCAGCGCCGCGCGGCACTTGGTCGCGCGCGTGGTCCGCTCCTCCAGCGTCAGGAACGGCTCGAACGCCGCGCCGCGCTCGGCTTCCAGCTCGGCATAGGTCCAGGTCCGGTTGCGGTACCACAGCTCGGGGTTCTTGCGGTCGCGTTCCCCGTTGGTCAGCCAGTCCTCGGGCTTCTGCCCCAGCATCCCGCTGTGCGGCACGGCCATGCCGAATACGATCTTCGCCATTGTTCAGTCCTCAATCGGCAATCTGGGTCACCTTGGGCGACCATTTCGGGCGGAGCAGGACGACGCAGGCGGCCGCTCCGATCATCAGGAACACCACGATCACCATCATCGGGGCGTCGTAGCTGCCGGTGGTGTGGAGCAGCCAGCCGGACAGGGTCGCCGCGACGCCGCCCGACGCGGTGCCCGCCACCTGCTGCACGCCGACCGACAGCCCGATCGCGGGCGGCGGGATCAGCGTGATCTTGCACAGGGCCAGGTTGTTCGCGGTCGCAAGGCCGAGGCACGAGAGCGAGAATACGTTCCAGAACAGCGCCCATTCCAGGCTGTGCGCATAGGCCCCGAGCAACACCGTGCTCGCCCCGAAAAAGCCCGCGACGATGAACACCTTGCGCGTGACGATCGGATCGTATCCGCGCGCGATGATCCGGTCCGCCGCCCAGCCCGCGACGATCGCCACGATCGCGATCCCGGCAAAGCTGAAGAAGGTGTAGAGGCCCGATTGCTGGAGCGAGAGGCCCTGCGCATCGACCAGATAGGCCGGCATCCAGGTCATGCAGTAGAACGAGAAATAGCCGTAGCAGAAGTTGACGATCATCGCGCCCCAGATGACGGGCGAAGAGATGATGCTGCCAAAGGTCACCGCGCCCGTCTTGCGCCGCTGCGCGGCAATCTCGCCCTTCTTCAGATAGTCCGATTTGACCAGCAGCATCCACGGCACCAGCCAGATCAGCCCGGCAAGGCCGGAGAGGATGAACATCAACCGCCAGTCGAACGTCACGATCAGCCATGCGGCGATCGGCGCGCCGATGGCGATGCCGATCTTGTTGCCCATCGCGAAGATGCCCACCGCCGTGCCCGCATGGGTCTCCGGCATGTTGAGGCGGATCCAGCGATAGCTGGCCGGCGTCACGATCGCTTCGGTCAGCCCCACGATCAGGCGCATGATGAACAGGCCCATCACCGCGGTCATCAGACCGGTCGCGGCGGTCGCGAGGCACCACAGCGCGAAGCACACGGCGTAGGTGTATTTCACGCCATAGCGATCGACGAGCCAGCCCATCGGCATCTGCATCGCCATGTACGACCAGAAGAACGCGCCGGCGACGAAGCCGCGATCGGCGTTGGTCATCCCGAAATGCTCGACGAACGGCTTGTCCGCCAGCGCCGACGAGATGCTCGTCCGGTCGAAATAGGCGATCAGCACGCCCACCGTCAGGAGCGCGAGGATGCCCCAGGGCGCCGCACCGGCTTTCGCGGACTCCGCCGCCGCCGCGGGCGGGGCTCCTGCAACTGCTTCACTCATTGCGACCTCTCCTCAGACGGCGCGCGCTACCCGCGTCTCGTCCGCCAGTTGCGGGTATAGGGACAGTGCGGTCCCGCCGAAAATCCATTCGCGATCGGCGTCCGAAAGCGTCGCCAGCCGGTCCTGCGCGGTGGCGAGGATCTCCGCCAGCGTGCCTTCCGAGGTCGGATAGTTCGACCCCCATGCCAGCCGCCGCGCGCCGAACGTCTCGACCAAAGCCGGGAACAACGTCTCCGGCGTTGCTGCGCCCTTCTTCGAATCGCCCATGATCCGCGGGGTCAGCTTGAGATAGATGGATTCAATGTCCGCCAGTTCGAACAGACTCTTCGCCTGCTCATAGGGCGGCCCATCGGTCACATCGGGTCGGCCGAGATGGTCGAGGATGATCGGCACACCCGGAAAGCGCCTCGCCAGCGCGGTAACGGCCGGCAGGCCCACCGGCCCGGTCTGGATGCACATGGTCAGCCCCAGCTCGCCCAGCAACTCCCACGCCGGATAGGCGCGCGGATCGTCGAGTTCGCTCGGGTCGAATTCCTTGGTGCTGCCCCCGGTGAACACGCGCAGCCCGCCCAGCCCCCGGCCGGCCCATTGCCGGATCGTCGCGGGAGCATCCGGCGCCAGCACATCGACCGACCCCACCGCCAGCAGGCGGTCCGGATAACGGTTGCAGCTGTCGACGACATAGGAATTGTCGAAGCCATAGGTGGTCGAGCTGTGCACCACCGCCGCCTTCGCCACGCCCGCCGCGTCCATCTGCGCGATCAGCGTCTCGACCGTGCTCGGCCGCTCCTGCGACCAGTCGGAGCGTTTCCCGAACAGCGGCGCGGGCGGATAGCGGCCCTCATCGTCGGAAATGACGTGGGGATGGATGTCGATGAACGATGACAATTCCTGCTCCTGATCTTGCCTCACGGGCGCTGCCGCATCGCGGTCGCCCGGCTATTTCGAGGAGGAGCTTTCACCCTTTCAAAGGGTGCGAATAGTTGAACTTCTGCGGCGGGCCATAAGTTTAGGGGCAGCGGCCCGCCGCAGAATCCGGATCAGAGTCCCCGCGCTTTCAGCAGCGCATCGAGGCGCGGATAGACTCGCCGGGCATTGCCTTCGAATATCTTCGCCTTGTCCTCGGGCGAGAGCGGCAGCTGGTCGACATATTTCTTGGTGTCGTCGAAATATTCGCCGGTGTCCGGATCGCGCCCGCGCACCGCGCCGATCATCTCGGACCCGAACAACACGTTCCCGGTCGGGATCACCTTGGTCAACAGCTCGATGCCGGGCAGGTGATAGACGCAGGTATCGAAGAAGATGTTGTCGAGCAGCCCTTCGAGCGGTCGGTCCATCATCTCCAGGCTCATCCCGCGATAGCGTCCCCAATGATAGGGCACCGCGCCGCCGCCATGCGGGATCACCAGCCGCAGCGTCGGGAAGTCCTTGAACAGGTCCGACTGGAGGATCTGCATGAATACGCTGGTGTCGGCGTTCAGATAATGCGCGCCGGTTCCGTGGAAGTTCGGATTGCACGAGGCCGCGACGTGAACCATGCCGGGCACGTCGAGATCGCACATCGCTTCGAACAGCGGATACCATTCGCGGTCGGTGAACGGCTTGCCGGTCCAATAGCCGCCGGTCGGATCGGGGTTCACATTGACCCCGACGAACCCCAGTTCCTCGACGCAACGGCGCAGTTCCGGCACCGAGTTCGCGGGCGGCGCGCCGGGCGATTGCGGCAACTGGCAAACCGGCACGAAATTGTCCGGATACAGCTCGGTCACGCGCTTGACGTTGTCGTTCGACACCCGCGCCCATTCCAGGCTGGTCCGCTCGTTGCCGAGGTGATGGCTCATCAGCCCCGCGATCGGCGAGAACAGGGTCAGGTCGCTGCCGCGCTCCTGCTGGAGCTTCAACTGGCCGCCCTCGATCCCCTCGCGGATCTGGTCGTCGGTCAGGATCGCACCTTCGCTCACCTTCGGCGCGTTGACCGGATCGTCGGCGAACTCGACCTGCTTCGTCCGCCAGTCGCGGAAGCTCTTCGGAACGGTGGTGAAATGCCCGTGGCAATCGATGATCATGGTCATGCTTCCTCGCGCACCGGCGCGGTTTCGGGATCGACGAACAGCTCGCTCATCGACATGCGGCGGGGGGTCAGCCCCTGCTCGAACGCGGTCTTTTCCAGCGCCTCGATCGTCGGCCGGTTGGCTTCGATGCCATAGGGCAGCGGATCGGCGCCGACGATCTTCTGCAGCTTGCGATACTTGTCCGCGCCCGCCCCGGTCGCTTCGCCCGAATTGAGCTTCGCCAGCCACTCGTCCTTGGCGCGGGTGAAGGCGTCGTTGAGCGACCGCGCGATCCACGGATGCTCGGCCAGCACCGCATCCTTGACCACGATCGTGCCGTGCATCGGATAGACGCCGGTGCGCGCATAATATTCGGCTTCGACTTCTGCGGCGTTCGGAATGAGGTCCGGATAATTGGCCTCGACTTCCTGCCAGCCCCCGGTCGGCGCGCCGGTGCGCCCGATGCCTGCCGCCGCCTCGACGCCCGCCTGCAGATCACCCTTCGCGATCATCTCGGCCAGCGACGTGCCTTCGGGCGCATGGATCACGTTCGCCGGCAGCTTGAGCTGGGTCACATGCTCCTCGTCATCGACCACCCAGGTGACCTTGCTGTTGTCGAGGCCATATTCGTCGATGAACACCTGACGGATCCACACGCCGGTGGTCACCGAATAGGCGCGCACGCCGACGCGTTTGCCTTCCAGATCCTTCGGCACCCTGATCCCCGCATCGGGCCGCACCAGCATGCCCGCATGGTGGAACCGGCGCACCACGAAGATCGGCAGCGCCACGAACGGCGCGCCATAGGCACGGGCGATGATGTAGGTCGTCGGGGCCAGTTCGCACACGTCGAACTCGACATCGCGCACCATCCGTCGGAACGCGCCGATCTGCGGCTTCACCGTGATGAACTCAGCATCGACGCCTTCGATCTCGATCTCGCCGCTGCGGATCGCCGAAGTATGCGGGTGCTCGGCCACCGCGATTTTGAGATGAACTTTGCCGGCCATGCTGCTCTCCTGAATGCATGATTGTGGGAAGGCGCGGCAACCCGTGCCGGCGCCTCGGCCCCGCTTGATCCCAGAAGCGCCCCGCACCCCCTCACCGTCAATCGGGCGGTCTCAAATCTTGGGGTCCCCGCCGCATTATCAATCGCCGCGAATGCCGGAGCGGGTGATCGGATTGCGGCCCGTGGTGATAAGTTTTGCGCAAAAATGGGCGATCAATTCTGTGCTGCATCGCACATAAATTTTGTGAAACCGGGCGTCGAACCGGTTCGCTTCACGCCGTTTTCGACCCAACAGTCTTATGTCATTAAATTTCATATTATCAGTATCTTGATCGAACACCCTCCAGCAAGAATCGCCTCATTCTGCGGCTCCATCGACATCCATCGCGCTGCAAGCCCGATCACGATCGGCGATAAATACCCCGCAGCCCGGCCCATTTTCGGCGGTATAAATTCCTGTTATCCGGAGCCAACGGAGAGGAATAAAAATGACGAAGATGGATCCGCAGGGCCGGGCAGAATCCCTCAGCTTCCGCCAGCTCAAGCTGTTCGAAAGCGTCGGTCGCCTGAACAGCGTCCGCAAGGCTTCGGAAGAGTGCAACCTCTCCCAGCCCGCGGTCACCCAGTCGCTCGCCAAGCTCGAGCAGCAGATCGGCGTCACCTTGCTCGATCGCCGCGCCAGCGGCAGCTACCTCAACGAACTGGGCGAGATCTTCCACCGCCGCGCCGCGCGCCTGTTCGCGCAGATCGAAAGCGCGCTGGTCGATCTCGGCGTTCCCGGTGGCCCGGCCGCGGCCACGGTCATCGCCCGCCGCATCTCCAAATCGCAGGCGCGCAGCCTGATCGCCATCGTCGAGACCGGCTCATTCGCCCAGGCCGCGGAATCGCTCGGTCTTTCGCAAGCCTCGCTCCAGCGCGCCGCCCGCGACCTCGAGGTCAATCTGCGCAAGCCGCTCTATTACCGCACCGCCGCCGGCGTGATGGTCACCCCCGCCGGGGTCGAATTCGGCCGCAAGATCCGGCTCGCCACGCAGGAGATCGAGTGGGGAATCCGCGAGATCGAAGCCGCGCAGGGCAGCTTCCACAGCCAGATCGCCATCGGCGCCATGCCCTTCGGCGGCAGCGTCCTGCTCGCCTCGGTGCTCGACGATTTCGTTTCGGCGCATCCGCGGGCCGATGTGAAGATCGTCAACGAGAGCGCGCCGGAGATGCTCAAGAGCCTGCGCGCGGGCGCGGTCGATTTCGTGATCGGACTGGTGCAGGAAACGACCGCCGACGACCTGACCAACGAAGCCCTGGCCAAGACCCCCTACACCGTCGTCTGCCGCCGCGGGCATCCGCTGCTGCGCAAGGGCAAGATCGGGATCGAGGATCTGCTCGACTATGACTGGGCGGTCGGCACGCCCGGATCGAGCCGCCGCGCCTGTTTCGAGCGGCTGTTCGCCGGCACGCCCAACGGCCCCAAGACCTCGATCGCGACCTGCTCGCTGCCGGTCATCCGCCACCTGCTCGCGCGCAGCGACCGGCTTACGCTGATGACGACCTACGAGCTGATGCACGAGGACGATACGCTCGCGGCGATCCCGCTCGGCCAGATCGAGCCCGCTCCGTCGATCGGCGTCACCATGCGCGCGGGGTGGCTGCCCACCCGGCTCCACCTCGACTTCATCGAGCTGCTGCGCAAGCACATGACCGAGACGACGGTGCGCCCGCTGATCCGCAAGGCGGGCTGACGTCGCGCCGAAACTTATAGCCGCCACCTCCGTTTTGGGCTGCCCCCGCCCCGCGCGCGGCGTTAGGCTGGGGCCCTTGGGAATATCATGAGGAGGTCGCGTTGAATCTTGGCAGGATCGGAGGGGCGCTTGCCCTCGTGCTCGCGGCAACGCTCGCCGGATGTTCGTCGGGTTCGTCCGATGGCAATGGCGCCGCCGCGGCCGAAAATCCGCGCGAAGCGAAGTTCAAGGCTATCGCCAAGGCCAACAAGGCAATCACCGAGGAGTTGAAGAAGGACGCGCCCTCGGTCGACACGATCCGCACCAACGCGACAACGCTCGCCGGGCTGTCGAGCCAGGTGCCGAGCTGGTTCCCCACCGGTACCGGCCCCGAATCCGGCATCGACACCGAAGCGAAGCCCGCCATCTGGGAACAGCCCGCCGAGTTCAGCACCGCCGCCGGCAATTTCGACACCGCGGTCAAGGCGTTGAACGCCGCCGCGACCGGCGGCGACATCGCCGCGATCCGCACCGCCGCCGCCGCGGTCGGCCCGACCTGCAAGGGCTGCCACGACAAGTTCCGCGAGAAGAAGTGACCGGCGAGCCGGCGGACGCACCGATCGAGACCGTCCCGCCCCCACGGCCGCTGACCCGGCTGTGGGATTTGCCGGTGCGGATCGTCCACTGGAGCTTCGCGCTGCTGCTGCCCGCGCTGTGGTGGACGTGGAGGTCGGGCGACATGCCGACGCACCGGCTGCTCGGCTATATCACGCTCGGGCTGCTGATCTTCCGCCTCTATTGGGGTTTTGCCGGCAGCGCGACCGCGCGCTTCGCTTCGTTCGTGCGCGGCCCGCGCGCGATCCTGGCCTATGCGCGCGGCCTGTTCTCGAAATCGGGTGAGAGGATCGTCGGCCACAACCCGATCGGCGCGCTCAGCGTCATCGCCCTGCTCGGCGCATTATGCGTGCAAGTCGCGCTCGGCCTGTTCGCGCAGGATGTCGATGGACTCGAATCCGGCCCGCTGGCGATCTTCGTGTCCTACGACACGTCCGATCTCGCGGGCGATCTCCACGCTCAGGTCTTCAACCTGATCCTCGTCTTCGTCGCGCTCCATCTGCTGGCGATCCTGTTCTACGCCCTGTTCAAGCGCGACAATCTGGTCACCCCGATGATCACCGGCCGCAAGGATCTGGGCGATGTCGACCAGCCGCTACAGGCGCCGTTGTGGCGCGGCATCACCGGCGTGGTGCTGGCGGTGGCGATCAGCTGGTGGGTGTCGGAAGGCCTGCCGCTGCCGGGCGTGGGCTGAGCGACTAAGCGCCGTTGCACCTGACTTGTATGGTTCGTGTATTCAAATCCAATTCCACTGTGATCCAGCTGCATCCTCCATCTTTGGCACTCGGTAAAAACCGGTAATTGTCGAACCAGCGGCGTTCTCCGGCTGACATGCCTTTCGGCGGAGGGCAGAATAGCGAAACTTGAGCACCCTCCTGCTCATGCTCCAGCGCCATTTTGCAGAATTCTGGATAAGGTTCATCGGGCTGAAAGTAGACCGCACGCACACGCCTGTTTGGAGCATAAGCATATGCTCGCGCATAATGGCTCAGCGGCGACGCATCCGGTGGAAGCCGAACATTCTTCTCTATTTCGTCTATCAGAGCGGCCCGCGCCGGTATCGCTGAGGGCGCGCATCCATTCAGAATTGCAGCAACAAGAGGCCACAGCCAGATACGCATGGGGGCCGTATCCCATCGCAACACGATGTCCGCAACCAATCCGCCAGAAAAGAAAAGCCCCCCGGCCGCGAGGGCCGGAGGGCGAGGAGGGAAGTTTCCGATGAAGGAACGATGGATCAGAATTTCACGCGCACGCCCGCGGTCCAATAGCGGCCGATGGGATCGTCGGTGATCGCGAAGCCGCCGAAGCCGCCCGGCGACGTCGCGGTGCCCGGCGAGTTGGCCGGGGGCGGCGCGGCATCGAACAGGTTCTGGACGTTCAGGAACACCTCGGCCTTACCGTTGCCGGCCGTCGGCAGTTCCCACGCCACATTGAGCGACGCCTGACCGAACGGCGCGATCGTGCCTTCGCCCGGCGCCCACACCACCGTGGGATCGCCCCACAGCTTCATCCGGTTGCGCCAGCGATACATGCCGCTCACCTTCAGCCGGTCGGTCACCGCATAGCTGGCCATCGCGGTCAGCCGGACCGAGGGGCTGGCGGTGAGGCCGGCCGAACCGAAGGCAACCCCGCCCTGATCGATCGTCGGCACCGAAGGCTGGATATAGCGGATGTGCGGCTGGTACGCGGCGAGACCGCGCAGGCTGAACGGCTGGCCGAACAGGCTGCCCGCATAATTGGCCTCGAAATCGACGCCATAGGTCTTGATCTGCGCCAGGTTCACCGGGCGGACAAGCCACGACGTGACCACGCCCGCGCCGTTCCGCACGATCAGGTCGCAATAGAGCGCCACGCCGTTGATGTTGCAGCCATTCTGGATGTTGGGCTGGAAGCCCTGCACCGTGGTGATCGCGCCATCGATCTGGATGTCGTAATAGTCGACCGCGAAGCTCAGCCCCGGCGCGAAGCCCGGCTTGTACACCGCGCCCACCGTCATCGTCTTGCCGATCTCGGCGGTCAGGTTCGGGTTGGGCACGTTGACCGAAGGCACCTGATTGGTCGCGCCGGTCAGCAGGTCCTGATTGTTGACGATCACCACCGACGTCGGCGCATAGAGATCGTTGAGCGTAGGCGCGCGGATGTCCCGCGACAGCGTGCCGCGGAAGCGCAGATCGTCGGTCAGCTGCCAGTCGAGACCGGCCTTCCACGTCCAGTAATCGCCTACCGTGTCGTACTTTGTATAGCGAACCGCGCCGTTGACGCTGAGCGAGCGGGCGATCGCCGAATCCTTGAGCAGCGGCACATTCACTTCGCCCGCCACTTCCCACACCGACTGGTCGATCTGCGGGCTGGACGGGAAGGTCCCGCGATACAGGAAGGTGCCCGCCCCGGTGGTCACGTTGCGCGGCGTGCAGTTGTAGCGGAGGTTGGTGCAGTCCGCATACATGGACGGCGTCGCCGCGCTGGTCGATTCGAAGGTCTGGCGCCGCCATTCGCCCGACAGCGCGACCGTCACCGGCCCTGCCCAGGTATCGAACGGCGAGCCCGCGATATCGGCGATGATGTCGTCCTGATTGGTCTTCGCGACGTACAGCGTATCGTCGAGGATATAGTCGAGCGCGGCGATGCTCGACGCGGTCGGGCCGAACAGGTTGAGCGGCTGGCAGTTGGAATAGGCCGCCGCGGTCGCCGCCTGCGTCGCGGCGTAGCAAGTGGGCACCCCGCCGACGAGCACCACGTCCAGCGCGGCCGACAGCTTCTGGTTGTTGACGTTGTTGCGCAGCAGCGTGCTGAGGCGTGAGGAACCGCGGGTATAGGCGAAGTTCCAGTCGAACCCGCCGACCTTGCCGTTCAGCCCGACGGTGAACATCAGCTGCTGCGATTCCGGCACCGCGTTGGCGCGCTCCGGCTGGGTCAGCATCCGGTTGAAGGTGAAGGTCGCGGTCGGGATCTGCGCCTGATAGGCCGGCGCGAGGAAGCCGTTGGTGCGGCTCAGCGTGATGCTCTGGAGCTGGACCTCGTCGGTGTAGAACGAGTTGCGCTTGAACGTGCCGCTGCCCAGCACGAACAGATTGACCGTATCGCTGACTTCGAAATCGAACCGGCCGTAAAGCTGGTGCATCCGCTGCTCGGCCTTCATCGTCAGGTCGACATAGCCGCCCGATCCGCCGACCTGGGTATTGGCGGTGCCCGGATAGGCGGTGCCGTTGGTGAAGGTGCTGAGCACGCCGTCGGTTGCGAAATACTGGCCGTTGATCGCGCACGCGCCGGTGCAGGTGATGCGTCCGCCGAACGGCAGATTGGCCAGGGTCGCGTCGGTGATCAGGCGATAGGGCGCGGCGGCCGTGCCGCTGCCCACCACCACCGGGCGCTTGTACCAGTCGCGCGCCGAGCGGCGGTCGACGCCCTGATCGTCGCGATATTCATAGCTGGCGGTGAAATGGCCGCGCCCTTCGAACAGGCTGCCGCCCACCGCAACGCCCGCCGCCATCTGGCCGCCATCGCCATATTCGGACATGCCGCCCTGAACATAGGCGCGCACGCCGCTGAACTTCTTGTTGGTGATGAAGTTGACCACGCCGGTCACCGCGTCCGAGCCATAAACGGCCGAGACGCCGCCGGTGACCGTGTCGACGCGCTCGATCAGCAGCTGCGGGATCACGTCGGCGTCGACGATGTTGCTGATCGAGGTCGGCGGCACGCGGCGGCCGTCGATCAGGACGAGGTTGCGGTTGGCGCCGATGTTGCGGAGGTTGAGCTGCGCCGCGACGCCGTTGCCGCCGCCCACGCCGCCGGTCGCCGACGGGTTGCTGGTCTGGCTGCGCGATCCGGAGAAGACCGGGAGGAGCTGAATCGATTCGGTCAGGCTGGTGGGGCGGACGCTGGTCAGCGTCTCGGTCGTCACCACCGTCACCGGCACCGGGCTGGTATTGCCGTTGGTGATCGTGCGCGAACCGGTAACGACGAGTTCGTTCGCGGTATCCGGCGCTTCGGACTGCGCAGTATCGGCAGCATCGGGCTCGGCTGACTGAGCAAGAACGGCCGGCGCCGAAACAACAAAAGCAGCGCTGCAAAGCAGAGCCGACATGATCTGGATCTTTTTCATTCTACCCTCTCCCTGCACCATGCCGACCCGATCTTGTGAATGCTTCCCGCCGGGTGCGGCATACTTACAACGTTGTCATACGGAGACGTCGGCTTCGGGGAATTCCGATGACTGACGATCGTGCCGCATTGTCGGTGCTTAAAATGCATGGGCGGGCCGCCTTTGCCTCATTGGTTTCCGGTCGGTCCATATTGATTTTAATTTTGAGCCCTGCCGCCGCGCGGGGGAAACTTATCGAGCGGCGCGGTAAACCTATCGTCCGCGCCGCGCCCCGGCCCTGTATATCCGCGCCAAATGCCCGGATTTCGCGCAAGGCGGAGCACCGGGCTGCATGGAGAGCGATTATGGCCCGCAGATTTCCCCGCACGTCCCTGATCTGTTCGGCGATCGCGCTGACCGGCTTCGGCGCGGCCGCTCCGGCGCAGAACGTGGCGGCGCCCGCCCCCATCGAAACCGTCCGCATCGACAGCGGCCGCCTTTCCGGCGTCCCCGGCCGCGATGCGTCGATCCGGGTGTTCAAGGGCATTCCCTATGCTGCAGCGCCGGTCGGCGATCTGCGCTGGCGTCCGCCCGCGCCGGTCAGGCCGTGGCAGGGCGTGCGCAAGGCCGACGATTTCGGCAATCTCTGCCCGCAGCACGATCCGCGCGTGAAGTCGCTGCCGATGGGCGAGGATTGCCTGACCGCCAACGTTTGGACCGGCGCGGCTTCGGCGAAGGAACGCCGCCCGGTCTATGTCTGGATCTACGGCGGCGGCTTCAACGAAGGTTATGGCGCCAACCCGCAATTCGACGGCGAAGGGCTGGCGAAGAAGGGGGTGATCGTCGTCACCTTCAACTATCGCCTCGGCCCGCTCGGCTTCCTCGCCACGCCGGACCTGAGCAGGGAATCCGGGCATAATGCGTCGGGCAATTACGGTCTGATGGACGACATCGCGCTGCTCAAATGGGTCCAGCGCAACATCGCGGCGTTCGGCGGTGATCCGAAGCGGGTGACGATCGGCGGCCAGTCCGCCGGCGCGGGCTCGGTCGGCTTCCTCTCGATGAGCCCGCTGGCGAAGGGCCTGTTCCGCGCCAGCATCGCCGAAAGCCAGGTCCGCCACCCGCGCGACCTCGAGCTGCGCTACCTCAACACCTCCACCCGCACGATGAAGGGCGCGGAGGCGGCGGGAGTCCGCTTCCTCGGCGATCGCAGCACGCTCTCGCTGAAAGAACTCCGCGCGCTCCCGTGGCAGCAGTTGATGGAAGGCAGCGGCGTCGCCGATCCCGACGTCTATACCGGCAGCCCGTCGCGCCCGCCTTTGTTCCGCCCGGTGGTCGATGGCTGGATCGTCCCGCGCACCTATAACGACACGCTGACCGGCGGCACGCAGAACCCGGTCACGTATGTCGCGGGCAACAACAAGGACGAAAGTGGCGCGGTGCCCGAGACGGCATTCGAGGCGCTGCGGTCCAATCCGCCAGCCAACCGCCCCGGGATGCCGCACACCAGCGTCACGCTGGCCGTCTATCAGAACTGGGCGAAGACCAAGTTCGGGCCGATGGCCGGCGAGTTCCTGACGCTCTATCCCGCCACGAGCGACCTCGATGCCGCGCGCGCCAACAACGAAGCGGTGCGCGACAATTCGCGCATCTCGACATATCTCTGGGGCGTCGAATGGACCCGCACGGTGAAGCAGCCGGTCTTCACCTATTTCTGGACCCATGCGCTGACCGGTCCGACCGAGAAGCTGCGCGGCGCGTTCCACGGGTCCGAGATCATGTACATGTTCGACAGCCTCGACGCGAACGACCTGCCCTGGACCGAACAGGACCGGAAGATCGCGGACATCATGTCGTCCTATTGGGCGAACATCATCATCAAGGGCGATCCCAACGGCCCCGGCCTGCCGTTGTGGCCCGCCTATGACGCGGCGAAACCGCAGGTGATGGAAGTCGGCGATGCGTTCGGCCCGGTCCCGGTCGCCTCCAGTCCCGAGCGGTTCGAATTCTGGAAGCGCTTTTTCGCGTCGCAAGATGCATGGTGACGGCCGGAGGAGTGCCCATGACCGATCGCCAGTCCCGTTTCCCGCGCCGGACGATATCCGCATGTCTGGCGCTGGCGGCGTCGGCGGTGGTCCTCGGGCCATTGCCGGCGACTGCGCAACAGGCCGCGCCCTGCACCGAGGAATGCGGCGACCAGCTCGTTTATATCGGCACCCAGGCCAGCGATCCCGGGCAAGGCATCTTCGCCGCCCGGCTCGACAGCCGCACCGGCAAGCTCACGCCCATCGGCATGGTTGCGGAGATCCGCCGCCCGACCTGGCTGGTCGCACGGACCGACAAGCCGATCCTCTATGCCGTCAGCGAAGTCGGCAACGACAGCGGCAGCGGCGGCGAGGTCCTCACCCTGATCGCCGATCGCAAGACCGGCCAGCTCCGCATCGCCGGCCGCATCGGATCGGGCGGGGCGAACCCGACCCATCTCGCGCTCGATCCGAACAGCCGGACGGTGGCGGCGGCGCATTACGCCAGCGGCCATGTCGCCGCGCTGCCGATCCTTGCCGACGAGACTCTGGGCGTCCCCGCCACGCAGAAGAACGAAGGCAGCGGCCCGCACCGCCGCCAGCAAAGCCCGCACGCGCACGGTGTCGCGTTCGACCCCGGCCACCGCTTCCTCCTCGCCGCCGATCTCGGGGCGGACAAGCTGTTCGTCTATCGCTACGACGCCGCGAAGCGCGCCCTGACGCCCGCCGACCCCGTCTCGGTCGGGGTCACGCCGGGCACCGGCCCGCGCCATCTCGCCTTCCATCCCGGCGGCAAATTGCTGTTCCTGATCACCGAGATCGTGCCCGAAATCCGCACCTATCGCTGGGACGCGCGCGCCGGCCGCCTGACCCTGGCCCAGTCGCTCGTCATCCCCTTCGACGAAGCCACGCGCGCGATAACTAACGGCGCCGAACTGCTGCCGAGCGAGGACGGCAAGTTCCTCTACGCCTCCCTGCGCGGCGAGGATCTGATCATCGCCTACGCGGTGGACAGGAACAGCGGCAAGCTGACCGAGCTTCAGCGCATCCCGGCAGGCGGGCAGAAGCCGTGGAGCTTCGCCATCGCGCCGAACGGCCGCTGGCTGATCGTCGCCAATCAGGCGTCGAACGTCGTCACGGTGCTCGCCCGCGATCCCCGCACCGGCAAGCTGACCGCCACGGGCAACTCGATCGACGTGCCCAAGCCGGTGAACGTCACCTTCCTGCGCTAGCCTCGAAATTCTCCGCCTTGCGCAGCGAGGGGAACCAGCGCGCCCATAGCAAAGTGATTGCGATCGCCCCCGCCCCGCCCGCGACCACTGCCGCGACCGGCCCGATCAGCGCGGCGAGGAATCCGGACTCCGCCTCGCCCAGTTCGTTCGAGGCGGAGATGAACAGCGTCGAGACCGCGCCCACCCGCCCGCGCATCTCGTTCGGCGTGGAGAGCTGGATCAGCGACTGGCGGACATAGACCGAGAACATGTCCGCCGCGCCCAGCACCGCGAGGCACGCCAGCGACAGCGGGAACCAGCGCGACAGGCCAAAGCCGATCGTCGCCACCCCAAAGATGCCCACCGCCGCCAGCATCTTCACCCCCACGCCGCGCGACAGCGGCGCCCATGAGAACCACAACGCAATCGCCATCGCCCCCACCGCCGGGGCGGCGCGCAAATGCCCCAGCCCTGCCGGCCCCACATGCAATATGTCGCGCGCGAAGATCGGCAGCATCGCCGTCGCCCCGCCCAGCAGCACCGCGAACAGATCGAGCGAGATCGCGCCGAGCACCAGCTTGTTGTGGAACACATAGCCCAGTCCCTCGACCATCTGCCGCCACGGATTGCGCGATCCGTCGATCCCGGTGCGCGTGATCGGGCGGATCAGCATCATGCTGAGCAGCGATCCCGCCAGCAGCGCCGATCCGACGAAATAGGGCGCATGCGGCGCGACGGCGTAGAGATAGCCGCCCATCGCCGGCCCCGCGATCCCGCCGACGCGTCCCGCGATCGCCGTCGTCGCCACCGCGCGCGGCAGCAATGCGGGCGGCACCAGATTGGGCGCCAGCGCGCTCTGCGCCGGCATCGAGAATGCGCGCGCCACCCCCAGCAGCACCGCCACCGCGAACAGCACCCCCAATGTCATCCCCCCTTCGAAGCTGAACCAGCCGAGCGTCGCCGCGCACAGCAATTGCAGCGCGATGCACAGCCGCGCGATCAATCGCCGGTCGACCCGGTCGGCGGTCCAGCCGGTGACCAGCACCAGCGCGAACAAGGGCGCGAACTGCGCCAGTCCGATCAGCCCGAGTTGCAGCGCGGCCTGCTTCAGCCCCATCGTCTGCCGGCTAATGTCATAGACCTGCCAGCCTATCACGATCACCATCGCATTCTGCGCCAGCGTCGAGCAGAGCCGCGCGGTCCAGAAGCAGCGGAAATCGCGGATTGCGAAGGGATGCCGCGCGTCGCTCAAATCCATGTCTCCATCTCCGGTGCGGCTTCGCCTTAGTCCCGGCGCGCGCGCACGGGCCGATAAGAAGCGCGCACGAAGCATCGAATTGATCGCCCCTCCCGGGCTTGTGATTGGACCCGCTGGCGCGGCGACCGGCACAAGGGCACGATCAACAAGGATGGGTTGCCGCGATCCGCAGGCCGCCCACGAGGAGGGAATGATGGACCGCCGCGCGTTTCTGGGCGTATTTCCGGCTGCCGCACTTCTGACGAGCGAGGCCCGTGCGGGCCTGACCGATCCGAAGCGCAAGAAGGGCGTGATGCTGATGAACCGCATCGCCCCGGCCATTTCCGAACTCCGCATCGCCGACATCGACGGGTCGAACGAGCGCAAGCTGCTCGCCGACACGAAGTACGAATATAACGGCGTCCACGCCCCCGGCGGCTTCGTCTTCACCTCCGAACGCAATGGCGACGGCCAGTCCGATATCTTCCGCGCCCGCGCCGACGGCACCGGCATCGTCCCGCTGGTCGCCGGCGCGTCGATGGACGATGCCGGGGTGCTTTCGCCCGACGGACGCCAGCTCGCCTATGTCTCCACCCGCAAGGGCTATCGCGCCAATATCTGGGTGCTCGACCTGCGCAGCGGGCGCTCGCGCCAGCTGACCGGAATCGGCGCGGTGCGCGGCAAGGAAGGCAAGCCCGATTGTTATTTCCGCCCGCAATGGTCGCCCGACGGCAAGTGGATCGCCTTCTCGTCGGACCGCGACACCCAATGGACAGGCCATGACGGCGGCGCGGGCTGGGAGCATACCCAGGAACTTTCGATCTACGTCATCCGCCCCGACGGCACCGGCTGCCGTCAGGTTGCGACCAAACCCGGCTATTGCCTCGGCTCACCCAAATGGTCGCCCGACGGCCGCCGCATCGTCTTCTACGAAATGACCGTGGAGGCAACCTGGGGCGCCCGCCGCCCCAATTATGTCGGCAAGGCCTATTCGCAGATCGTCTCGGTCGATGTGGCGACGGGGGACCGCGTCGAGCATACGACGGGCACCGATCTCAAGCTCCAGCCGCAATTCCTGAGCAATGCCGAGATCGGCTATCTGGTGAAGTACGGCCCGAACGAGGGCCTTGCCTACACTTCGGATCGCCCCGCGCTGAAGCGCAGCTTCATCCGCGCGCCGAGCTGGTCGGCGGACGGCAAGTCGGTCGTCTATGAAAAGGTCGACTTCAAGCCGGTCCGCCCACTCTACAAGCCGCTCTACAGCTGGGACAAGGACTGGGACTACAAGCATGTCGACGTCTTCCCGCTATTGTCGCGGGACGGCTGGATCGTCTTCACCGAGAAGCAGCTCGGCAACAGCTCGATCTGGATCATGCGCCCCGACGGGTCGCAGCGGACCAAGGTGTTCGAAAGCAGCGGACGCGGGCTCGACGAGGCCAAGGTCCGCATGGGCCTTGCCGGCGCGTTCCAGCCGGCCTGGTCGCCCGACGGCCAGTGGATCGTCTTCGGCCTCGGCTACTGGTTCTTCGAACGCAACAGGATGACCGCCGCCTTGTGGCGCGTCCGCCGCGACGGCACCGGTGCCGAGCAGCTTACCGACGGCACGGTCCATTCGGGCTTCCCCAGCTATTCCGCCGACGGCAAGCAGGTGGTGTTCCGCGTGTGGAGCGCCGAGGAGAAGGGCCTGCGTATCCTCGATCTCGAGACGCGCCAGATCCGCAAGCTGACCGAAGGCTATGACAACCTCCCCGGCTGGTCGCCCGACGGCAAGCGCATCGTCTTCACCCGCAAGCGCACCGAAGACGGCAATTTCGACATCTACACCATCCATCCGGACGGCACCGGCCTGTTCCGCTGCACCGACCATGAATCGAGCGACGGCCATGCCGTATGGACCGCCGATGGCCGGATCATGTGGAGCGGCTCGCAGCACGGCTTCCGCGACGAAGCCGCGCTCTACGACCAGACCTTCCAGCAATATGGCCAGATCTACGTCATGAACGCCGACGGCACCGGCAAGCGCATCCTGACCGACAGCAAATGGGAAGATTCGATGCCGCTCTACCTTCCCGCGAAATAACCGCGAAACGAACGGGAGGAACTGGCCATTCCTCCCAATATTTCCTGACAACGTTGACCCGTGAAAATAGCTTTCACGAAAGCTATCGGTGTTCGCGGCTTTCTGATCATGGGCGTTGCGGCCGATCCTCATAGACAGACTTGCCGATCCTCGCACCAGACGAGGCGGATGAGGCTCGATATTGGGGAGGACTATGATGATTTCTCGCGACAAGCTTTCGCTGCGTGCGGCCATGCTGGCCGGCGCCTGTCTCGCGATCCTCGCGGCGGCTCCGGCCAGCGCACAGGATGCCGCGCAGGACGATCCCGCCGCTCAGGGCAATGACGAGATCGTCGTCGTCGCCCAGAAGCGCGCGCAGAACGCACAGGACGTGCCGATCGCCATCACCGCGCTGGGCGGGGACGACATCGCCAATAGCGGCATCTCGGGCACCGAGGACCTCAAGGCCGCGGTCCCCTCGCTCAACGTCACCACCGCAGTCGGCGGCTTCGGCCTGCCCCGCATCCGCGGCGTCGGCGCGACCGGGCAGGGCCCCGGCATCGAGAACCCCGTCGCGGTCTATGTCGACGGCGTCTATTACGGCGCGCCCACCGGCGTCCTCCAGTCGCTGTTCGACGTCGAGCAGGTCGCGGTGCTCAAGGGGCCGCAAGGCACCCTGTTCGGCCGCAACGCCACGGGCGGCCTGATCCAGATCACCACCAAGGGCCCCGACTTCAAATGGAGCGGCAAGCTCCAGGCAGGCTATGGCAATTACGATACGGCCAACTTCGCGGGCTACATCACCGGCGGCGTGACCGAGACGATCGCGATCAGCCTGTCCGGCCAATATGAGAATCGCGCCAAGGGCTTTGCGAAGAACCTGTTCACCGGCAACGACGTGATGGACGGCAGCAGCTGGTCCGCGCGCGGCAAATTGCTGTGGGAGCCGGGCGCCGGCACCTCGATCCTGCTCTCGGCCGATTATAACGGCCGCGACGCTTCGGAACCCGCCTTCCGCCAGTTCAGCCGCAATTCGCTCGGCCAGATGCTCGCAGGCTCGGAGCGCGACATCGTCGCCGATGTCGATCCGCTGCTGCGCTCGCGCCAATGGGGCGCCAGCCTCACCTTCACCCAGGATCTGGGCGTCGCCGAGCTGAAGAGCATCACCGCCTATCGCCGCTCCGAACTGCGCACCCTGTTCGATCCGGACGGCACCACGCTGCCGCGCATCCGCGTCGACAACAACAATTACGACAAGCAGTTCACGCAGGAGATCAACCTCGTCTCGCAGGGCGACGGTCCGCTGAAATGGGTGATCGGCGGCTTCTATATGTGGAACGAGGCCGGGCAGGATCCGGGCCGCACCACCGGCCTGCTCACCTTTGGCGGCAACGGCTATTCGGACGACATCTATTCGGTGTCGGTCAAATCCATCTCGGGCTTTGCCGAGCTGACCTATGCGATGACGGACTCGACCAACGTCATCGGCGGCTTCCGCTACACCAGCGACGATCGCTCGTTCGTGTCGCACCAGGTCGACTTTAACGGCGCGACCAACACCACCACGGTCAGCCCGACGATCACCGGGCAGAAGACCTTCAACAAGCCGAGCTGGCGCCTGTCGGTCGATCACCGTTTCTCGCCCGAGCTGCTGATGTACGCCAGCTACAATCGCGGCTTCCGCGGCGGCACCTATAATCCGCGCGGCAGCCTCACCAGCGTGCTCGCGCCCGAAGTGGTCGATGCGTTCGAGATCGGCTTCAAGTCCGACCTGTTCGATCGCCGCGTCCGCCTCAACGTCGCGGCCTATTATTACGATCAGGACAAGGTGCAGGTTCAGCAGGTCATCGCCGGCCGCAACAATGTCTATAATGCCGATGGCGCGGAGATTTACGGCTTCGACGGCGACATCACTTGGCAGCCGACGCAGGGCCTCCGCCTCTTCGCGGGCGTCAGCTACACCCATGCCCGCTACAAGTCGTTCACCAGCGCGGTGATCTCCTATCCCTTCCCGCTGACACCGGGCTTCGTCATCCCCGCGGGCCAGTCGTGCCTGGGCACCTTCGGCAATCCCTTCGCGCAGACCGGCGGCAATTGCCTGCTGATCGGCGATCGCTCGGGAACGCCGCTGCAGAACACGCCCGAATGGACGTTCAGCCTGGGCGGAAACTACGACATCCCGACCTCGATCGGCACGTTCACGATCGCGGGGAACTACTACTACAATGACGGCTTCTTCGGCTCGCCCGATGGGCGCGTCAGCCAGCCCAGCTACAATCTGCTCGACGCCTCGCTCACCTGGCGCGCGCCGGGCGACGATGTCTATGTCCGCATCTGGGGCAAGAATCTCACCGACGATTTCTACCGCAACCAGCTGAGCGCCACCAATGCGGGCGACAACGGCACCGCCGGGGCCCCGCGCACCTATGGCGTGACACTCGGCCTCGACTTCTAAACCGGGACCGGGAGGGCAGTTTCAATCGGCGCGCCGCGCTTTTGAATGGCCCTCCCGATTTCGCCTGAGCCTAGCCTTTCCGCATCTAGCGGAAAGAACCCGATGACCACGATTACCGGCGCCGAAGCGGCCGTGCGGATGCTCCAGCACCACGGCGTGAAGCACATCTTCGGCCTGTGCGGCGACACCAGCCTGCCCTTTTACGACGCCCTCCACCGGCTCGATCATGGCATCGACCATATCCTCACCCGCGACGAGCGCAGCGCGGCCTATATGGCCGACGCCTATGCCCGCGTGACGGGCAGGCCCGGCATCTGCGAAGGCCCCAGCGGCGGCGGCGCGACCTATATCCTGCCCGGCGTGATCGAAGCGAACGAGTCCTCGGTCGCACTCCTCTCGATCACTTCCGACGTGCCCGTCACCGCGCGGGGCCGCTATCCGCTGACCGAGCTGGACCAGAAGGCGCTGTTCCGCCCGCTGACCAAGTGGAACGCGGTCGCCGATCACGTGACGCAGATCCCGCATCTCTTCCGCACCGCGTTCCGAGCGATCACCACCGGCCGCCCCGGCGCGGCGCATATCGGCCTGCCCTATGATCTCCAGAAACAGGATCTCGACGCCGGCCAGATCTGGGCGCAGATCGAGCATAGCCGCTTCCCCGCTTTCCGAACCGCGCCCGATCCCGATCTGGTCGCCTCGGCGGCGGACGTGATCCTCGCCGCGAAGCGCCCGGTCTTCGTCTGCGGCGGCGGCGCGATCCTTTCGGGCGCGACGGCCGAGCTGATCGCGCTCGCCACCCTGCTCGACGCCCCCGTCGCGTCCACCGTCAGCGGACATGGCGTGATCCCGGACAATCACGCGCTGGCGGTCGGCGTGGTCGGCGCGAACGGCGGCACCGATCAGACGCGCGATGTGATCGCCGATGCCGACACGGTCGTCTTCATCGGCTGCCGCGCCGGCTCGACCACCACCGAGCACGGCACCGTCCCCGCTCCCGGCGTGCCGATCGTCCATATCGACATCGACCCGATGGTCGTCGGCGCGAACTACCGGATCGAAGCCGGCCTTGTCGGCGACGCCCGCCTCTGCCTTACCGCACTGGCCGCCGAGATCGCCCGCCGCCTCGACGGCACGCCGCGCAACGCCGATACCGCCACGCGCCTCCACGCGATGCGCCACGCCAAGCGCACCGGCTTCGAACGCCTCGCGCAATCGACCGAGACCCCGATCCGCCCCGAACGCGTCCTCGCCGCGATCCAGAAGGCGCTGCCTGCGGACGGCATCGTCGTCGCCGATCCCGGCACGCCCTGCCCCTATTTCTCGGGCTATTTCGATTTCGAAAGCACCGGCCGCCGCTTCATCACCAATCGCGCCCACGGTGCGCTGGGCTTCTCGCTCTCCGCCGCGATCGGCGCATGGTACGGCGCGCAGGACAAGAAGGTCGTCGCGGCGATGGGCGACGGCAGCTTCGGTTTCACCGTCGGCGAACTGGAAACGATCGTCCGCAAGAATATCCCGGTCACGCTCGTCGTCTTCTCCAACGCGTCGTTCGGCTGGATCAAGGCGAGCCAGAAGGACGGATATGGCCAGCGCTATTTCTCGGTCGACTTCACTCGCACCGATCACGCCCGCATCGCCGAAGCCTATGGCCTCAAGGCATGGACCGTCCGCGATCCCGTCGAACTCGACGCGGTGATGCGCGCCGCCATCGCCCATGACGGCCCGACTTTGGTCGACGTGATCTCGCAGCCGCTGGAGGAATCCGCCGTGCCGGTCAGCCGCTGGATGGGGTGAGGCTCAGTGCGCTGCGTGCGCCCGGTGCATGATCCGGTGCAGCGCCAGCGCGATCACCGCGCCCACCGCCAGTCCGAGCAGTCCCGAGAGCAGCGCCGTCGTCACCCAGCCGAGCACGCCGCCCAGCGCACCGGTGGCGTGCTTCACCGCGTCCGCCGCATCGTGGATCAGGTGCGCCGGCGCGCCGAAGCCCAGCACTTCCATGCCGTGCACCAATATGCCGCCGCCAACCCAGATCATCGCCGCGGTGCCCACGGTGGAGAGGAAGCCCATCACCACCGGCATCGCCTTCACCATCCCGCGCCCCAGCGCCCGCACGCCGCTGGCCCGGCGCTGCGCCAGATGCAGCCCGATATCGTCCATCTTCACGATCAGCGCGACCACGCCATAGACGCCGATGGTGATCGCGATGCCGACCAGCGCGAGTACCACGCCCTGCGTCAGGATCGGCGAGGTCGAAACGTCCGCCAGCGCGATCGCCATGATCTCGGCCGACAGGATCAGGTCGGTGCGAATCGCCCCGCCCACCTTGGACTGCTCCAGCGTCGCGGGATCTTCCGGCTCGGCATCGGGCTCGGCCTCTGCATGTTCGCCGAACGCCTCGAGCAGTTTCTCCGCGCCTTCGAAACACAGGAACGCGCCGCCCAGCATCAATATCGGCGTGATCGCCCAGGGCGCGAACGCGCTCAGCAGCAGCGCGGCGGGCAACAGGATCAGCAGCTTGTTGCGCAGCGATCCGATCGCGATCTTCAGGATGATCGGCAGTTCGCGATCCGGGGACAGGCCGACGACATAGCGCGGCGTCACCGCCGTATCGTCCACCACCACGCCGATCGCCTTGCTCCCGGCCTTGCTCGCCGCCGCGCCGACATCGTCCAGCGAAGCCGCGGCGAGTTTCGTGATCCCCGCAATATCGTCGAGCAGGGCAACCAGACCGGAGGGCATAGAATCTCAATCGTCAGAGGAGAACCACGGCGCTGTAGCAGATTGCCGCGCGCCGATGCGACAATGATCGTCGCACCGCTTCGATCCGCTTTCAGCCTTCCACCGCCAGCGGGACTTCCAGCCGCAGCGTATCGAGCAGCCGCTCGATCGCCGCATTCTCCGTCGTCGTCCCGGTGGGCGCGACCGACCAGTTGCCCGGCCCGTGCGTCGCCGGATCGTAAACCCGCACCGGCCCCACCGCCAGCCGCCAACGCCGAGCGGTTCCGCCGTGCCGCCGCATCAGCCGGCTGACGATCAGGTCTTGAATCTGGCTCGCGGTCTTCATGCCCCGCTCTCAGCCGGAAAGCCGCGCCTTGGCAACCATCTGCGCCATCGGCGGCAAAAGAAGGATTGCGTTGCCGCGACCGGGGCAAGGCCCTAGCCCCGGCCGCGCATGAAGTACCGCCAGTTCCTGTTCGACCTCGACGACACGCTGCTCGACTTCAAGGCGTCGGAAAGGCTCTCGTTCGAACGCACCCTCGCCGCGCTGGGCCTCGCAGCCGAGACCGCCGCGATCTTCCCGCACTACCAGCGCGAGAATGCCGCGCTCTGGGCCGAATTCGAGCAGGGCCGCGTCGCCAAGGACTGGCTCAAGGTCGAGCGTTTCCGCCGCGCCTTCGCCCATCACGGCGTCGACAGCGATCCGGCCCGGGCCAGCACCCATTATCTCGATTGCCTGCCCCAGACGGTGGTGCTGATCGACGGCGCCGCACAGCTCTGCGAGCGCCTCGCCGCGATCGGCGAGATCGGCATCATCACCAACGGCATCGAAGCCGTGCAGACCACCCGCATCGCCAATTCCGGCCTCGCCCCGTTCCTGTCCTTCGTCGCGACGTCCGAAACGTGCGGCCATGCCAAGCCCGATGCGCGCTTCTTCGACTATGCCGCCGCCCGCTTCCGCCGCTTCGCCAAGCCCGAAGCGATCATCGTCGGCGACCGGCTCGACGCAGACATCGCCGGCGCGCACGGGTTCGGGATCGACAGTTGCTGGTTCAACCCGGCCGATGCGGCGCTGAATGGCGGCCCCGCGCCTACCTATCAGGCGGCGCGGCTGGACGAGATCGAAGCGATCCTCGCCGTTACGGCCTGACCGCGCGCAGCCGGCTTCCCTGAAACGCCAGCTCGGTCGCAGCGATCTCGCGCAGCCGCTTCGCAACATCGGGCTTGATGCCCAGATCGTCCGCCGCCCGTTCCTTGCCGTCCAGCACGCGCGGATCGAGCTTCGTCACCATCGCGAACACCACCAGCGCCTCCAGATAATAGCCCTCGGCGCTGGCATGATACTGGTCCCAGCCCCACAGGCTGACCTGATCGAACGCGATGCCGTCATAGGGATTGTCATCCGCCACGCCGTCGCGCATCGCCCGGTTCCACGCGGTCCCCACCGGTAACACCGCATCGATCCCCCCGCCCGGCGTCAGCGCCAGCAAATTCACCGCCATCAGGTCCTCCGCCATCTTCGCGATCGGCTGGCCATGCCAGTGTCCGGCCGGACGATAGACCTGATCCGCGCGCGACCAGGTCGACATCAGAAGCATCTCGACCTGCGGATTGCGCGCGCGGAAGAGATCGGACAGGCCCCGCGCCGCCGCCAGATGCCCCGTCCCATCCCCCGGCAGCTTGGGATCGAGCACGCTGTGCCCCTGCAGCACCACCACGTCCCACGCCCGGTCGATCACCCCGCGCTTCTCGGCCAGATGGAAGCCCAGCGTCTTGCCCGGCGACGTCTCGAGGCTGACCGTCCAGTCCAGCCCCGCCTCTCCGGCAAAGGTGGCGAACAGCGCCGGCACCCCGCCGATCCCTTCGCCGTTCAGATCGGTCACCCGATCGGTATGATAGCGCTTCACCGGTGACGCCGCGCCGAAGGTGAAGCTGTTCCCAACGAAGAGAATGCTCCGCGCGGCCGCCGGAGTTGCAGCGAACAGCGCGACAAGCAGGAAGGCGTTGACGAGGGCGGTGAGCCAGTGGCGGGGATCGCGAAGCATCCGGTCAGAAAGCGCCCAGGAAGACGGATTCGTCAATCGCGTTATACTCAAGCGCAATCCGTTGGCAGGGTCTCGCCCGTGTGGAACAGCCGGTAGAGCGACCGCGCAAGATCCGCCTGCCGGAACGGTTTGGTCAGCTGCGGCAAACCGATATCGAGATCGCCGCCGGCATATCCGGTGATCACCAGAACCGGCAGGTCGGGATTGATCTCCCCGACGCGCCCCGCCAGCGCCGCGCCGTTCATGCCCGGCATCATATAATCGGTGATGAGCAGATCGATCGGCTCTCCCGCGATCAGCCTGTTCAGGGCCTGCGCCCCGCTCGCGGCCTCATGAACGACATGGCCCAACTCGCGCAGCATCTCGGCAGTGCCGATACGCACCAGCTGCTCGTCGTCGGCGAGCAGGATGTTGAGCGGCTCCATCTCCATCAGCGTGCTGTCGCTCGACAGACCGTTCGCCGCCGCGACGCCCGGCGCGAGCGGCAGATACAGGCTCGCCTGCGTTCCCTGCCCCGGTGCGCTGGTCAGTGTGAAGGCGCCCCCCAGCTGGCCGGCCAGACCATGCACCATCGAGAGACCAAGCCCGGTGCCCTTGCCCACTTCCTTGGTCGAATAGAAAGGTTCTATCGCCCGTGCGAGCGTCTCGGCGCTCATGCCGGTCCCGGTATCGCTCACCACGATGCGGACATAGTCGCCCGCGGCGAGCCCACTCACTTCCAACGCATCCACGCGCACATGCGACGCCGCGATCGTCAATATCCCGCCCTCGAGCATCGCATCGCGGGCGTTGACGCTCAGATTCAGGATCGCCAGCTCGAGCTGATTGGGGTCGATCAGCGCCGGCGGCAGATCCTGCGAACATTCGACTCTCAACGAGATCGACGGCCCGATGGAGCTGGTCACGAGATCCTGCACGCCGGTCAGCAAGCTGCAAATATCGGTCGCCCGGGTCTCGAGCGCCTGCCGCCGGGCAAAGCCAAGCAACCGGCTGACCAGCACCCTCGCGCGCTCGGCCGATTGCAAGGCGCCGTCGATCAGCCGCGCCATGCGCGGATCATGGTCGGCGGAACGGCGGTGCAGCAGGTCGAGTGCGCCAGTGATGGGGGTCAGCAAATTGTTCACGTCATGCGCGACCCCGCCGGTCAACTGACCGATCGTTTCGAGCTTCTGCGCCTCATGCAGCTGTTCGGCCGCAGCCTGCCGCTCCGCGACTGCCGCCTCGATGCGCCGCTCGAGCGTTTCGTTGAGTTCGCGCAGCGCAATTTCGGCGCGCTTCCGCTCGGTCACGTCCTGAAAGACGACAGCGACCTCGCTGCGTTCGCGCGGCTCGACACGGAATGCGGAAAGCTCCAGATGCCGCCCGGTGGCGATAAGTTCGCGCTCGAACCGGATCGGCTCGCCGGATGTCAGAACACCGCGATACAGATCGACCCAACCATCCGCTTCGTCCGGCACCATTTGCCGTACATATTGTCCGACGACATTGGGAATCCCTGCATGCCGCTCATAGGCCGGGTTGGCCTGGACATGGACATAGTCGCTCAAGGGACCATGCGGCCCATCGACAAACCGGATGATGCAAAAGCCTTCGTCCATCGTCTGGAACAGGGTCGCGTACCGCGTTTCGCTTTCGCGCAGTTCGATCAGGCGTGCGCGCGCTTCATATTGCCGCCTCCGGCCGCGCAGCGCCGACCGCACCAGACTGATCAGCGTGGTCGGATGGAATGGCCGCTCGAGGAAGGTGACGTTGCCCAAAACCTCGAGATGACGAGCTGCCGCCGGGTTTCGCTCGAGGCCGCCGCCCCGGCTGGTCAGCAGCACGAATGGCAGGTCCGACCATTCTTGCTGGCCCGCCAGCCAGTCGGAGAGCGGCCGCAGGTCGGCGGTTGCCACTGCCTCTTCGGTGACGAGGACGAATCCCGCCCCGGCATTGAGCCCGTCGATCAGGCTAGCCAGCGAATCACAGACAACGGCCTCGATGCCGCCCTCCGCGAGCATGGCCGCAGCAACCATCGCATCGCGCCCACGCGGTGCGAGTACCAGCGCACGTTCGGAGACGGTGGTCTGCTTCACGCCCCGTCAGACTTCAGCAGGCCCGCCTCGCCGACAAAATTGGGAACACCCCGCAAAATGCCCTGAAATCCAGTCAGCGGCGGGCCAAGCGTGAAGCCGCGCGGGCCGATCATATATTCGCGGATGATATCTTCATGTGCGCTCATACGCTTCTTAACGATCGAGATCGCGCGACGGACGCGTCCTACCGCCTCGAAATATCGTAGCAGGATAACGGTGTCGGCGAGATAGGTGACGTCGACCGGCGCTTTCATGTCGCCCACCAGTCCATGCTGCGCGACCGTCAGGAATGTCGTCGCCCCCTGCCGGTTGAGATATTGCAGCAGTTCGTGGACGTGCAGGATCAGCGCGTGCTCGCCCGGCATCGCCGCCTGATAACCGTTGAGGCTGTCGATCACGATCGTTCGCGCGCCATGCGCTTCGACGCACTCGCGTACCCGTGTCGAGAATTCGCCGGGCGTCAGTTCCGCGGCGTCGACCTGCTCCAGCACCAGATCGCCGGCATCGATCATCGCCTGAAGATCGATGTCGAGCCCCTTCGCGCGCTGCTTGAGCAGGCCCAGTTCCTCGTCGAACACGAACATCGCCGCATTCTCGCCGCGCGCGATCGTGTTCTTGACGAAGGTGAGTGCCAGAAGCGACTTGCCCGTGCCGGCCGGCCCCAGCATCAATACGCTTGAACCCCGCTCGACGCCGCCGCCCAGCAGCGCGTTGAATTCCGGCAGGTTCGTCTCAAGCACCTCGCGGTCGAAGCTGCTGTGATGCTCGCTCGACACCAGCCGGGGGAACACGCGGACCCCTCCGGTGTGAATCGCGAGATCGTGATAGCCGCCACGAAAGCGCCGGCCGCGATATTTGATGACCCGCATCCGCCGCCGTTCCGCACCATATTCCGGCGCCAATTCCTCGAGCCGAACAACGCCGTGCGCCACGGAGTGGACGGTCTTGTCGTTAGCGTCGGTGGTGAGGTCGTCGAGCATCAATACGGTCGCGCCACTGCGTGCGAAATAATGCTTCAGCGCCAGTATCTGGCGGCGATAGCGCAGCGAACTCTGCGCAAGCAGCCGGATTTCGGAAAGGCTGTCCAGCACCACGCGAGACGGCCGGATCTCCTCAAATGCTTCGAAAATCCGCCGGGTCGTCTCGCCCAGTTCGAGATCGGATGAATAGAGCAGGCTCTGCTGCTGCTGCTCGTCCAGCAGGCTCTCCGGCGGCACCAGTTCGAAAATATCGATGCCCCGTAAGTCCCAGCCATGCGATCTGGCCGTGGCGCGCAGTTCGTCCTCGGTTTCGGACAGCGTTATGTAGAGGCAACGCTCGTCGGTCGCCGCGCCGGTCATCAGAAATTGAAGTGCGATCGTCGTCTTGCCGGTGCCCGGGCTGCCTTCGAGCAGATACGCACGGGCCGGTTCGAGGCCTCCGCCCAACACATCATCCAGTCCGCGAATACCGGTCTTCGCTTGCTTAAACAGAGAGTCTGTCATGCATTTCTCCTGCCTTCACAGCGCGCGAACGTCGTTACGGTTCCGATCTACGGCTGCGGCAGCTAGCACAGGAGGCGTGCCCCGGGCTTGATCGAGGATACACATGTAAGCGATTGATCCGATGGCAGCTTCACAGAAAAACGGCCGACGAGGCTTCCGCCCCGCCGACCGTGATTTCGGACAATGCGACCCGAAAACTTCAGCTCTGCGCCATCACCGGCGCTTCAAACCCCGCGCTCGCCAGTTCGCGCTCGGCTTGCGTGAACCCGTACCCCGGCACGATCTCCCCGACCCGATCCGCCACAGCGTCCCACTCGCGCACCAGCGCCTCGCCGGCCTGATCTCCCGCGCCCAGATAGCAGCCCTGGGTCAGGGTCACGTTCGCCGTCGCGAAGTGACCGGCCCCGGCGCACAGGATCGCGCGCGTCGGCGCATCCTCGCTCACCAGCGCCAGCAAACCCGGACTCACCAGTGACGGGTTCAGCAGTTCGAGGCTGTCGCCCGACAATACGCCTTCGGTCATCCCGGTCGCGGCGGTCGGCGCGAGGCAATTGACGCGGATGCCGTATTTCTCGCCCTCGATCGCCAGCGTCTGCATTAGCCCGACCAGCGCCATTTTCGCCGCGCCGTAATTCGCCTGGCCGAAGTTCCCGTACAATCCGGACGACGAAGTTGTCATTACGATGCGGCCGTATTTCTGCTCGCGCATCACGTCCCAAACTGCCTTGGCGCACACCGCGGCACCCATCAGATGCACGTCCACCACGAGGCGGAAATCGTCGAGGCTCATCTTGGCGAAGCTCTTGTCGCGCAGGATGCCCGCGTTGCAGATCAGGATGTCGACCCGGCCGAACCGCGACACAGTCTCAACTATCATGGCTGCAACTGCCTGTTCGTCGGTCACCGAAGCCGCGAAACCGAACGCTTCGCCGCCCGCCGCGACGATCTCCGCCGCGACCTGGTCCGCGGCTTCCTGCCCCAGATCGTTGACCACGATCCGCGCGCCCTGCCGCGCCAGGAACAGCGCATGGGCACGGCCCAGCCCGCCTCCGGCTCCGGTCACGATCGCGACCCGCCCGGCCAGCGGCTGGCCGGCCGCGCCGGCTTCGACAGTCTTAAACGGCATCCGAATTCCTCTCGTCATCCACGCTTCCGCACGTGGTTCGCAACTAACTCACTAACTGGTGAGTTAATATCTTGGGCGCAAATTGTGCGCAACCTTCGCAAACTACGGCGTCTCGTTCCCGCTGTTCCCCCGGGCACACACGGCCAGAAACCCCGCCGCCATGAACGACGCCATCCGGTCCTTCACCGCTACGAAATCGTCCGACCGGCACAGCCCGCCCGACAGCTTGTCGATCCGCCCCGTCCGCGCCAGCGTGAGCATCAGCGCGCCCGTAACGAAATGATATCCCCAGAAAATATCGGCCTCGCTGCAATCGGGCAATGCCCTTTTCAGCAGGTCGATGAGCCGCAGCACGACCGGATCGAAATGCTCGTCCATCAACTCGGCGCCCCATTCGGGCGCGTTGGCCACCTGCGCGCCCAGCGCGGCGTAATTCTTCCAGCCCTCGCCGCCCTCGATATACAAATCGAGGTCGGTATCGAGGAACGCCCGCAGCGCGCCTTCCACGCTGGGCTTGCCGCCGGTCGCGGCGTCATAATCGTCCAGCGCTCGCATCCGCCGCTCGCTGGTCACCACCGCCCGCCTCGCGAACACCGCGTCGAACAGCTTCTTCTTGTCCTCGAAATAATAGTTGAGCAGCGTGTGGTGCACGCCCACTCGCTTGGCCACGTCCTTCAGGGTGACGCCGTACAGCCCATGCTTCGAGAACAGATACTCGGCTGCGTCGAGAATCTGTTCCATCATCTCGGCGCGCTGCTCGGCCTTTTTCGAGCTGCGGCGGGGTTTCACGTCTGCCATTTTAACGTCTTCCGGCACTAATCAGCCTTTCGGGTGGCGAAGGGTGTGGACAAGTCCACCCTCAGCCGTTGCTGTATTCGGATCGCAAGCGCATCTTGTCGATCTTGCCCGTCGACGCCAGAGGCATGTTGGAGAGGCGATAGACCGCATCGGGGATCCACCACGGCGCGAACCGCGCCTGAAGCGGGGCCAGCAGCGCCTCGTCGCTGATCACCTCTTCGCCGCGGGTCTCCACGAGCAGGATCGGCCGCTCGCCCCATTTGGGATCGGATCGGCCGATCACCGCCGCCAGCGACACTTCGGGAATGGCGCCCACCACGGCTTCGATCTCGGCCGGATTGATCCACTCGCCGCCCGACTTGATCAGGTCCTTCGCCCGGCCGGTGATGCTAAGATTCCCCTGCCGGTCGATCCGCGCGAGGTCGCCCGTGCCGAACCAGCCATCGGCGTCGAGCGCGGTTTCGTCATGCCCGAAATAGCGATCGATCACCGCCGCCCCGCGCACCCGCAAATGCCCCTCCACATCGCGCTGCTCGGGCAGCGCCACGCCTTCCGCATCGGTCAGCAACAGGTCCACCCCGATCGCCGGACGCCCGGACAGCGCCGATCGCGAAGGATCGCCCGGCGCCGAAACCGTGCCCGAGGGCGACAGCTCGGTCATGCCCCAGCTCGTCTGGATCTTCACGCCAAGCCGCGTCTCGATCCGCGTCATCAGCGCGGGCGGCAATGGCGCGCCGCCCATGATGATCCGCTGGAGCGACGGCACCTGACCGCCGGTCGTCTCGAGATGCTCGACCAGCCCCAGCCACACCGTGGGCACGCCCACCGCGACGGTCACTTTCTCGGCTTCGATCAGCCGCGCGAGGCTCGCGCCATCCGCCAGCCGCCCGGGCAGCACCAGCTTGCCCCCCACCGAAGGCACCGCAAACGGCAGGCCCCAGGCATTGGCGTGGAACATCGGCACCACGACCAGCACCGCGTCGCTGCCCGAGATCGCCATCACATCGGTCTGCAACAGCCGCAGCGTGTGGAGGAAACTCGACCGATGGGTATAGGTCACCCCCTTCGGCGCGCCGGTCGTGCCCGAGGTGAAGCACAACCCCGACGGCGCCGTCTCGTCGAACTCGCCCCACACCACATCGCCGCTCGCCTCGGCGATCATCGGCTCGAGCAGGCGGACGCCGGGCGTTTCGGCAAAGCCCTGCGGCGCGTCGATAACCAATATCTGCGTGATGGCCGACACCCGATCGGCGATCTCGCGTGCGAGCGGGGCAAGATCGGCGCTGACCACCAGAATGCGCACCTGCGACTGCGCCGTCATCGCCGCCAGTTGCGCCCCGGTCAGCCGCGGGTTGAGCGTGTGGCACACCGCGCCCATGCCCATGATCGCATACCACGCCTCGACATGCGCCTGACTGTTCCACGCCAGCGTCGCCACCCGGTCGCCCGCAACAATGCCCAGCCCGGCCAGCACCGACGACACTCGCCGGCTGCGGTCCATCAGCGCGGCATAGCCGATCCGCCCGGTCCGCCCGCCTTCGTGCGCGGAAACGACTTCGGCTTCGGGATGCCATTTCGCGGCATGTTCGAGGAACTTGTCGAGCGTCAGTGCGAACGACTGCATCGCACCGTCGATCATCGGCACGCCGCCCCCGCTTCGGGAAGAACCGGCGCGATCACGCCGAAATTCCAGTTCCACGCAATGCCGCCCTTCGCACGGCGGCGGCACATTACCTTTTCACTCAACTCGTACATCCCGGGAAGCAGGTGGGTCGCGGCGCGCGGTGCGCCGGCGAAATACATGTAAGCGCGGGTCTCGCCATAGGCAGGCCAGGCCGATTGCCCCGCCGCGGCCGGCACGCCGGTCTTCGCGAACGAGGTCCAGTAATCGACCATCGCGTCGGACAATTGCCGCTCGGCGGCCGTGTCGGGCACCTTTGGCCAATATTGCGGCGTGCGATCGAGCGTTCCGAACATGTATGGGATCTCGCTGGCGTGGAAGCCGTGCAGCCCCGCGCTGTCCGCCGCCGGATAGCCGTGATCGAAATAATAGAGGTAGGAGGGCACCCCGGCCGCCGCCTGCTTCCGCACCATCCGCTCGGAGGTCCAGCCGTACAGCGCGTCGCGCGGGGTCGCCAGCATGCTCTCGGTCAGGTTGGCCGACGGATAGAGCTTCAGGAAATCCTCGGCCAGATCGCCGTAGCGATCGCGGATCGCCTTCTCATAGGTCGCGGCATCGGCGGGCACCGGCGGCATCAGGATGCGCAGCGAACGGATCTCGCCGCTGTTGAACCCGGTCAGCAGCGGCACCTTCGCCTGCTCGCCGCGATCGAACGTGTCGACCAGCTGGCGCGGGAGGATCTTCCCGTCGACCGTGCCCCAGGGCGAATAGCCTGCGGCAACGGCAGCGGCGGTCAGCGCTTCGGCATCGATCCCGCGCATCGCGGCGATATTCTCCGCGCCCAGCTTGCCCATCAACCAATAGCCGACGCCCTCGGCGGGCACGTCGCCATGCGGCGAAGTTCGCAGTTGCGGGGTAGAGATCATGTATGCGCTCTGGGCGATCGCCTTCGCAAACAACCCTTTCGCGCGGGGCGACGCCAGCAGATACATCACGCTCAGCGCGCCCGCGGATTCGCCTGCGACGGTGACGTTGCCCGCATCGCCGCCGAACGCGCCGATATTCTTCTTCACCCATTCGAGCGCCGCGACCTGATCGAGCAGGCCGTAATTGCCCGAAACATCCTGCCCCGATTCCTTGCTCAGCTCGGGATGCGCCAGATAGCCGAGCACCCCCAGCCGGTAGTTGATCGATACCACGATCACGCCGCGCTTCGCCAGCGCCGCGCCGTCATACATCGACAGGCTGCTCGCCCCGGTGGCGAGCGCGCCGCCGTGGATCCACACGAACACCGGCGCCCTGGCCGCGTTCGCCGGTGTCCAGATGTTGAGCGACAGGCAGTCCTCGCTCATCGCGGGCAGCACTTCATTGTAGATGCCGGTGCCCCGCGCCTGCGGCTGGATGCACGCCGCGCCGAACCGGGTCGCGTCGCGCTCGCCCTTCCACGCCGGCATCGCCACCGGCGCGCGCCAGCGGCGGCGACCGACCGGCGGCAGGGCGTAGGGAATGCCCTTGAAGCTGTTGACCCCGTCCACCGCCGCGCCGCGCAACGTGCCAGCGGGCGCGGTCACCACCGGCGCCTGCGCCATCGCCGGATCGGGCAGGACGAGCGCGGCCGCCAGCGCGGTACCCAGAAGCAGTTTCATGCGGACACCTGTAAGGACTGGGCTTCGCGGCTACGCAGCAGCCGGGCAAGCCAGAGGAAGAGGGCGATGGCGATCAGATAGAAGGGCGTCAGCGTGTAGAGCGCGGACTGAAGCGAATGGAGGCTGCCATTCGCCTTGAACCAGTCGCTGGCGAAGCCGACCCAGGTGGGTCCGAGACCCAGCCCGATAAAGTTCATCACCAGCAACAGCAACGCGCCCGCAAGCACCCGCTGGTTGGGCTTCACTTCCTCCTGGACCAGCGCCACCGATGCGGAGAGGTAGAAATAGTTGAACATCATCACGACGCTCAGCAACGCCAGCGCCATCGGCCAGCCGGGCGCCCAGACGAAACCGATATAGAAGGGCATCGCGACCATCAGCGACAGCGCGGGCGCCATCGCGTATCCGGCGCGCGACTTGCGCACCATCCGGTCTATCACCCGGCCGGAGATGACCATGCCGCCGCCCATCCCGAGCAGCAGCACCAGCGCGTACCAGACCGCGACATCCCCGAGCAGCATTCCCTTTTCGCGCATCAGGAACAGCACCGCGAAATTGCCCAGGCCATAGGTGACGAACTGGGTCGCCCCGCTGCCGAGCGCCGCCAGCATCAGGACCGGGTTGGACAGGAACATGCCCACCGTCGACCAGAAGCCCGCGCTCTCCGGCTTCTCGGCGGCCTGCACCGCGTCGGTCGCGCCCTTTTGCGGCTCACGGATGAACAGCCAGACGCACAGGGCAGTCACGATGCCGATCGCGCCGACGACAATGAAGGGCATCCGCCATCCATAGGCGTCGGCAATGGCCGCGCCGAAGGCCACGCCCGCCGCAGCGCCGATCGCCGGCCCGAGATTGAAGATGCTCAGCGCCGTGGCGCGCTTGCCCGGCGGATAGGTGTCGGTAATGATCGCGTAGGAAGGCGGCACGCCGCCCGCTTCGCCGAAGCCGACCATCATCCGCGCCACGACCAGCTGGGTATAGTTGCTCGCCATGCCGCACGCGACCGTCGCCCCGCTCCAGATCGCGCAAGCGAGCGAGAGCACGCCGACGCGATTGGTGCGGTCGGCGAACCAGCCCACGGGGATCGCGATAAAGCAATAGAACATCGCGAAATACAGGCCGCCGATCAGTCCGAGCTGACCGTCGCTCACCTGCAACGAATCCTGCAGCGGCTTGGCGAGGATGCCGATCAGCTGCCGGTCGAGGAAATTGAGCACATAGACGAAGGTCAGCATTCCCAGCACGAACCAGGCACGGCTCCCCGGCTGCGCCTGAAGCGCGGCCGGGGGCGAGATCGGCGCGGCGGTCACCGCTTAGAGGCCGTAACCGAGACGAATGCCGAAGGTTCGCGGCCGCATCGTGCCGAAGCGGCTGACGAGGAACGCCTCGGGATGGATATAGGTGATCGAATGATCGTCGAAGACATTCTCGACATAGATTTGTCCCGACCAGTCGCCCTTCTTCACGCCGAAGCTGAGATTGACGTTGTTATACTCGTCGGTCTTGCCGAAGGTCGACAGACGCAGCGCTGGGTTGCCCGGCGTGTTCGGGAACGAGCTGTTATACGATCCGACATGCTGGGCGTTGATCGCGAAGGTGCCCTGCGCATCGCCGCCCAGACCGAAGGTATAGGCGACATAGGCCGAGCCCTGAAGGCGCGGCGCCGACAGGCGATGGCCCAGCACCGCACCCGAGATCGCGGCTTCGCTCGGCGAGAGCTTGGTGATCTTGGAGTCGTTGTACGATCCGTTGAAGCCGAGCATCAGGCCGGTGGTCGGCACCACGCTCATCTCGATCTCGAAGCCCTTGCTGCGCGCCGCGCCGATATTGGTGGCGAACTGCACCGAGTCCGAAACGCGGTTGGCCTGCGCCTGGATGTTGCTCCAGTCGATCAGGTAGAAGGCCAGGTTGATGTTCACCCGCCCGTCGAGCCAGCGACCCTTGGCGCCCAGCTCATAGCTTTTCAGATCGTCCGATTCCGCACCATAGGGAATCACGATGTCGGCCGGATTGACCAGGCTTGCCCGTCCGGCAAACGCATTGACGATCGGCGCGCGGAAGCCGGTCGAGAAGGTCGCATAGGTGGTCAGCGAGTTGCTCGGCTTGAACGTCGCGCTCGCTTTCCATGACGGCTTCGATCCGGTCGCCTTGACGCCCGCCGTATAGGCATAGGGCGTGAAGGTGCTGGGCACGAAGTTCACCGGAATGCCGTACAGCGCATAGGTGAAATAGTTGAAGCCCGCTGCGGTCGCGAGATAGCCGCCCGCTTCGGTGAAGGCCTGCGCCGAGGTGCGGCCATAGCGCATCCCGCCGGTCAGCCAGAACCGGTCCGAGAAGCGGTAGGTCAGTTCGCCGAAGCCCGCGATCTCCTCGCTGATCGAATGGGTATATTGCTTCTGATAATATTGGTCCGGCAGGCCGGTGATGTTGCGGGCCGCCAGGAAGGCCGGGTTCGAGCGGTAGAAATAGTCCACGTCGCGGCGGCGGTTGAGATAGAAGCCGCCGACGACGAACTGGAACGGCCCGCTGAGCGCCGAAACCAGCCGGGTCTCCTGAACGAACACCTTGTCATAGGCGTTGGCATCGAGGCCGAACGCGATCGGCGCGGCCGGGAAGGATCCCGGCGCGAAGGTGCCGGCCAGATCGACCCAGAAACGCTGGTCGAAATCCGAATAGGTCGACGAGCTGGTCAGCTTCATGAAATCGAAGTCGTAGTCGATCGTGCCGTTGATCACCGTCTGCTTGCCGGTGAAGCGATCGGGCTGATCCGAGATGCGCTTTTCGCGGCCCAGCGACGGGCTGGTCAGCGAGGAATCCTTGGGATCGCTATTCTCGTACGAGCCGAGCAGGCGGATCGAGAGCCGGTCGGTCGGCTGCCACATCAGGATCGCGCGGCCGCCATAATCGACCAGCGTGTTCGAGTTATGGACGCCGGTGCCGACGTTATCGAGATAACCTTCCTCGTGCCGGTAGAAGCCCACCGCGCGCAGGCCGAGCTTGTCGTTCACCAGCGGAACGTTGACCATCACATTGTAGCGCTGGCGCAGCGAGTCCGATCCGGTCAGGCCGATATCGACAAGCCCCGAAGCATCGAATTCGTTGAGATTGGGACTCTTGTTGAGGATGCGCATCGCGCCCGACAGCGAACCCGATCCGAACAGCGTCCCCTGCGGCCCGCGCAGGAATTCGACGCGCTCGACATCGAACAGGTTGGGATCGACCACCGTGGTGTTGCCGATCGTCGAGACCGGCAGTTCGTCGATATAGACCGCGACCGAGCTCTGCAGATTGGCATTGTAGCCGTTGGTGGCGATGCCGCGCGCGGTGAAATTGTTGAAGTTCTGGGTCGGGCGATTGAGGATCACGCCCGGCGTCTCGCGGGCGACGCCTTCAAAGCCGACAATGCCCTTCTCGGTCAGATCCTTCTGCGAGAAGGCGGTGATGCTCAGCGGCACGTCCTGCAGCCGTTCGGCGCGGCGAGTCGCAGTGACGATGATTTCCTGATTCGAAGCGCCGTCGTCGTCATGGTCCTGCGATGCGGCGGCGGGCGCGTCTTGCGCCAGCGCCGGCGCCGCGACGGCGAGCAAGGCGGCTGCGCAGGCCGACCCCAGAAGAATGGCTCTCATGCGTTCTCTCCCAGCGAGCGCCGATCGTGAATGCCGGTCGCTACGAGGGTCAAGCTGCATGGCCGCGCAGCGAATGTCAACACTCACTATCACGCGCGTGAATATCTTGAGGGCTACGCGAAAACGCGTTGACCCCTCCCGCCCGGGCGGACCGGTCCTATTGCGTTACGGCCTCGCTGTGTTGCCGCGCCATCGCGCCACTGCGGTCCCCGGCGCCGACCGCTTCGCCCACCAGCAACAGCGCCGGGCTGCCGCTGGCGATCGACGTGACGCCGAGGTGGAGCAGGTCGAGGCGCGTGAACAACAGCCGCTCGTCGGGCAGGCTGACATTCGCGGCGATCAGCACCGGCGTTTGGGCCGGCATCCCTTTCGCCATCAACTGGCGCGCCACGTCGCGCGCAGCTTCTCGGCCCATATAGACCGCCAGCGTCGCCCCCGGATCTGCCAGCGCGGACCAGTCGAGCGCCAGCGCCTCGCCCGCGCGGGCATGGGCGGTCACGAACTGGAGCCGCCGCGAAAGGCCGCGCAGGGTGAGCGACACGCCAGCACTCGCCGCCGCAGCGCTGGCCGCGGTGATGCCGGGGCAGATGCGCACCGAAATTCCCTCGGCGCGCAAATGCGCCATCTCCTCGGCCGACCGCCCGAAGACCGAGGGGTCACCCCCCTTCAGCCGCACCACCCGCTCGCCATCCTGCGCGGCGGCGAGCAGCAGGTCGTTGATGCTGCCCTGATCCTTCGAATGCCGCCCCGAACGCTTGCCCACCGCGAGGCGGCGCACATGCGGCGGGATCAGGTCGAGCACACCGGGCCCGACCAGCGCGTCATAGAAGACGATGCTCGCCGCGCGGATCAGCCGCTCGGCCTTGCGGGTCAGCAGATCGGGATCGCCGGGACCCGCCCCGACCAGCCAGACTTCCCCCAGCGCGATTTCGTCAGCCATGCGCGGTCTCCTTGCTTTGTCCGATCAGCCGCTGGATAGCCGGGCGGCACGATCCGCAGTTGGTGCCCGCCGACAGCGCGCCGCCGACCGCTTCGACCGTGGTGAGTTGCTGCGCGCCGATCGCCGCGAGGATCGTCTTCATCCCCACATCGAAGCACACGCACACGATCGGCCCGTGATCTGGCGCGGGCGCGGCGGAGCGTCCCGCGAGCAGTTCGATCGGCGACGGCGCAGCAGCTTCGGCCAGTTGCGCGATCAGCCAGTCGCGCGGCGGCAGGCTGCCCGTCCGCGAGAGGTACAGCGCCGCGATCAGGCGCCCGCCGGAGACCACCGCATGCCGCATCTGCCCGCGCGCGGCGTCGACGGTCTCGATCCGCTCGCCCTTGGGCAACAACTGGCGGATCAGCCGCGCCGGATCGCCCTCGCCCGCCAGCTCGACCAGCCAGCCCTGCGCCACGCGGATGCGCGTCGCCCACAGCGCGTCGATCGCGCCGGGATCGTCGCGCGTGACGAGAAAGCCGCGCCATTCGACAGCGACGCGCTCGGCCTTGGCCGGCGTCGACTTGAACCCCGGCTGTCCCGAATGCGGATCGACCAGCGGACGCGGCAACAGGCCCGTGCGACCGCCGGTGGACTGGCGATCGGTCCAGTGGATCGGCGTGAAGATTTCCCCACGCCGCTGCCCGTCGCTCAGCGTCGCGCGAAACACGCTCACGCCCTGCGGTGTCGAGACCCGAGCCAGATCGCCCTCGGCGATGCCCAGCGCATCGGCATCCTCGGGATGTATCTCGACCAGAGGTTCGCGCCGATGGCTGCCGAGCCTGGGCGACAGGCCGGTGCGCGTCATCGTGTGCCACTGGTCGCGATACCGCCCGGTGTTCAGCGTCATCGGCCAGTTGACGAGCGGCGCGGGCAACGGTGCCTGCGCCACCGGCACCAGCCGCGCGCGGCCGGACGGAGTCGGGAAACGCCCGTCCGCGAACGGCTGTCCGCCCCAGCGCCACGGCGCCATCGCTTCATAGTCGGCGTTGGAGATCGCCGAGTGCCGCCCGATGTCGAACAGCCGCGTCCCGCCATTCTGGTAGGCCGAAAGGCGGGCATGTTCGCGGTAAATGTCCGCCGGACGGCTATAGGCGAACTCGCCGGTCCAGCCCATGCGGCGGCCGACTTCCTTGACGATCCACCAGTCGGGCTTCGCTTCGCCGGGCAGCGCGAACAACCGGCGCTGACGGCTGATCACCCGCTCCGAATTGGTGACCGTCCCGTCCTTCTCGCCCCATCCGGCGGCCGGCAGCTTCACATCCGCGAAGCGGCTGGTGTCGGTATCGGCGATACAGTCCGACACGACGACGAATGGGCACGCCGCCAGCGCCTCGCGCACCGCGCCGGCATCGGGCATCGACACGGCGGGATTGGTCGCCATCACCCACAGCGCCTTGATCCGCCCCTCGGCGATGCTGCGGAACAGATCGACGGCTTTCAGCCCCGGTTTGGGCGCGACCGCTTCGGCACCCCAGAAGCGCGCGACGCGCACGACATTTTCGGCTGCGAAATCCATGTGCGCCGCCAGCGTCGACGCCAGCCCGCCCACTTCGCGCCCGCCCATCGCATTGGGCTGGCCGGTGATCGAGAAGGGCGCCGCGCCGGGCTTGCCGATGCGGCCGGTGGCGAGGTGGACATTGGTGATCGCATTCACCTGATCGGTGCCGCGCAGCGACTGGTTCACCCCCTGGCTGAACATCGTCACGGCCCGCGGGTTGGCCGCGAACAGATCGAAGAAGCGCCTGAGGTCGGCAGGTTGGACGTCACACGCCCTCGCCACCGACCACAGGTCGCTCTCCTCTCCCACCTTCTCCCAAAAGTCGTCGGGGACGTCGACGCTTTGGGACAGGTAAGCAGGATCGATGATGCCCGCCTCGCGGCAATGCGCGAGCAGGCCGTTGAACAGGGCGACGTCGCTGCCCGGGCGGATCGCCAGATGCAGGTCGGCGTCCTCGCACGTCTCGGTGCGGCGCGGATCGATCACCACCAGCTTTGCGCCGCGCGCCGCGCGGGCGGCCATGATCCGCTGATAGACGATCGGGTGGCACCATGCGGTGTTCGACCCGACGAGCACGATCAGGTCCGCCGCGTCGAGATCGTCATAGCTCGCCGGCACCACATCCTCGCCGAACGCGCGCAGATGCCCGGCAACCGCGCTCGACATGCACAGCCGCGAATTGGTGTCGATGTTCGCCGATCCGATGAAGCCCTTCATCAGCTTGTTCGCGACGTAATAATCCTCGGTCAGCAACTGGCCCGAAACGTAGAAGGCGACGCTGTTCGGCCCATGCTGCACAACCGCGTCGCGAAACCGCTTCGCCACCAGATCGAGCGCCTTGTCCCAGCTCGCGCGCTTGCCGTTGATCTCAGGATACAGCAACCGCCCCTCGAGGCTGGTCGTCTCGCCCAGATGCGTGCCCTTCGAGCAGAGCCGCCCGCCGTTCGCGGGGTGGTCCGCATCGCCCCTGATCTCGACCGAACGCTCGCCGGTAACAGTCGCGACGATCCCGCAACCGACCCCGCAATAGGCGCAGGTGGTGCGGATGCTCATTTCCCTCTTCCCTTCAGGGGAGAGGGCGGCTGAGCGAAGCCAGGCCGGGAGAGGGGCAAGTGCCATGAACCTGCGGCAGGTCCCTCTCCCCGGCCCTCTCCCCGCAAGCGGGGAGAGGGAGAAGAAGTGTTTCCCCTCACGCCGCTGCCTTCAGCGCGGAACTGCGGCAGATCAACACGCGCCCGCTCACGATCTTCACCGGCACCACCGGCGTACAGCCCTTGTCCTCGCCCTGCGCCTCGCCGGTCTTCAGCGCGATGTTCCAGTTGTGCAGCGGGCAGGCGACGCTGTGGCCGTGGACGATGCCCTGGCTGAGCGGGCCGCCCTTGTGCGGGCAGCGGTTCACCAGCGCGAACACCTGATTGTCGCCGGTGCGGAACACCGCGATTTCCTCGCCCCCCGCGACCGGCACGGTGCGCGATCCGCGAACCGGGATCTGTTCGAGCCAGCCGATATCGAGCCAGTCTGCGGTCATGCGGGTTCTCCGTCCGTAAGGGCTTTGGCGGGATGGAATTCGGCCATGTGCGCGTGCTGGACGTGGGCGGAGGCGCGCTCGGCCCAGGGATCGTCCTGGCTGAAGCTCTGCGAATAGAGGAACCGCCCGGCCAGCGCGTCGCGGCCCTCGGCATCGTCGGCGATGCGCGCCTTCACATAATCGACGCCAACCCGCTCGATCCACGGCGCGGTTCGCTCCAGATAGCGAGCTTCCTCGCGGTAGAGCTGGATGAACGCCGCGCAGTAATGCATCGCCTCCGCCTCGGTCGCGACCTTGCAGAGGAAATCGGTGGCGCGGACATGGATGCCGCCATTGCCGCCGACCGACAGCTCATAGCCGCTGTCGACGCACACCACGCCGAAATCCTTGATCGTCGCTTCGGCGCAGTTGCGCGGGCATCCCGAGACCGCGATCTTGAACTTGTGGGGCATCCAGCTGCCCCAGGTCATATGCTCGATCTTGACGCCCAGCCCGGTCGAATCCTGCGTGCCGAAGCGGCACCATTCGGAGCCGACACAGGTCTTCACCGTGCGCAGCGACTTGCCATAGGCATGGCCGGAAACCATGCCCGCCGCGTTGAGATCGGCCCACACCGCGGGCAGATCCTCCTTCTTGATTCCGAAGATATCGAGCCGCTGCCCGCCGGTGACCTTCACCATCGGCGCGTTGAACTTCTCGACCACGTCGGCGATCGCGCGCAGCTCGCGCGGGTTGGTCAGGCCGCCCCACATGCGCGGGACGACCGAATAGGTGCCGTCCTTCTGGATGTTCGCGTGCATCCGCTCATTGACGAAGCGGCTCTGCTGATCGTCGACATAGTCGCCGGGCAGTGCGCACAGCAGATAGTAATTGAGCGCGGGGCGGCACGAGGAACAGCCGTCGGGCGTGCTCCAGTGCAGCTTCTGCATCACTTCGGGGATCGAGCGCATATCCTGCGCGACAATCTCGCGGCGGACATCGTCATGGCCGAAGCCGGTGCATTTGCACATCGTCTTCGGTCCCGACTGGACCGCGTCGCCCAGCGTCACCGCCAGCAGCGTCTCGACCAGCCCGGTGCACGACCCGCAGCTCGCCGATGCCTTGCACCCCGCGCGAACCGCATCGAGGCTGCACGCGCCCTTGTCGATGCAAGCGACGACCTGCCCCTTGGTCACGCCGTTGCAGCCGCAAATCTCGGCATCGTCCGAGAGCGCTGCAACGGCCGCCTTAGGGTCCGCCGCGCCCCCTCCCGAGGCGAAGGCCTGACCGAAGATCAGCAGGTCGCGGAGTTCGGACACATCCTCCTGCCGCTTGAGCAGGTCGAAATACCAGCCGCCGTCGCCCGTATCGCCATAGAGGACCGCACCGACGATCCGGTCGTCCTTCACGATCACGCGCTTGTACACCCCGCGCGATGCGTCGCGCAGCACGATGTCCTCCGCGCCGTCGCCGCCCGAGAAATCGCCCGCCGAAAAGACGTCGAGCCCCGCGACCTTCAGCTTGGTCGAGGTGACCGACCCGCGATAGCCGCTATGCTTCTCGACCAGCCCGTCGGCCAGCGCCCGGCACATGTCGAACAGCGGCGCGACCAGACCATAGACATTGCCGTCATGCTCGACGCACTCGCCCACCGCGAGGATCGCGGGGTCCGACGTCACCATATGATCGTCGACATGGATGCCGCGCCCGATCGCCAGCCCGGCCTCGCGCGCCAGCTTCACATTGGGCCGGATGCCCACCGCCATCACCACGATGCTCGCCGGGATCGTCGTGCCGTCCTTCAGCCGGACGCCCTCGACCTTGCCGTCGCCAAGGATCTCGGCGGTGTCCGCGCCGGTCAGGATCGTCTGCCCGCGCGCTTCCAGCGCCGTCTTGAGCAGCCAGCCGGCCGCTTCGTCGAGCTGCCGCTCCATCAGTGTCGGCATCAGATGCAGTACCGTGACCTTCATGCCGCGCAGGCTCAGGCCATGCGCCGCTTCGAGGCCGAGCAGCCCCCCGCCGATCACCACCGCGTCGCCGCCCGCATCGGCTGCGGCCAGCATCCGGTCGACATCATGCATGTCGCGGAAGCTGATAACGCCGTCGAGCGTGTGGCCCGGGCACGGGATGATGAACGGATCGGAACCGGTCGCGATCAGCAGCCGGTCATAGGCGACGCTGCGTCCCGAGGCTGCCGTAACCCGCTTCGCCGCCCGGTCGACCGACACCACCGCATCGCCCGCGATCAGTTCGATGCCGTTGTCGCGATACCATTGGTGGGTGTTGAGGATGATGTCCTCGAACGACTTCTCCCCGGCGAGCACCGGCGACAGCATGATCCGGTTATAGTTCACATGCGGCTCGGCGCCGAAGATGGTGACGCGGTAACGGCCCGCATCGCGCGCCAGCAGTTCCTCGACCGCGCGGCACCCGGCCATGCCGTTGCCGATCACCACCAGATGCTCGCGCTGCGGCGGCACGCCGGGCACGCCCTCCGCTGCCTCGCTGCTCCAGTCCGTCCCCGAAAGCTCCATCTCGCCTGCTCCAAACGCGAAAAGGCCGCCATGCGGGTCACCTTCCGAAGAAGATGCCTGCATGGCGGCCTTGCCAATCACCCTGAACGGGAAGTCCCGTTCGATGCACCACCGGCTCCCGTCCCTGAGAGTGATGGCTATGTTCCGTTCGGACATCCTTGCCCGATGAGTCGCATGATGCTGAGTCGCGCCGCGCTGTTCAAGTGTTATTTTTGCACTGCAACATCAACTCAGAACGCCCAGTCGATCTGGAGCCAAGCCTTGCGCGTGTCGGTGGCGAACAGATCGGCGTCGTACTGCGCATAGCGCGCCGAGAAGGTGTAGCGGCCCAGTTTCATGCTCGCGAGCAGATCGATCTCGTCGCCATAGTGCCGAACGAGCCGGTCGCTTTCGAAGCGGTGGTAGCTTGCCTGAAGCGTGATGCCCGGCTTTCTCGCGGTGAAACCAATCGTCGCGTACAGGTCGCGCAGACCATCGGGCGGGGTAGTCAGGAACTTGTCGGCCCAGCCGTTGAACTTGAACAAGGTCCCCGTCGGCGTCTGGAACGAAGTGAGCGCGACGCCGCGATCGGCCCCCAGCACTTCATACCCGGCCGACAGCCGCACCGGCGCGATGTCGATGCTCCCCTCGGCGAGATAGTAGCTGGCAGCATAGCGGTTGGGATTGCGGTTCAGCTCCTGCTGTCGCGCATAGCTCAGCTGGTACCCCAACTTCGCCTTGCCGACCTTCTGCGTGCCAGAGATCCGCCCGCCATAGGTCTGGCTCGACAAGCGGAATCCCTGCACCGCGGCTTCGTCCTGATCGACCAGATAGGCGAAGCCGGTGACCGTCCCGATCGGCGAGGCATAGCTGAGATTGGCGAAGACATTGTCGCCCGATACCGCCTGCTGCCGCGCGCCGTTCCCTTCGACGCCCCAGATGGTCCGCACGCCCCAGGCGTAGCTGACGTCGGCCTTCAGCTTCGGCACCCCGGTCCATTCGACCCGCACCGCGTCGAACGTCTGCCCATTCTGGCGAAAGGCGACCGAACCGACGAACCGCTCGTCGTCCAGCGCGATCCGCTGGCGGCCGACGGTTACGGTCAGCGGCTTGCTGCGATACTGGAGCTGCGCACGATACAGCGCGACATTCTCCGGATCGCCGACCAGCGGCCGCGTCGCCGCGCCGTGCAGCCCGTCATAGTAGCGATCGACGATGGCCAGATTGCCCTGCGCTTCGGCCAGCACACTCAATTTGCCGCGCGTCGCGGAAACCCCGGCACGGACCCGCAACGTCACTGCGTCGCCATGATCCGCGATCCCCGTCTGATCGACCATTTCACCACGCAGCCGCGCTTCGATCAGTGGCTTGAGGACGATAGTCTGGGCACAAGCCGGCCCTGCGGCGGCCAGCGCGGCCACCGTTGCGATTGCGAATTTCATTGTAGCTCCCCTGTCGGGCGCGGACAGGGACGAAAGCCCGCCCGCGCCACCCTCGTCAGATGCGGACGCCTTCGGCGGCAGCCCAGCTGTTCCGCCACCGCGTCTTGACCAGTGCCAGGCCGGCGAAGGCCAGCAACGCCAGTCCGGAGAAGATGAGGAAACCCGGCTGATAGGTACCGGTGAACTGCTTCGCGATCCCCAGCGAGGAGGCCAGGTAGAAGCCGCCCACGCCCCCGGCCATGCCGACCAGCCCGGTCATAACGCCGATCTCGCTGGCAAAGCGCTGCGGCACCAGCTGGAACACCGCACCGTTGCCAGCGCCCAGCGCCAGCATCGCCATCACGAACAGACCCAGCGCGGTCGAAACGGTCGGCGCGCCGCTGACCCCGGCCAGCGCGAGCGCCGCCACTACGAACACTGCGCTCAGCGTCTTTACGCCGCCGATCGCATCGGCCAGCGCCCCGCCCATCGGCCGCACCAGCGACCCCGCGAACACGCAGCCGGCGGTGCAATATCCGGCCATCACCGTGCTCAGCCCGAACTGGTCGGTGAAATAGATGGTGAGCGAGGCGGCAAGGCCGACGAACCCGCCAAAGGTCACGGCATAGAAGCCCATGAACCACCACGCATCGGCGCGCTTGAGCGGCTCGAAATATTCGATCAGCCGCTTCGGCGCGGGCGCGTTGGGCGGATCCTTCGCCATCAGCATATAGGCGACGAACACGATCGACAGCGGTATGCAGGCAAGGCCCAGCACTGCGTTCCAGCCGAACAGCTTCGCCAGCGTCGGCGCGAAGAGCGCGGCCAACACCGTGCCCGAATTGCCCATCCCGGCCAGCCCCATCGCCTTGCCCTGATGCTCGGGCGGATACCAGCGGCTGGCCAGCGGCAGCGCGATCGCGAAGCTCGCCCCGGCAAAGCCCAGGATCACGCCCAACGCCAGCGTGCCGGCAAAGCTGTTGACCCCCATGCCCCAGGCGAAAAGCAGCCCCGCGATCACGATCACCTGGCTGATCGCGCCCGAACGCTTCGGCCCGATCCGGTCGACCAGCAGGCCGTTGACCACGCGCAGGATCGCTCCGGCCAGCGTCGGCGTAGCGACCATCAGGCCTTTCTCGGCGGCAGTCAGGTGAAGCGTCTTGGCGATCTCCGGCGCGAGCGGCCCGAGCAGGACCCATACCATGAAGGCCAGATCGAAATAGAGAAAGGCCGCGATCAGCGTCGGCGTATGCCCGCTGCTCCAGAAGGCCGATTTGGCTCGCACCGGCCGTGGCTCGATGTCGCAGCCGCCGCCCGCATAGGCGAAGCCCTCCTGCACCATTTCGGTAATCTTCATTTCGCCGCGCTCCCCAGTGCCACGCAGGCACGAAAAAAGCCGCCTCCGACCTGCCGCCCCCCGGGCGGTGATCGGACAGCGGCTTTGCTGTCGTCTGATGGAATGTCAGGCCTTCATCGGCCAAACCTTCCGGTGACGTCTCCCCGTCCCTGGGCGACCCCTAAAGGCTGACGCGAAGCGATTCTCTTCGCAAGTGCAAAATAATCAATCGTCCCGGCGGATTTCGAGCGCTCGCAAATAGGCCGGAATCGCTTCCGGATCGAAGGTCCGGCCATCGAAAAAGCGATCGGGGGCAAGGGTTAAGCTGCCCATATGGCTGCCCGCGCCAAGCGGTGTGCCGGTCGCGCCTTCCACCTTCATGCTAGCGCCGGGCATCGGGATTCCCTCCCCTGCAAGTGCACGGCGGTAAAGATCGGAGCGAAACACGTCAGCCGCCGCACGCTCCGATTCGGGGCTTGGATCGACCATCCCCCAGCGCAGGAACTGCGAGTAGATCCACAGTGCCTGACTGCGCCACGGAAAGTTCGCTGCACCGCGGTGAAAAACGAGGAAATCGGGAATATCGACCGGCTCCGCGCCTTGCCGCAGCGGCATCCGCCCGGCCAGCGCCTGCGCGATCAGCGCCCGGGATTGCCCGACATAGGCCGGACGCGACAGCAATTCGGCCAACGCCTCGCGGTTCGCCGGATCGTCGCACCATGCCGCCGACCGCGACAGCGCGCGGACCAGCCGGTCGAGCGCGTCCGGATTGGCTTCGGCCCAGTCGGCGCGGGTCGCCAGCACCTTTTCGACGCCGCGCTTCCAGATATTGACACCGACCGCGGCGATCTCGCCCAGCCCTTCGTTCACCGCGACGCTGCTCCACGGCTCGCCGGCGATAAAGCCGTCAATCTCGCCCGCGCGCAGCGCTTCGGTCATCAGCGAGGGCGGGAGGACGCGCAGCGTCACGTCGCGATCCGGGTTCACCCCGGCAAAGCCCAGCCAGTAACGCAACATCAGCGCATGGCTGGAAAAGCGATGGACGATGCCTATCACGGGCTTGCGGAAATGCAGCCCGATCGCTGCGGCGAAGTCGTGCGCAGTGGCGACGGGATCGTCGATCCGGTTGCGCGGCGCGGGATCGAGCGCGGCGGCAAACTCGGCGGACAAAGTCAGCGCATTGCCATTGTCGTTGAGCTTGAACGGCGCGGCGATCGCGCACGGCGTCTGGCTCAGCCCCAGCGTCACCGCCACCGCCAGCGGCGCGAGGAGATGCGCCGCCTGCACCTGCCCATAGACCAGCCGGTCGCGCACCGTCGCCCAGCTCGTGTCGCGCACCAGATTGAGCGCGATCCCCTCGGCCTCGGCAAAGCCCAGCTCGGCGGCGGCCACGATCGGGGCGCTGTCGGTCAGCGGCAGGAACGCGATCGACAGCGGAATCATGGCTTGCCTCCAAGCAAGGATGCGGCGGTGATCAGCGCCTCGGCGACATCGACGACGCGGCGGCCCTGATTCATCGCGGTGGTACGCAGCAGGGCATAGGCATCGGGCTCGCTCAGCCCGCGGCTCTCCATCAGGATCGCCTTGGCCCGGTCGATCGCCTTGCGCGATGCCAGTTCGGTGCGCGCTTCGTCGAGTTCGGCCTGAAGCTTGGAAAAGGCATGGAAGCGGCGGATCGCCAGATCGAGGATCGGCTTCACCCGGTCCTTGCGCAGCCCGTCCACGACATAGGCCGAGACCCCGGCATCGATCGCCGCGCCGATCATGTCGTCGTCGCTCTGATCGACGAACATCGCGATCGGCCGCGCCAGCGCCCGGCTGACCGCCAGCATTTCCTCAAGCGAATCCCGGCTGGGGTTGCCGAGGTTCATCAGCACCACATCGGGCGCCATCCGCTCCAGCCGCGCGACGAACGCGCCGGTCGGCGGCACCACTTCGATGTCGTCGAACCCCGCCTCGCGAAGCCCTTCTTCAAGGATCGTCGCGCGCAGTCCGCGTTCGTCGATGATCGCGATGCGCAAAGTCCGGGTCCCCACAACCTGCCCCGGCTATGCTGCGTCCGCGAAGACCCGGCAAGATAGAAGTGCTTCGCAGCCCCTCAGCCGGGAATGGCTTCGGTCGCGAGAATCTCGATCGCTTCGGCCTTTCCGTTGAAGTCGACAAGCTCCCCGGCCTCCGCCCCGATCAGGGCCTTCGCCAGCGGCGCCTGAAAAGCGATACGGTCCGCCGCCGGATCGGCTTCGTCATGCCCGACGATATCGATCACCCGCTCCCTGCCGGCCAGCCGGATGCGGACGCGCGAGCCGATCCCCACCACATCCTCCTCGGGCACCGGCGCGATTTCGGCGGTCGATTGCCGCGTATGCCAGTAACGCAGCTCGCGCTTCAGCAGTTCGCGCGCTTCCTCCACGGTCTCGGTTTCGATCGCCGCTTCGATCTCCACGACCTTCGCTGCGATCAGCGCAGGTCCGCGCGCCGTGACCATGTTCGGTCCGGCCGGCAGGGGCAGCTCGAACCGGGGTTCCTTATGCTCCTCGTCGCTTTCGCGGCGAAATGCGACGCTCATGGCAATGCTTCCAGCGTTGACGAGACCTTCCACAAATCGATCCCGCCTTCCCCGGCAAAACGATCGATCGCCGCCAATTCTTCATCGCTGAAGGCAAGATTCTTCACAGCATCGAGCGAATCGTCGAGCTGCTGCACGGTACGTGCGCCAACCAGCGCCGAAGTGACGCGCGGATCGCGCAGCACCCATGCGATCGCCATTTGCGCCAGCGTCTGCCCGCGCGTGGCGGCAATCTCGTTCAGTCCGCGGATCCGCGCCAGATTGTCGTCGGTCAGCAGCCGCTGGCCGAGCGATCCGCCCTTCGACGCGCGCGCATCTTCCGGCACGCCGCCGAGATATTTCGAGGTCAGCATCCCCTGCGCCAGCGGGGAAAAGGCAATGCACCCGGTACCGATCTCACCCAGCGTATCGAGCAGCCCATTCTCCACCCAGCGATTGAGCATCGAATAGCTCGGCTGGTGGATCAGCAGCGGCACCCGCTCCTCCGCCAGGATCGCGGCGGCGCGGCGGGTCAGTTCGGGCGAGTAGCTTGAGATGCCGACATACAGCGCCTTGCCCTGCCGGTGGATCTGCGCGAGCGCGCCCATCGTCTCTTCCAGCGGAGTCTTCGGATCGACGCGATGCGAATAGAAGATATCGACATAGTCGAGGCCCATCCGCTTCAGGCTCTGGTCGCACGACGCGATCAGATATTTCCGCGATCCGCCCACATCGCCATAGGGCCCCGGCCACATATCCCAGCCGGCCTTGGTCGAGATCACCAGTTCGTCGCGATGCGCGGCGAAGTCGGTCGCCAGCACGCGGCCGAAAGTCTCCTCGGCCGATCCGTAGGGCGGGCCGTAATTGTTCGCGAGGTCGAAATGGGTCACGCCGCGATCGAACGCGCGGCACAGCATGGCCCGCGCGGTCTCGAACACGTCGGTGCCCCCGAAATTCTGCCACAGCCCCAGCGAGATGGCTGGCAGGTCCAGCCCGCTCCGGCCACAGCGCCGATAGGGCATCCGCCCGTCATAGCGCTGCGGATCGGCGACGTAGCTGCTCGGGAACGGCATCGAAATTCTCCTCTTGCGTCCCCTCTGCCGCGCCCGCGCCAATTCCACAACGCCACCCGAACAGGGGTCTTGCTATTGCGCAGTTGCGAAGGAATAATGCTGCAATGCAACACGCGATAGACTCTCTTCCGATCCCCTCGCCAGACGGCCTCTCCTGATGCCCGTCGCGCCGCGGCTCACCCTGCTGCTGCGCCTCAAGGCTTCGCCCGAAACCATCTTCGCACTCTGGACCCGGCCGCATCATGTCCTGCGCTGGTGGGGCGGCAAGGGTGGCCGCGCCATGATGGCGCAACTGGATCCGCGCCCCGGCGGCCGGTTCTGGGTGCCGGTGCGCCCCGCGAGCGGCCCGGGGTACGATACTTATGGCGTCTATCACGACGTGATCGATGGCGAAGCGCTGATCGTCGACTGGGAAACCGAACGCACTCCGCCGTCGCGGCTGGTGGTCCAGTTGCTCCAGCTCGGCGAACTGACGGAGATCACCGTCACGCATCGCAACTTTCCCAGCGAAACCGCACGCGATGTCCAGCTCGCCCGCTGGCAGGACGCGCTCGCCGCGCTGGAGGCCTATGCCGCAACGGTCGGGCCCGAGGCGGATTGAACTTCTGGCCTTCGCCGCCCCGCCAATGTTAGCCTGCGCCGATGCGCAACTTCCTTCTCCCGCTCGCCGCGATGCTCATGCTTCCGGGCGCGGCGCCGTCGCAGTCGGGTTCGCTGCGCGATGCGATGCTGTCGGTCCATAATGGCGAGCGGCGCCAGCTTGGCGTTCCCCGCCTGAAATGGAACGAGGGCCTTGCCGCCGATGCCCGCACCCATGCCGAATGGATGGCGCGGACGGGGCGGTTCGAACATTCGACCGCGCGCAACAATCAGGGGGAAAATCTGTGGGCCGGTACGCGCGGCGGCTATGGCTTTGCCGAGATGGCGCAGGCCTGGCTCGACGAGAAACGCTATTATCGCGACGCGCCGTCACCCAATAACAGCACGACCGGCAAATGGTCGGACGTGGGTCACTACACCCAGATGGCCTGGTCCACCACCACCGACATCGGCTGCGCGGTCGCAAGCAGCGCGACGACCGACTATCTGGTCTGCCGCTATTCCCCGCCCGGCAATTATGTGGGGCAGAAGGCGTTTCAGCCGTTCACACCGTGAAGCTCTCGCCGCATCCGCATGCGCCCTTGGCGTTGGGATTGTTGAACACGAATCCCGCGGTGAAATCGTCTTCCACCCAGTCCATCGTCGATCCGACGAGGTAGAGCACCGACGCGCCATCGACGAAGAAGGTGCCGCCGGGCGTCTCGATCCGTTCGTCGAAGGGCTTGGCTTCGCTGACATAGTCGACCGAATAGGCCAGCCCCGAACAGCCGCGGCGCGGGGTCGAGAGCTTGACGCCGATCGCGTCCTCTGGCGCCTTCGCCATCAGATCGGCGATGCGCTGCTCCGCCGACGGGGTCAGATTCAGCGCTGCAGGACGGGCGCGGGTTTTGATCTCGGTCATGGTCGCTTCCTAAAATCCGGGCGAAACCCGGTTCGTCACGGGAGCCCTCCCGCTCCAACGACGCCTCTCAACTGGCCCCTCCCGTTCGCGGGAGGGGACGTTTTCACAACATGCCCAGTTCCAGCTTGGCCTCGTCGGTCATCTTGCTCGGGTCCCAGGCGGGATCCCACACCAGATTGACTTCGGCATGGCCGACGCCGGGCACCGATCCGACGCGAAGCTCGACTTCGCCCGGCATTGATTCCGCCACCGGACAATGCGGCGTGGTGAGCGTCATGTTGACGACTGCGTGCCCGTCATCGGTGACTTCGACGCTGTAAATCAGGCCAAGGTCATAGATGTTCACCGGAATTTCCGGATCGTAGATTTCCTTCAACGCCTCGACGATCGCCGCCTGCAGCGCACCGCCCTCGCCCCCGACCGGATCGGCCGCAGGCTTTTGCGAGAGGAAACCTTCGAGATAGTCGCGCTTACGCTCGAACGTCTCGCGGGGGGATGCGGAAGCATCCTCGACGCGCGCCTTGGCCGGAGCCTCGACCGACTCGACTTCCTCGACTTCAAATTTGGGTTGCTCGTTCACCCGAAAATCCTCGTTACGCGTTCGACGCCCTTCACCAGCGCCTCGATATCCTTTGGTCCGTTATAGACCGCGAAACTGGCCCGCGCCGTGGCGGGCACGCCCAGCGCATCCATCAGCGGCTGCGCGCAATGATGCCCGGCGCGGATCGCGACCTGCCCTTCGTCCAAGATGGTGGCGACATCGTGCGGATGCACCCCCTCCACCACGAAAGAGACGATGCCGGCGCTATCCTCGGGGCCATAAAGGCGGACGCTGTTGATCGACGACAGCGCCTCGCGCGCCATGCGAACCAGCGCGGCCTCGTGCGCATGAATGCGCTCCAGCCCGATCCCGTCGACATAGTCGCACGCGGCATGCAGCCCGAGCACCCCGACGATATGCGGCGTCCCCGCCTCGAACCGTCCCGGCGGCGGGGCGTAGGTCGTCTTCGCGAAAGTCACGCGGTCGATCATCGATCCGCCGCCCTGATAGGGGGGCATCGCGTCGAGCAGCTCATAGCGGCCCCACAGCACGCCGATTCCGGTGGGCCCGTAGAGCTTGTGGCCCGAGAAGACGTAGAAGTCGCAGCCGATCGCGGCGACGTCGACGGGCATGCGCGGCACGGCCTGGCAACCGTCGAGCAACAGCTTCGCGCCCACCGCATGCGCCAGGTCCGCCGCGCGCTTCGCATCGAGCGTCGCGCCGAGCACGTTGGAGACATGCGCCAGCGCGACCAGCTTGTGCCGCTCGGTCAGCATCGCTTCCATCGCATGAAGGTCGATCCGCTGATCGGCGGTCAGCGGGATCACGTCGATCTCCGCGCCCACCTTCTCCGCGACCATCTGCCACGGCACGATATTGCTGTGATGCTCGAGCGTGGAGAGCAGGATGCGGTCGCCCGCGTTCAGCTGCGATCCGGCCCAGCACTGCGCGACCAGATTGATCCCCTCGGTCGCGCCGCGGACGAAGATCGTTTCCTCGGGCTTGCCGCCGATGAACTTCGCGACGCGATTGCGCGCGGCCTCGAACGCGTAGGTCATGTCCGCCGAGCGCTGATAGACGCCGCGATGGACCGTGGCATAGGTCTCGCCATAGCCGCGATGGATCGCATCGATCACCGGACGCGGCTTCTGCGCGGTCGCGGCGGTATCGAGATAGGCCCAGCCTTCGGGGATCGCCGGGAAATCGGCGAGCAGGTCGAGCGGGCGGGTATCGAGCGCGATATTCATGCCAGTACCTCGCTCAGCCGGTTGACATGGTTGACACCAATATCGCGAAAAAACACTCCGCCCCGATCGGCCGCGAAAGACACGCATCGGCGGGCGCCGGCATCGAGTGGAACGGTCAGCATCGCTGCGACCCTTTCAGGCGAAATCCAATTAGGAAAGCGCAGGCTCACAGCGCCGCCTCCAACCATGCCTCGGCGTCCGCCGCGAAGGCCTCGCGCACCGTCTCGTCGCCGATCCGGTCGAGCGCATCGCCGACAAACGCGTGCGTCAGCAGCGCCTTGGCGCGGGGTTCCGGGATGCCGCGGCTTTCGAGATAGAAGAGCGCCCGCTTGTCGAGTTCGCCCACCGTCGCGCCATGCGCGCACTTCACGTCGTCGGCGAAAATCTCAAGCTCGGGCTTCAGATTCACCGTCGCGGTGCGCTTGAGCAGCAGGCCGCGCAGCGATTGCTCGCCATCAGTCTTCTGCGCATCGCGGCGGACCTGCGCACGCGACGCCATGCTGGCGGTGGACAGATCGGCTGCCACGGCGCGCCACACCTGCCGGCTCGTGCCTTCGGGCATCGCATGGTCGAGCACGGTCGCGGCATCGACATTCTCGTCGCCGCGCGTCAGCAGCGCGCCGCCCGCCTCGCCATAGGCGCCTTCGCCGCACAGCAGCACCTGCGCCTCGATCCGCGCGGTGCGGCATCCCGCCACCAGCGCGGTGCTGGTGAAGCTGGCCGCCTTGGCGACTTCCGCCGAAACATAATCGGTATGCGCACCGCCGCCCTTCAAAACGCGAACCGCACGCATCAGCCGCGCGCCTTCGGCCAGTTCGATCCAGAGGCTCGCATTGCTCCAGCCCGCGCCGACATGTGTTTCGACCAGCGAAGCGACCGCCCCGGACATCAGCACGATCTTATTCGAAAGATGCGCGACGCCGCCGGTGGTAGCGTGAATCACTTGAATCGGGCCGTCGAGCGCGGCTTCCGATTTGAGATACAGGACATAGCCCGCCTGCGCCTCGGCACTGGCCCGCCCGGTATAGGGATTGGCGCGCGTCATGATCGGCGCGGCAGAGACAGCCAGCGGCCCCGGTGCGCTCGCCTGCGCATCGAACGCGCCGTCGACGAACAGCAGACGCGGCCCCGCCACGTCTAGCCACAGATGGGCGACGTCGGGCGCAGCGCCGCGCGGCGACGCGGCGAGCGCATCGAGCGGTGCGGCGTCGAACCAGCGCCAGTCTTCCTTCACCGGCGCGTCGAGAACGAGGCCCTCGCTCACGCCGCCACCGCTCCGTAACCCTCGGCTTCCAGCTCCAGCGCCAGTTCCGGCCCGCCGGTCTTCACGATGCGGCCATCGGCCAGCACATGCACCACGTCCGGTTTCACATAATCGAGCAGGCGCTGATAATGGGTGATCAGCAGCACCGACTTGTCCGGCGCGCGCATGATCCGGTTGATGCCTTCGCCCACCGCCTTCAGCGCATCGATGTCGAGCCCGGAATCGGTCTCGTCGAGGATCGCGAACTTGGGATCGATGATCCCCATCTGCACCATCTCGTTGCGCTTCTTCTCGCCGCCGGAGAAGCCGACATTCACCGGCCGCTTGAGCATTTCCATGTCCATGCCCAGCGCTTCGGCCTGCGCCCGCGCGATCTTCAGGAACTCGCCGCCCGACAGCGGATTTTCGCCGCGCGCGCGGCGCTGCGAATTGAGCGCTTCGCGCAGGAACTGGACGTTGGAAATGCCCGGGATCTCGACCGGATACTGGAAGCCGAGGAACAGCCCCGCCGCCGCCCGCTCGTGCGCGCCGAGTTCGAGCAGGTCGATCCCGTCGAAATTCACCGAACCGCCGGTCACTTCATAGCCCGGCCGGCCGCCCAGCACATAGCCGAGCGTCGATTTGCCCGCGCCGTTCGGTCCCATGATTGCGTGCACCTCGCCCGCATTCACGGTGAGGGTCAGCCCCTTCAGGATGGCCTTGCCGTCGACTTCGGCGTGGAGGTTTTCGATTCTAAGCATTCAATCCAACTGTGTTTGCCGCGCGGGGGCGGTTCATTGATCCTGGCCGTTGCTCAGCCTGATGACGGGGCCGTCGGTCGGCGCCTTCGGCAATTCGGGCAGCTTCACCCGCTGCCGTTCGGTCTCACGGCTGGCCTCGCCGCCGGTAACCGGGCCGATCGCGGTGGGAGAAACCGGCGCCACCGGCTTCACCAGCGTCGGCATGGTGAAGGTCTGCAGCCCGCCTTCGGCCCTGGCGTCCGGCGCCGGCGCGGGGATGACGATCGCGGCCTGTTCCAGCGCGGTCAGCTCGACGCAATCGCTCACTTCGTCGCGCGTCTTTTCGTAGCAGACCGGCGTCGCCTTGCAGGCATCGGTGTCGCGCTTCTGGCTGCCGCTGGAGACCATGATCCGGCAGTTGCGCAGCTTCCCGTCAGCGGTCTTGTCGAACAGCATCGTCGTGTGGCCGAAGGTGGCGCGCACGACGATTTCCTCGACCGGTTCGTCCTCCACGCCACCGGCATCCTGCGCCCAGGCAGCGCCGGGCAGGAGAAGGGAAACGGCCAGAGCCAGCGCCCTCACCCCACGCTCCCCTCGAGCGAGATCCCCAGCAGCTTCTGCGCTTCCACCGCGAATTCCATCGGGAGCTGCTGCAGCACTTCCTTGGCGAAGCCGTTGACGATCAGCGCCACGGCGGCTTCCTGATCCAGCCCGCGCTGCATCGCGTAGAATAGCTGGTCCTCGCTGATCTTCGAGGTGGTCGCCTCATGCTCGATCTGGGCCGAAGGATTGCGCACTTCGATATAGGGCACGGTATGCGCGCCGCACTGGTCGCCAAGCAACAGGCTGTCGCACTGGGTGAAGTTGCGGACATTCTCCGCGGTCGGCCCGACGCGGACAAGGCCGCGATAGGTGTTGTCGCTGCGGCCCGCGCTGATCCCCTTCGACACGATGGTCGAGCGGCTGTTCTTGCCCAGATGGATCATCTTGGTGCCGGTATCGGCCTGCTGGCGATTGTTGGTCACCGCCACCGAATAGAATTCGCCGACGCTATTCTCGCCCGCCAGCACGCAGCTGGGGTATTTCCAGGTAATCGCGGAGCCGGTCTCGACCTGCGTCCACGAAACCTTGCTGTTCTTCCCCTGACACAGCGCGCGCTTGGTGACGAAGTTGTAGATGCCGCCCTTGCCGTCCTCGTCGCCGGGATACCAGTTCTGGACGGTCGAATATTTGATCTCGGCATCGTCCAGCGCGACCAGCTCGACCACCGCGGCATGCAGCTGGTTCTCGTCGCGCATCGGCGCGGTGCAGCCTTCGAGGTACGAGACATAGGCGCCCTTGTCGGCGACGATCAGCGTCCGTTCGAACTGGCCGGTATTCTCGGCATTGATGCGGAAATAGGTGCTCAGCTCCATCGGGCAGCGCACGCCCTCCGGGATATAGACGAAGGTCCCGTCGCTGAAGACCGCGCAGTTGAGCGCCGCGAAGTAATTGTCATGCTGCGGCACGACCTTGCCGAGCCACTTCTTCACCAGATCGGGATATTCGCGGATCGCCTCGCTGATCGAGCGGAAGATGACGCCCGCGGCTTCAAGCTCGGCGCGGAACGTGGTGGCGACGCTCACGCTGTCGAACACCGCGTCCACCGCGATCTTGCGGCTGCCCTCGACGCCGGCGAGCACCTTCTGCTCCTCGATCGGAATGCCCAGCTTTTCGTACACCCGAAGGATCTCGGGATCGACTTCGTCGAGCGAGCCCAGCTTCGGCTTGGCCTTGGGCTCGGCGTAGTAATAGGCGTCCTGGTAATCGATCGGCGGCACGTTGAGCTTCGCCCAGTCCGGCGGCGTCATCGTCAGCCACAGGCGATACGCCTTCAGGCGCCATTCCAGCATCCATTCCGGCTCGTTCTTCTTGGCCGAGATGAAGCGGACGGTGTCTTCGGACAGGCCCTTGGGCGCGAACTCCTGCTCGATGTCCGAGCTGAAGCCCCATTCGTATTTCTTGTTCGCGGCGGCGAGCGCCTCGGCGTTCTTGGTGGCCATCAGGCGATTTCCGGCTGCGTAGAGAGGGAAGCGAGCGTCACGCCCGCAAGCGCGCCGCGAACGGCGCCGTTGACGTTGGTCCAGTGCGGCTTCACGCGGCAGCTCTGCTCGATACAGCAATCCTGCTTGCCGCCATCCGAGCATGAGGTGAGCGCGATCGGGCCTTCGATCGCTTCGACGATATCGGCCAGGCTGATCGCGGCGGGCGGCCGGGCAAGGCGGAAGCCGCCGCCGGTGCCGCGCGTGCTTTCGATCAGGCCCGCGCGCGACAAATGGCTGACCAGCTTCTGCACCGTCGGCAGCGGCAGCCCGGTCTCGTCGGCCAGCAGCGTCGCATTCAGCCGCCCGCTGACGCCGCAATGGCGTGCGGCGGCGGATAGCATCACGACGGCATAGTCGGTCTGGGCAGACAAACGCATGCGGGTTCCGTTGGCCTCCGCGCAACAGCGCTACGGCTTGTTGCGAACAATTCTCAAATCGGAACAAATCGTTCCGATTGGCCATGTGGTCGCTCTCGCCCTATCCGTCAACCGATTCCGGGATCACATCCGGCAGGAAATGAAACGTCTCATTGTCCAGCGTCACCGCCAGCACCGGATCGATCCCCGCCTTCAGCGTGGTCGGGGTGTGGCCGGTGAAATGCTTGATCTCCTTGATCATGTGCGGCTGGTCGGCGAACGGCTCGGCCGCCTCGCGCGGATCGACGCCCTGATAGATCTGCATCGCGGCACGGATCGCGCGGAACTTGCGCTCCAGATGCTTGGGCGGTCCGCCGAAATATTCGTTGCACAGCCGGGTCGCCTGGCGCGGCCCCATCGGCACCAGCCGGTACAGCGCATCGATCCCCGGCTCGCCCGAGGCCGCCCATTCGCGCACGGCACGGGCCAGCGCGAGATGCGCCGGCGGCACCTTGCGGCGGCGCGCGAGCAGGAACGGTTCGACCGCGGCGATCATCTCGTCCAGCCGCGTCAGGCCGCGCAGCGTCTCCAGGATCGCCAGCGCCTCCGGCCCGAACACGTCAGCACCGTTCAGGATCGAATCCGCCACTTCATGCGCGGGCAGCCCGATCAGCGCCTTCCATCCGATCGCGCGCAACGACACGCCGAAACAGTGGAACGGTCCGTCGACATGATAGGAGGCCGCGCCCGTGCCCGCGCCATTGACCATCACCGGCAGCGACGGCTCCGAATGGCCATCGGGAAAGGTCAGTACGCCTTCGCCCTTCAGCATGAAGCGGATCTGCCCCATGTCGACGCGCTCGACACCGTCGATCGACGCCGCGTCGTAGCGGAACAGATAGAAGGATTCGACGAAGGGCATCAGCGCCCCTGTCGGCTGATAGAATTCGATGTCCGGCCCCGCCGCGCTCATGGCGCGATCTGTTCGGCCGGTCGCGCTGCGCCCCGCATATGAACCCCCACACGCAGGTGCCAGCCTGCTCAATTTGGGTATGACTGAGGGCCGCCCCGAAGAAAAGAGGCCCGGCCAGCAAGCCGGCCGGGCCTTAGAAGAAAGGATCCCCCCGTTCAGCGGGACCCTCGGGTCGCATTCATGTCCTACGCGTTTCCCCGGAGGCTCGTCTTGGACGAATTCGACATTCCATCAGAAACCTCGCGGAAATGGGGCTTTGACGGGCGAAGCACGCAGTGCGAAGGGCGAGGCGATGCCGCTGAAACCGCACCAGATCCTCTTCGCGCTCGACCCAGAACGCGCTCATCGCACTAGCATAAAGGCGCTGCGCGTCGCCGGTGCGCTGGGAATAAATTTTCATTCCAATATGGTGCGATCCGCGTCTGTTACCCTCGCGGGGCTGGTTTTCCCCAATCGGGTGGGCCTCGCGGCAGGCATGGACAAGGACGCGGAGGCGATCGCCGGCCTGTTCGGACTCGGCTTCGGATCGGTCGAAGTCGGCACGCTGACTCCCCGTCCCCAGCCCGGCAACCTCAGGCCGCGCCTGTTCCGGTTGACCGAGGACGAAGCGGTGATCAACCGCATGGGCTTCAACAATAAAGGGATCGACGCAGCGCTGGCGCGTATCGCGAAGCTGGGCACGCGGCACGGCATCCTCGGCATCAATGTCGGCGCGAACAAGGATAGCGACGATCGCGTCGCCGATTATGCGCTCGGCGTCGGCAAGGCCGCGCCGCGGGCCGATTACGTCACGATCAACGTCAGCTCGCCCAACACGCCGGGCCTGCGCGATCTCCAGTCGCGTCCCGCGCTGGACGAGTTGCTCGCGGCATCGGACGTTGCGCGCCACTTGGCCGACGGCACCCGCCGCCCGCTGTTCCTGAAGGTCGCGCCCGATCTCGACCGCGCGGGTCTGGAAGGCGCGATTGCAGCCGCGATCGACAATCATGTCGATGCGCTGATCGTCAGCAACACCACCATCTCCCGCCCCCCGCTCGCTTCGCGCTTTGCCGGGGAAGCGGGCGGTCTATCGGGCGCCCCGCTGCGCGAATTGTCGCGCGCCAAACTGATCGAAGCGCGCGAGATCGCCGGCGACGCGCTCCCGCTTATTTCCGCGGGCGGCATCGACAGCGGCGACGAAGCAAAGCGCCGCATCGATGCCGGCGCCACGCTGGTGCAGGTCTATAGCGCGCTGGTGTTCAAGGGACCAAGGCTGGTGCGGGAGATTGTGGCGGCACTAGGTTAACCTCGATTCCGTTCGCCCTGAGCTTGTCGAGGGGCAGTCCTCCTTCTCTCTTGGACGGGCAGGAGGAGAGCTGTGCTTCGACACGCTCAGCACGAACGGAAAAAAGGATGGCGCAGTCCCTTAGCGCACCGTCTCGGCAATCGCCCTGCCCTCGCGCCGCGGATCATAGCCGCCGTCGAAACGCCCGTTCCGCCAGATCATGCCGTGCAGCCCCGAATCCTCGCCCTGCCCCGGCAGCAGCCGAATGCCTCGCGCCTGCAGCGCTTCGAGGATCGCGGGCGGGAACTTGGTCACCTCACCATTGAAGCCATTCCCGCGCGCGACCAGGTTGGGCAGCGCGAGTGCGTCCTGCATCGGCAAATTCCAGTCGATCGCGCCGACCAGCGACTTGGCGACATAGGGCAGGATCGCATTGCCGCCCGCCGACCCCAGCGCCCCCGCAAAGCGCCCGTCGGCGCCGATCAGCACCAAAGGCGTCATCGACGAACGCGGTCGCTTGCCCGGCGCGACGGCATTGGCCGCAAGCCGCCCTTCGGCGTCGCGCGGCTGCATCGCGAAATCGGTCATCTGGTTGTTCAGGAAAAATCCGTCGACCATCCGGCCCGATCCGAAGATCGATTCCACCGTGGTCGTCATCGACACGACATTGCCCTGCGCGTCGCCGACGATGAAGTGCGACGTTCCCGCGGGCTCGCGCGTCGTGTCGTTCGCGGCCACCATCGCACCGGCGGGGCTGCCCGCCACCGGCGCCGGGCCGGCGGTCTCGCCGATCAGCTTCGTGCGCTCGGCCACATAGGCCGGATCGAGCATCCCCGCGACCGGCACGGTCACGAACGCCGGATCGCCGACATAGCGGTCGCGGTCGGCATACATGATCCGGCTCGCCTCCGCGAAGAGGAACCATGCCTGGGGGTCGTTCGGCCCGCGCGACGCGATGTCGGTGCGCTCGAGGATCGCCATCAGCTGGAGCAGGCCTACCCCGCTCGACGGGGGCGGCGGCACGCACACCAGATAGACGCGGTACGGCCCGCACAGCGCCTCGCGTTTCACGGGCCGATAGGCGGCCAGATCGGCCAGCGTCATCGATCCGCCCAGCGGCGCGGCCCGGGTACGCGCCACGATCCGCTCGGCAGTCGGCCCCTTGTAGAGCGCGCTCACGCCTTCATTGGCGAGCCGCTTCACGAACGCGGCATAGGCCGGGTTGGACAGCCGGTCGCCCGCCTTCATCAGCGTGCCGTCGGCCTTGGTGAAATAGGCGCGAACATCGGGCGCGCCATTTTCCGGGAAGTTCGCGCCGATCATCCGGGCAAGCCGCGGGCTGACGATAAAGCCCTCGCGCGCGGTGCGCTCGACATCGCCGAACAGGCTGTTCCATTTCAGCTTGCCATGCGCGTCATGCGCCACGCCCAGCATCCGCACCGCGCCCGGGACGCCGGTAGCGCGGCCGCTCAGTACCGCCTGCCCGAACGGCAGCGCCTTGCCGTCGGCGCCAAGGAACATGCCCTCGCTCGCCCCCGCCGGCGCGGTCTCGCGGCCGTCATAGATGACCACCTTGCCGCTGCGCGCATCGAAATAGGTCATGAAGGCGCCGCCGCCCACGCCCGAGCTTTGCGGCTCGACCAGCGACAGCATCGCCTGCACCGCGATCGACGCGTCCACCGCGCTCCCGCCCCGGCGCAGCACGGCAAGCCCCGCCTCGGTCGCCAGCGGATTGGCCGAAACCACGAAGAATTGCGCATCCTTGCGCGCCTCGGTCGCAGCCGCAGCCGGCGCCGCGCGGTCCTGCACCGTCGCGCAGGACGCCAGCGACAGGGCCGCAAACCCGGCCAGGACGTGTCGCATCACCTTCATACAAGCTCCCAAATACGCAACAGGGCATGGCCGTGCGTCCGCGATAGCCAAGCTGTCCCTCACCGTCCACGCCCGCCGGGCATTGCGGCCCCGCAAAGGCAACCCTAGGATCACGTAACGGAACCCCGATGCCGACAGAGCGAAGGGGAAGGAAGAGGAATAGCATGAGCCGCAAGCTCGAACGGTTCGACAATCTCGTTTCGATGTTCTTCACCCGCGCCGCGGAAAAGGGCGATGCCCCCTTCCTGTGGACCAAGAGCGGCGGCGAGTGGCAGCCGACCAGCTGGGCCGAGGCCGCGCGGCAAGTGGCGAGCCTCGCCACCGCCTTGCAGAAAATGGGCCTGAAGCGCGGCGACCGGGTGATGCTGGTCAGCGAGAACCGCCCCGAATTCTGCATCAGCGATCTCGCGATCATGGCCGCGGGCTGCATCACCGTGCCGACCTACACGACCAATACCGAGCGCGATCACCAGCACATCATCGAGAATTCGGGCGCCTGCGCGATCATCGTCTCGACGACCAAACTGGCCAAGGTGCTGCTCCCGGCGGCGCTGCGCGCCTCCTCGGCGCGGATCGTGATCGGGATCGACGATGTTCGCGCCGGCCAGCCCGGCAGCATGGACTTCCACGATTTCCGCGCGCTGATCGCCGAGAATGCCGTCGACCCGCAGGAATTCGCGAAGAACGTGACCTTCAAGCGCGAGGACACGGCCTGCATCATCTACACCAGCGGCACCGGCGGCGCGCCGCGCGGGGTGATGCAGCATCACGGCGCGATCCTCCACAATGTCGAGGGTTGCTGCGCCGTCATCTCGGAGGATTTCGGCTGGGACGACGAAGTGTTCCTCAGCTTCCTGCCGCTCAGCCATGCCTATGAGCATACCGGCGGCCAGTTCTTCCCGATCGGGCTGGGCGCGCAAATCTATTATTCCGAAGGGCTCGAGAAGCTCGCCTCGAACATCGAGGAAGTCCGCCCGACGCTGATGGTCGTGGTGCCGCGCCTCTTCGAAGTGCTGCGCACCCGCATCGTCAAACAGGTGGAAAAGCAGGGCAAGCTCGCCAACTTCCTGCTCGATCGCGCGATGGCGATCGGCGGCCGCCGCGCCACGGGCAGCTATGCGCTGGGCGACGGCACGATGAGCCTGGTCCTCAACGCCACGATCAAACCCAAGCTGGCGAAGAAGTTCGGCGGGCGAATCAAGGCGATGGTCTCGGGCGGCGCACCGCTCAATCCTGAAGTCGGCATCTTCTTCCAGTCGCTCGGGCTGACCTTCCTGCAAGGCTATGGCCAGACCGAGAGCGCCCCGGTGATCTCGTGCAACCGCCCCCGCGCGGGTCTCAAGATGGACACGGTCGGCCCGCCGCTGGAGGGTGTCGAAGTGAAGATCGCTCCCGATGGCGAGATCCTCGTGCGCGGCGAATTGGTGATGCACGGCTATTGGCGCAACGACGAGGAGACGGCACGTGTCCTGAAAGACGGCTGGCTCCACACCGGCGACATCGGCATCATCGACGAACGCGGCCGGATCAAGATCACCGATCGCAAGAAGGACATCATCGTCAATGACAAGGGCGACAATGTCGCGCCGCAAAAGGTGGAGGGCATGCTGACTCTCCAGAGCGAGATCGTCCAGGCCATGATCGCGGGCGACAAGCGGCCGTACATGACCGCGGTGATCGTGCCCGATCCCGAATGGACCCAGGAATGGTGCGCGAAGAACGCCGAGAAGTGCGACTTCAAGTCGCTGGCGCACAATCCGGATTACAAGGCTGCGCTGGGCGCGGCGGTCGAGCGAGTGAACAAGGACCTCTCGGTGATCGAGCGCATCCGCAAGTTCATCATCGCCGACGGCCCGTTCACGATCGAGAACGAGCAGCTGACGCCGAGCCTGAAGATCCGCCGCCATGTGCTCAAGCAGGTCTATGGCGAGCGGCTCGACGCGCTGTACTGAGCGGCAAACAGCCAGAATGCAAAAGGGCCGCGGATCATCGAGATCCGCGGCCCTTTTCGTAAGATTGGCGCTATGCAGCGCACATAAAAATCCCCGCGTCGGTTATGGGGGGTTTGTTGCGATTGTGGTGTTGGTTGCGGGAGTAGGATTTGAACCTACGACCTTCAGGTTATGAGCCTGACGAGCTACCGGGCTGCTCCATCCCGCGG